>JAFNEO010000022.1 GCA_017886205.1 Candidatus Aminicenantota bacterium | reverse complement strand
GATGCGCAAACGGCGAAAACATCATGTGCGGGGGAGGCGGGGTGGCGGCGGTGCTCATCGCCTTGAAAAAAGCCGGACAGCCACGGGTCGAAGTCCTCCGCTACTCCGATTCTTCCGAGAGCTCCGGAGACGAAGGCCGGGTGGTCGGGTATCTCGCGGCCGCGGTCACAGTGGGACAGCCGGCGGCCGAGTTCTCGCTCTCCGCCGAGGAGAAAAAAGAGCTCCTCCGGCTGGCCCGTCAGGCCGTCCAGACGTTTGTCGTCGAGAAAAAAGTCATCGCCTGCGAAACCGATGACCCGAACCTGCTCGCCGAAAGAGGAGCGTTCGTCACCCTCAAGAAAAGGGGGGAACTCCGCGGCTGCATCGGGTTCATCGAGCCGGTGGCCTCCCTCTGCGAAACGGTCATCCGCACGGCCATCTATGCCGCCAGCGAGGACAACCGGTTCACTCCCGTCACGCCCGAAGAACTGAGCGAACTGGAGGTCGAGATCTCCGTTCTCACGCCCCTGAAAAAGATCGACAACCCCCGTGTCGTCCAGGTCGGCAAGCACGGCCTGGTCATCGCCATGGGGAGAAACCGGGGTCTTCTGCTCCCCCAGGTGCCCGTCGAAAACAACTGGGACCGGGAGACGTTTCTCGACCAGGCCTGCCTCAAGGCCGGCCTCCCGGCCGACGCCTGGAAGAAGGGCGCCGAGATCTCCATCTTCGAGGCCATCGTCTTTCATTGATCATAGAATCTCGGCAACGGGAGCTTGAATCTTGAACCACAGCGAAATCGTCAGCTTCCTCTGGGGCGTCGCCGACCTCATCCGGGACACGTTCAAGCGCGGCAAATACCAGGATGTGATCCTGCCGTTGACAGTTCTGAGGCGCCTCGATTGCGTCCTGGCTCCTACCAAAGAGCATGTGCTTGAGACTCAGGCTAAGCTCAAGGATAAGAAACTCGAGAACCTCGATCCGCAGCTCCGCAAGGCCGCCGGCTTCGCCTTCTACAACACCTCTCGCTACGATTTCGACAAGCTCCTGGCCGACGCCCCCCATCTGGCTTCGAACCTGCGGAACTATATTGCTAGCTTCAGCCCGAACATGCGCGAAGTCCTCGAGAAGTTCGAATTCGACAACACCATCTCCAAGCTTGATGAGGCGGGACTCCTTTTCCAGGTTCTGGAGCGCTTCAAGAACGTCGACCTCCACCCCGATAAAGTCGATAACCCAACTATGGGAACGATCTTCGAAGAGCTGATCCGGAAGTTCAACGAAGCCTTAAACGAAAATCCCGGAGAGCACTTCACCCCCCGCGATGTCGTCCACCTCATGGCCGACTTGCTTCTCGCCGGCGATGAGGAGCAAATCCGCCGAAAGGGCGTGGTCATAACTGTTTATGATCCGTGCTGCGGGTCGGGCGGCATGCTCACGATTTCGAAAGGCCATATCCTGGCCGGCAGGCGTAAGAACGACACCCTCATCCGCGAGCCGATCAACCCGGAGGCGGACATCCACCTCTTCGGCCAGGAAGTGAACCCCGAGACATTTGCCGTCTGCAAGTCCGACCTCTTCATGAAATCGACCGAAGGCCGTGATGCCGAGAACATCGCGTTCGGAACCACTCTCTCGAACGACCGTCATGCCGGCCGCGACTTCGATTACCTGATCACCAACCCTCCCTACGGAAAGGACTGGAAGCGCGACGAGGAAGCCGTGGTCGCCGAGCACGAGCGTGGTCTGTCCGGCCGGTTCGGCCCGGGCTTGCCGCGGATCAGCGACGGCCAGCTTCTGTTCCTTCTTCACATGCTGGCCCACATGAAGGAACAGAAGGACGGCGGCTCGCGCCTGGCTATCATCATGAACGGATCGCCCCTGTTCACCGGCGACGCCGGGAGCGGCGAGAGCGAGATCCGCCGCTTCATCCTGGAGAGCGATTGGCTCGAGGCCCTGGTCGCCCTGCCGGAGCAGCTTTTCTACAATACGGGTATCGCCACCTATGTCTGGGTGCTCACCAACCGCAAAGCACCGGAACGCAAGGGCAAAGTGCAGCTCATCGATGCCACTTCCTTCTGGTCACCGATGAGGAAGAGCCTCGGCGACAAGAGACGCGAGGTTCCCCCCAAGAAGGCCGAAGAGATACTGCGGCTCTTGCGCTCGTTCGAAGAAGGCGAGTTCGTCAAGATTTTTCCGACGACGCATTTCGGATTCCGGAAGATCACGGTCGAGCGGCCGCTTAAGCTCAATTTCCAGGCAAGCGCAGAGCGAATCGCGCGGCTCGAGGAGGAAAGGGGCTTTCAAGGCTTGACGCAGTCAAAAAAGAAAGGCGAAGGTGGGGCCAAGGAGGAGGACGACGGCAGGGTATTTCAGAAAGCAATTCTTGTCCTCCTCCGTTATCTACAGGACACGCTCTATAAGGATAGGGAAGAATTTACTGCGGTTCTCCAAGGCGCGGCGAAAAAGGCGAACGTTAAGCTCCCGGCACATATCCTTAAGGCGGTCCTTTCGGCCCTGTCCGACAGGGACGAAACCGCCTCCATCTGCCGGGACACTGATGGGAATCCTGAACCCGACCCTGATCTGCGGGATACCGAGAGCGTGCCGCTCGCGGATGGCGCCGACCCTGTTGACGAACGGGCCGTGCCGGCCAGCGTTCGCGCCTTCTTCGAGCGCGAGGTGAAGCCTCATGTCCCCGACGCCTGGATCCACACATCCAGGCGCGATGCCAAAGACGGCCATGTCGGCATCATCGGCTACGAGATCAACTTCAACCGTTACTTCTATAAATACACTCCTCCGCGCCCGCTCGAGGAAATCGAAGCGGATATCCGCGCCATCGAAAAAGATATCATTCAAATGCTGGCTGAGATCACAGGCTCGAAACACGGCGATTAATCGTCGATAGAGGAAATTGCGCCATGAAACAAGAAATATATTACGAAAATCTTCCCACCATAAACCGTAACGTCCTCGTAGTCGAACCGACAGAGGTCTTTTTAGAATGGGCGAAAAATTCCCCCGATGATGATATGCAATTGACTCTGAAAGAATTGGTCGCGGATATGACAGCTTATCTGATTTCCGAACAAGATGCGGACGCGGAAAGCTGGCTCAGACGTAACTTCAAGACAATATTTGAGATTGAGCTTGACGGCTGGTGCGCGGACCCATCCCTTTGGCCGAAAGACCGTTCAATGAAAACATTCAGGAAGTTTTTTCGTGTTCATTATTGCTCATCTGTCATCGACCTTGCGAAGGGACCCATTGAGCAGGAATACGTATAGCGTGAGCAAAGAGCAGAAGTTTTTCGGAACCGAACGCCGACGCTTCCGCCCATATCCAGAATACAAAGATTCAGGCGTCGAGTGGCTGGGTGAGATTCCCGCGCATTGGGATGTATACCCGCTTCGTCGAAGGCTCTTCCGAGATATGGGGAGCATCAAGATAGGTCCATTTGGGAGTCAACTTAAGTTGGAGTTTATGGCCCAGGAGGGGTTCAAGGTCTACGGTCAGGAGCATGTAATCGCCCGTGATTTCAGGCGTGGGAACAAGTACGTGGATAAAGCGAAGTTCCAGGAACTGGCGACCTGCGAGATTCGCCCAAACGACCTTGTCGTAACCATGATGGGAACCAGTGGCCGTTGTGCAGTAGTGCCCGAAGGCATCGAGAGGGGGATCATGGACTCGCACCTGCTGCGGGTTCGCTTGGCGGACTGGGACCTCGATCCGAAGTACCTATGTCTACTCATTAACAATTCTTCCTACGTCAGAGACCAAATTGAGACCGAGGGCAAGGGGGCCATCATGCACGGACTCAATTCTAGCATCATAAAGAGCATCCTTCTTGCAGTGCCGCCGCTTATAGAGCAACAGATAATTCTTGCGTTCCTCGACCGCGAGACGACGAAGATCGATGCGCTCATAGCAAAGAAGGAGCGGGTGATCGAGCTTCTCCAGGAAAAGCGTACAGCCCTCATTACTCAGGCCGTTACCAAAGGCCTCGACCCAAACGTCCCCATGAGAGACTCAGGCGTCGAATGGCTCGGCAAAATCCCCGCACATTGGGGCCTGAAGCGCCTTAAAAGGATCGTTGATTTCCGAGGGGGCGGGACCCCAAGCAAGGATAACTTGGACTATTGGTTCGGAGACATCCCTTGGGTATCTCCAAAGGACATGAAGGTTTCCGTCGTAGTTGATACCGAAGAGAAGATCACGCCGCAGGCTGTCCGTGAAAGCGCTACCAACCTTATCCCGCTGGGTGCCGTTCTTATTGTCGTCCGGTCGGGAATACTGATACACACCATTCCCGTAACTCTTACGGGGCGCGAATTGACTCTAAATCAGGACCTTAAAGCGCTCATCCCGCGTTCGGATATCCTCCCGAAGTACCTATTTTTCCTGATCTCAGGAAGGCAAAAGGAGCTGCTAGTCGAATGGAAGAAAGAAGGGGCAACCGTGGAGAGCCTTGAAATGGACTTGGTTGCCCAAACTCAGATTCCTCTTCCTGATGAAAGGGAGCAAGAGGCTATGTCGGCCTTCCTCGCCCGCGAGACGGCTAAGATCGATTCGCTCGTGATAAAGATAAGAGAAGCCATAGGCCGGCTCAAGGAATACCGCACTGCGCTTATTTCCGCTGCGGTCACCGGCAAGATCGATGTGGACGGCACGCAATAAACTTCGTGAAAATCTACCCGTTAATTTCGATTTCTGCGGGAGAAGGCTTTGCGAGCACTTCCGGATAAAAATGGCACCATATCACGAGGGCCGCCTGGCCGAAAACCTAGTTTTCTGCGACCTCCAATGGAAATGGTTGCTGGAGAATCGCGAGTTGTAGCCTCGCTTTTTACCATGAAAATCTAACTTGCAATATTCGATTTTCGTGGTATCATGAGGGCATGATCCCCCGGCCTCAATGGCTTGCCGAGATTCGGAGTGCTCTGAAAAGGAGCCAGGTGGCCGCGCTCGTGGGGCCCCGCCAATCCGGCAAGACGACATTGGCCCGACAGATCGTCCCGCCGGAATCTCCCGCCTATTTTGACCTCGAAGACCCCCGCAGCCTCGTGCGTCTGGCCGAGCCGATGACGGCTCTGGCGCCGCTTCGAGGCGTAATTGTCATTGACGAAATCCAGCGACGCCCGGATCTGTTTCCTGTCCTGCGGGTTCTCGCTGACCGGCGGCCGTTGCCGGCTCGGTTTCTGATTCTCGGGAGCGCCTCTCCTGAATTGCTCCGCCAATCTTCGGAAACCCTTGCGGGGAGGCTGGAAACGGTCACCTTGAGCGGATTTGGCCTACAGGAGTTGGGCTCCGCAGCTCTTCGCCGCCATTGGAAGCGCGGGGGATTCCCGCCGGCGTACCTCGCGCCCTCGGAAAAAGCCAGTTTTATCTGGCGTCGTCAGTTCATACAGACTTTTCTCGAGCGGGACCTGCCGCAGCTCGGCAGCGCCATTCCTGCAGCGACGCTGCTTCGATTCTGGACGATGGTGTCGCATTATCATGGGGGCGTCTGGAACGCTGCCGAAGCAGCTCGTTCTCTCAGTGTCTCTGAGCCCACAGCGCGTCGTTATCTTGACCTTCTGACCGGGATGTTCATGATTCGTCAGTTGCCGCCGTGGCACGAAAACATACGGAAGCGGCAGGTCAAGTCTCCGAAGGTTTATCTGAACGACAGCGGCCTTCTGCACGCTCTTCTCGGGCTCAGCACGGAAAAGGAAATCCTATCGCATCCCAAGGCGGGTGCCTCATGGGAAGGCTACGCGATCGAGGAAGTGCTCAAGCTGGTGCGGCCGGAAGCCTCATATTTCTGGGCTACCCATACCGGCGCCGAGCTGGACCTTCTCCTTTTCAAGGGAGGACGACGGTACGGCGTGGAGATAAAGTTTCAGGATGCTCCCCGTCTCACCCCCTCCATGCGGCATGCGTTGGCGGACCTTAGCCTGGAACGGCTGACGGTCCTCTATCCCGGGGATCTGCGTTATGATCTCGACCGCCGGGTTTCTGTCGTTCCCTTGGCGGAGCTCGCGAGCGGCAAGCCCGACGCTGTCACCCCAGATCTGTCAAAACAAACGCAACGCCGCCGAGCATGATGATGCCTGATATTTCCGAAATCAGCTTCGAGAAAACCATCGAATGCGGGATGCTCCGGTATGGACCGGACGCTTGTGCTGGGGAGGCAGCGGGGGTGCGTGAGACGGCGCCGCCTTACGGAGAATTCCCGCCCGGAGGCTATCGAAAGCGGCCGCCCGAAGAATATGACCAGTCGCTTTGCCTCATTCCGCGCGACGTCATCGACTTCATCATTGCGACACAGCCGAAGGAATGGGAAAGGCTTAAACAGCACTATGGCACGGCAGTAAAGGAGCAATTCCTCAAGCGTCTCTCCCGGGAGATCGGGCGACGCGGGACGCTCGATGTGCTGCGGAACGGAATCAAGGACTCGGGCTGCAAATTCAAGTTGGCCTTCTTCCGGCCTGCGAGCGGGCTTAACGAGGAGATCAAGCGGCTGCACGCGGCGAACCTCTTTTCCGTGGTCCGACAGCTCCAGTACAGCGAGAGGAGCCCCCAGAGTCTCGACATGGGCCTCTTCCTCAACGGCATCCCGATTTTCACCTCCGAGCTCAAGAATCCGCTCACGGGCCAGACTGTCGAGGACGCCATCAGGCAATACAAAACCGACCGCGATCCCCGCGAGCCGCTCCTCGCCTACGGGCGTTGCCTTGCTCATTTCGCCGTGGACCCGGACCTTGTCTATGTAGCCACTCAGCTCGCCGGGCCGAAGACTCGATTCCTGCCCTTCAACCAGGGGAAGTTCGGAGGAGCAGGAAATCCGCCGGTTCCGCCGACACAGAAGGTCTATCCCACCGCCTATCTTTGGGAGAAGATCTGGTCCCGCGAGAGCGTGCTCGACCTCATCCGCCAGTTTATCCACGAGATCGAAGAAGAGGACGAGCGGGGCCGCAAGACCGGAAAGCGATCCCTGATCTTCCCCCGGTATCAACAGCTTGATGCCATGCGGCGCCTCGTCGCCCATGCCCGCCAACGAGGGGCTGGCGAGCGCTATCTAGTGCAGCATTCGGCCGGAAGCGGCAAAAGCTTCACCATCGCCTGGCTCGCCCACCGGCTCTCGACGCTTCATGATAACGAAGACAAACGGGTTTTCGACTCGATCGTCGTCGTTACCGACCGGCGCATCCTCGACCGGCAACTCCAGACAACCATGCGCCAGTTCGAGCAGACGTTGGGCGTCGTAGAGAATATCGACACCACCTCCCGCCAGCTCAAACAGGCCCTCGAGTCGGGGAAGACGATCATCGTGACCACCCTGCAGAAGTTTCCCGTGATCGTAAGCGAGATCGGCGAACTTCCCGGGCATCGCTTCGCCGTCATCGTGGACGAAGCGCACTCGTCGCAGTCGGGTGAAAGCTCGAAGAGCCTCAAGGCCGTTTTGGCCTCGGGAAACCTTGAGGAGGCGGAGAAGGAGGAAGCGGGGGCTCAAACCCCCGAGGAGGAGCTCGAGAACACCATCCTGGCCGAGATGGAGAAGCGCGGCCGCCTGCCAAACCTCTCGATGTTCGCCTTCACGGCGACTCCGAAGGCGAAAACGTTGGAGATCTTCGGCACGAAGCGCGCGGACGGGAAGTTCGAGCCATTTCATCTTTATAGCATGCGCCAGGCGATCGAGGAAGTATTCATTCTCGACGTCCTCAGGAACTACACAACCTATAAGGCTTACTGGCGGCTTCTCAAGAAGATCGAGGACGATCCGCGGTACGACAAGAACAAAGCGGAATACCTGCTCAAGTCGTTCGTGGAGCTCCATCCGCACGCCATCAACGAGAAAGTGCGGATTATGGTCGAGCACTTCGCCGCCCAGGTCCAGAACGAGATCGGCGGAAGGGCCAAAGCGATGATCGTGACCCGATCGCGCCTGCATGCTGTGCGCTACAAGCTGGGCTTGGATCGGTATCTTCGGGAAAAGAACCTCCCTTTCAAGGCGCTTGTGGCTTTCTCGGGAACCGTCCCGGACGGGGGACAGTCATACACTGAATCGGGGATGAACTCCGTCGGGAAAGAGAGGACTATAGGAGAGCGGCAGACCGCCAAGGAGTTCGAGAAGCCCGAGTATCGCTTCCTCATCTGCGCCAACAAGTTTCAGACGGGATTCGACCAGCCCCTTTTACACACGATGTACGTGGACAAAAAGCTCGGCGGGGTAAACGCAGTCCAGACCCTGTCCCGGCTGAACCGGATTTATCCGGAGAAGCGCGGGACCATAGTGCTGGATTTCGCCAACGAGGCGGATGATATTCAGGCTGCGTTTCAGCCCTATTATGAGACCACGATCCTGTCCGAGGCGACCGACCCGAACCTGCTTTACGAGATTCAGAGCAGGCTCCTGGCCTTCCCGGTCTTCACCGACGCTGACGTCGCTCAATTCGCGAAAGTCTATTTTGATAAGAAGGCCACGCAGGAACAGCTTTACGCTGTTCTGGCTCCCGTGACTACGCGCTTCGCCGGGATATCGAGCGAAGAAAAGCATGATTTCCGCGGGCAATTAACCGATTATGTGCGCCTTTATGCCTTCCTGGCCCAGGTCCTATCTTTCTCCGACGTGGACCTTGAGAAGCTTTATGTCTTCGCGCGCCACCTGCGGCGGCTCGTCCCTGCCGACCCGGATACTTTGCCTCGCGAGGTTCAGCAGAATATTGACATGGAGTCTTACCGCATCCAGCAGACCGGAAGCGGCAGCATTGCCTTGGAACGGAAAGGAGAACAGCTTCAACCGGTAATGACGAAGGAACATTACGGGGAGGCGCCGGAAGATCTCGAGCCGCTTTCCTTGATCATTGCCGAGCTGAACGAGCGTTTCGGGCTGAACCTGGGGCCGGAGCACCGGGTGACACTCGGGCAGATCCTGGCCAAACTCGACGGCGACGCGGCTCTCGACGCCAGCGCCCGGGTCAACACGCGCGAGAATATCCGCCTCACGTTCGACCACAAGGTCGAGGATGTCATCCAGGAAATCGTGGACTCGAACTTCGAACTCTATAAACGGATCACCGACGACCGGGCCTTCGGGGAGGCGCTCAAGGACTTCCTGTTCGATCATTATTTGCGGGCCCACCGTCAGGCCGAAGAACTGATCAAGCGCGGCGAGTCGAAGACCCTGGAGTTCAAATCGACGCTGCGCTGGAATTTGCGCGAGAACCGGAAGGATGAAAAGGTCATCACGCATGCCGTGCTTAAAACCATCGCCGCGTTCCTCAACACCGCCGGGGGCGACCTTCTGATCGGAGTCGGCGATGACGGCAAGGTGACGGGGATTGAGATCGACCAATGTGATAATGACGACGAGTTTATGCGGCACCTCGCGCAGGTCGTCCGAAACGGTCTTGGGGATCGGGCGAGCACGTGTATAGATCCCAAAACGCAGATTGTTCAGGGAAAGACCGTCTGCGTCGTAAGCTGCCAGCGCAGTCCCGAGCCGGTGTTCCTGAAATGGAAGGAAACCGAGGACAGCACGGAAGGCGATTTTTATGTCCGGAGCGGCCCGGGGTCCGTGAAGCTCAGCCCCGAAAGCGCCGCCGAATACATCAGAACCCGGTTTCCGGGAGCATCGAGCGCTCCATTTAGGAGAGCAACCTGATACCTCGCTCTTGCTAGAGCCTCAATCCTTCTCCCTTCCCCCTCTCCTCCATCCTCTCCCGCCAGGAGACTGTGTCGTAATTGCGATTTGTCATTGCGACACAGTCTGCAGGGGAGGGGCGTCTTTTTTTTCTTCTTTTTATAACTAAATCAGGCTACATGGGTCGGATTGAGCGCATTTTCGGTTGACTAAGCGTCCTCGAGTTGGTATTCTTCGGTCATCCGGTTGGATTGGGGAGGCGGCATGTCCAATAAATGCCCCAAGTGCGAGTTTGACAATCCCGACGACACGATTTATTGCGGGCATTGCGCCGCGCCGCTCAAGACATCCGCCAAGATTCCCTTCGTCCAGACCGAAACCCTCCGCGCGCCGCGGGAAGAGCTGACCACCGGATCGACCTTCGCCGGGAAGTACCAGATCATCGAAGAGCTCGGAAAAGGGGGCATGGGCCGGGTTTACAAGGCGCTCGACACCGAAGTGAACGAAAAGGTCGCCCTGAAGCTTATCAAGCCGGAGGTCGCCCTCGACAGGGAAACGATCGAACGCTTTCGCAATGAGCTGAAACTCGCCCGCAAGATCCGCCACAAGAACGTCTGCCAGATGTTCGACCTGAACACCAGCGAAGGAATTTATTACATCACGATGGAATATGTCTCCGGCCAGGATTTGAAGGGCCTGATACGGCAGTCCGGAAGGCTGGCGGCCGAAACGGCAGTGTCCATCGCCAAACAGGTCTGCGATGGCCTGGAAGAAGCCCACGGGCTGGGCATCGTCCACCGGGACCTCAAGCCCGGCAACATCATGGTCGACCGGGACGGCCAGGCCCGGATCATGGATTTCGGGATCGCCCGTTCGCTCAAGGCCAAGGGCATCACCGGGGCCGGAGTGATGATCGGAACTCCCGAATACATGTCTCCGGAGCAGGTCGAGGGTAAGGAAGTCGATGCGCGGTCGGATATCTACTCTCTCGGTGTCATCCTTTATGAAATGGTGGCCGGCCGGGTGCCGTTCGAGGGAGACACGCCCTTCACCATCGGCGTGAAACACAAGAGCGAGGTCCCCAGGCCGCCGAAAGAGATCAATGCCCAGATTCCAGAGGACCTCAACCGGGTGATACTGAAATGCCTGGAAAAAGAGAAGGGCAAGCGGTATCAAAGCGCCGGGGAACTGAGCTCGGACTTGAGCCGGATAGAAGAAGGAATGCCGACCGCGGCACGGATCATTCCGAAGAAGAAGGCCTTCACCTCCAAAGAGATCACCCTGACTGTCGGGGTGAAGAAGCTCGTCGTTCCCGCAATTGCCCTGGTCGCTCTCGCGGCCGTCGCCGTTGTTCTCTGGCGGGTTCTCCCGAAAAGGAAGGCGGTTCCGGTTCCCACCGATAAACCCTCGGTCGCCGTCATGTATTTCAAGAACAACACGGGCGATGCCGGGCTGGACCACTGGAGGACCATGCTATCGAACCTGCTCGTCACGGACCTCACCCAATCTAAGCACATCCGGGTCCTTAGCGAGGACAAGCTTTTCCAGATCCTCGGCCGTCTCGGTCAAGAGGAAAGCCAAACATACTCTGCGGATGTCCTCCGCCAGGTGGCCGCCGAAGGCGGAGTCAACCATATCCTCCAGGGGGCCTATGCCAAGGCCGGCGACGAATTCCGTGTCAATGTCACGCTCCAGGAGGCCGGCTCGGGCGAGCTTGTCGGTTCGGAATCGGTAGCCGGAAAAGGGGAGGCGAGCATCTTCGCCATGGTGGATGAGCTGACCCGGCGGGTCAAGGCGAATTTCAAGCTTTCACCGCAGGAAATCGCCTCCGACATCGACAAGGAGGTAGGGATCGTCACCACGAGCTCGCCCGAGGCCTACAAGTATTACCTCGAGGGCATCCGGCACGACGTCAAGGGCGAATACCGCCAGGTCATCGAATCCATGCAAAAGGCGGTGGCCATCGACCCGGAGTTTGCCTCCGCTTACCTGGCCATGTCCTGGTCATATGGCAATCTAGTTTTCTTTGCCGAACAAAAAAAGTATGCGGAAAAGGCCCTGGCGCTGAGCGACAGAATGACCGACCGGGAGAAGTACAACATCCAGGGTCATTATTACGGGGAGTCGGAAAAGACTTACGACAAAGCCACCGAGGCGCTGGAGAAACTGCTGGCCTTGTATCCCGATGATATTTCGGGCGGCAACATGCTGGCTATCGTTTACGGCCGGATGGGAGAAAACGAAAAAGCTATCGAGCGGTACAGGGCATGCATTCAGGCCGAAACTGAGGATGTGATCATCTATACAAACCTGGCCGTCACTTATGAACACATCGGCGCCTATGACAAGTCCATCGAAGTCAAGGAGTCCTACTTTAAGAATATCGGAGACAGCGCTGTTATGCGTCGCAGTCTGGCTTTGACTTACAGCGAGCTCGGAAAACACGACCTTGCCCTTGCCGAACTAGACAAAGCGGCCGCTCTGAGTCCGACAGACTGGGAGAACATCCGGACGAGGGGGGAAATCTCTGTTTATATGGATAACCTGAGCGGAGCCGAAGAAGAATACAAGAAGCTGCTGCAGGGCAAGGAGCAGCTGGGCCGCGGCTGGGGTTTGGTCAGATTAAGAGAGCTGCACGTTCTCCAGGGGAGATTCGCTGACGCGAAAAAATTGGCCCAGGCATTTATCGGACTGGCGGAAAAGCTCGGGCAGAGCCGCTGGGAGAGGATGATGCGGGTTGGCTTGTCTTATCAGGAGCGGAGGTCAGGTCATCCGGAAGCGGCCCTGGAGGAGCTGGATAAAGCCTGGGCAAACGCGGTCGCGGACGAAAGCTTCGGGGATCAACGAAATATCCTGCTCGGTCAGGGGCTCACCCATCTGGATATGAAGGCCCTGAGTCAAGCCCACGATGTCACCGCCAGGCTGAAGGCGGCGATCGACAAGGCGCCGAACAAGAAGCTCTTCTGGTACTATCACTATCTGATGGGGATGACCGAGCTGGAAAAAAAGGATTATTCCAAGGCTGTTGAATTGTTCAAGATAGGACTGCCCTTATTGGATGCGGATGCCGCAGAACATCTCCTGTTTGCCGACGCCCTGGGCACGGCCTTTTATCAATCAGGTGACCTCAATAGCGCTCGCCAGGAGTATGAAAAAATCATTTCTCTGGGAACCGGCAGACTCGACTACGGCGACCTCTATGTCCGAAGCTATTACCGACTCGGGAAAATTAATGAACAGCAGGGGAAAAAGGTCGAAGCCGCGGAGCATTACAGAAAATTCCTCTTCCTGTGGAAGGACGTCGACCCCGGCCTTCCCGAGGTCGAAGACGCCCGGAAAAGACTGGCCGCCGTTTCCAGTATGGGCCAGTAGAAAAACCCCTCTTCCTAAAGGACCCCCCCTCTCCTCTATCCTCTGTA
>JAFNEO010000021.1 GCA_017886205.1 Candidatus Aminicenantota bacterium | reverse complement strand
AGGCCTTGGGGGCCCTCGGCGCTTTTTCAGGCCGCGGCGTGACTGCCGGCGTGGGGGGGGTTGGAGTGGTTGGGGGGGCTGGGAACAGCCGGGGGAAACGCGCCTCGAGCTCTCTCCTGGCTTCCAACTCAGGGTACTCTCCCAGCTTCACCTTGACTTCGACCGTCTTCCCGTCCCTGAGGATTTCGAGTTTCACGTCCTGCCCGGGCTTCCGTCCTCGGATCTCGGAGCGGATCATCGGCGCACCGGCGACCTTGTTTCCGTCGATCGAAACCAGGATGTCTCCCTCCTGGATCTTGGCCAGCTCGGCCGGACTTTCCTTTTCGACGTCATTGACCTCGACCTGCCCGTCCTCGTTTTCCGAGAACCCGATCCCGATCCACCCCCGGCTGACCTTTCCTTTTTCTCTGATTTCGGAACTGATCGCCTTGACCATCTCCACGGGAATGCCCAGGGCCATGCCCGAGGAGGGGGCTTCTGCCGTGTTAAAGACATAGCCGGAGCCGACGACCTCTTGCTCCCGGAACTCGAACAGCACCGGCTGGTCCTCGGAATAGATTCCCCGGAGCAGAGCGACCATCTGCCCGTCCTTGTTGACAACCGGGCTGCCGCTGGCCCCGCGCGTCACCCAGACGTTCAGCCGCAGCTTGTCGGCGGTCACAGAGCTGACGATGCCCTGTGTAACCTGAGCGGCGTTCTCCGGTGAGACACTGATGACACCGATCCAGGAGCCGGGAGAGAGACCCGCGGCCTTGCCCAGGATGATCGGCGTCAAGTTCTTTTCCTTGGCCTGGATCAAGGCCAGGTGCGTCTCCGAGTCCATGCCCAGGAATTTGGCCTCACTGCGCCTTCCGTCTGATGTAGTGATTATGATTTCCTCAGTCCGCGGCCAGATCAGCCCGGTGGTAACGATGTAGCCGTCCTTATCGATGACGACACCGGTCGCCACTTTCTTAAACCCGTTGCGGGCTTCCACCTTGACCACGCTGTCGAAGACCTTCTTGGAGATCCCCTCCATAATGTTGTCCTGTAGGCCCAAGCTTCGCGGCTCCGCGGCCCGAAGGCTCCAGACACTCAACAGCAACAGCGCTGTCAATCCGACGATAAATCTGCCTTTCTCGCTCATATCCTAAACCTCCTTAGTATTTGATACCTCTTGGGGTCGTATCGGAGACCTGCTCCAAGAGATAAACGGTTTCCGGCTCGGTAGACCGGCTGCGCATCTCGGTGCGATAATCCAGGGTCTCGATGATCCGGATGGTCTGCTCCGCCCCGGCTTTCTGAATCAGCGAGGAAACGGAGGCAACATCTTTCCCCCTCCCGGCAACACCCGAGGGAGTCCGACCTCGAAAGACAAAGACGTTCAGCAGGACGACAACGACCGCAAGCGAAGCGAAAGAACCCGCCATGGACCAGCGCAGAACGATCCGTCTCCGGCGTTCTGCCCTTTTCCGGAACGAAAGTTGGGCCATGACCTTCTGCTCGAAGTCCGGCGGGGCTTTGACCCTGTCCAGCCTCTTCAAGATGTCCCATTCACTCATTTCTTCTCTCCTCACGCTCGGGCGACATACGTCCCTCCGGCCAGGGCCTTCTCCAGCCTCTTCTTGAGAAAGCTCCGGCCGCGGCTGATCCTGGCCTTAATCGTGCCAACGGGCTTCTTCAGGATCTGGGCGATCTCCTCCTGGGAGAATCCTTCCATGTCTTTGAGGACGACAGGGATCCGGTAGCGCGGATGCAGGGCGTCCAAGGCTTCCCTCAGGTTTTTGATCAGCCCCGGGTCCGGCGGGTCCTCGGCATAGGCTTTTTTCCGCACTTCGTGAGCGGCGATGTCGTCCAGCGAGAATGCGGCAAACTTGCGCGTCCGTTTCATCTCGGTCTTGGCCAAGTTAGAAGCAATCGCGTAGATCCAGGACGAGAGCGGGGCCACCGGCCTGTACTGGCGAGCCTTGAAATAGACCCGGAGGAAGGTCTCCTGCGAGATCTCCACGGCCTTCTGATAATCGCCGGTGAACTGGTAGAGGTAGTTCACGATTCGGTCTTTGTAGGCCGAAACGATCTCGCCGAATGCCATCTCATCTCCTTCCTGGACCTGTCGGATCAGCTCTTGATCATCCATTCTCACCCTCTAAAACTATGGGCCAATCCAAAAAGTTGCATATCGAATCAATGGGGTCAGGTCTCAACATTCAACAAAAATTGTTGCTTTTTGGTCAATTTGTTGAATGTTGAGACCTGACCCCGGTCTTCCCGGTCTTATTTGGGTTCAAGCTCGAGGAGGGGTTTCTCTGAATCCACCAGGTCACCTGGCGAGACGTAAATTTTCTTGACGAAGCCCTCCAGGGGGGACTTGATCTCGTTTTCCATCTTCATCGCTTCGACGACGGCCAGGGTCTGGTTCTTGCGGACGGCTTCATTTTCGGACACGTTAACCTTGACCACCTTTCCCGGCATCGGGGAGGTCACCACGGACTTCCCCTTCTGGGCCCGGTCGTCTCCCCTTTCGGCCAGCCGTTGTTCCTCTTTTCCTCTCTGGATGAGATACGTGCGGCCGTTGAGCCAGACATATTTTTTGTCTTTGTCCCTGGCGACGATCACTAGGAAAGACCGGCCGCCGACGAGAAGAGAGACGGCCTGCTTAGAGATGACCCGAACCTCCGCTTCCAGGGTCTTGTCCCCATGACGGATGGAAATGCAGTCGTCCTTTCTGTCCAGCGAAATCGTCTGGCGGACGCCGTCAACCGTGAATTCGAAATCCATCTCAGGGCTTCTCCCCGATCCTCCATCGGCCAAGCATCTGCCATGGAGAATAGACCTCTTTCTCCAGCCCGGCCGCCTTTTCGACTTTCTGGGACGGGGAGAGCTCGTCCAGAGCGGCGGCCGCCAGGGCTAGAGTCAGCCCTTCCGCCGGGCCTTGATTCTGCCGCCAATTCTCAAAATAGCTCTTGATGAATCCGGTGGTGGTCTCTCCTTTATGGAACTGCGGATGAGATATGACTTCTTTCAAGAACGGGATGGTCGTGCTGATCCCGAGGATGACATAATCGTCCAGGGCGGCTGCCATCCGCGCGCAGGCGGATTCTCGTGTCTCCGCCCAGACGATGAGTTTGGCCAGGATGGGGTCGTAGTAGATGGGGACTTCCCAGCCGCCGTAAATGCCTCCGTCATGGCGAATGCCGGGACCCATCGGCTCTCTGAGAAAAAGGATCTTCCCGGAGGAAGGCAGGAAGTTGTTGCTCGGGTCTTCGGCGTAAATGCGGCATTCGATGGCATGCCCGCGCTGGGCCAGGTTTTCCTGCTTCAGGGAGAGCTTCTCGCCGGCCGCGATCCGGATCTGCTGCTGGACAAGGTCCACCCCTGTGGTCAACTCTGTGACCGGGTGTTCGACCTGGAGCCGGGCGTTGACTTCCAGGAAATAGAATTTCTTGTTCCGGTCCAAAAGGAACTCGACCGTCCCCGCGTTGTTGTATTCCGCTACCTCCAGGACCTTCCTGGCCGTCTCACCCATCTTACGGCGGAGCTCCGGAGTTAGAGCCTGAGACGGCGTCTCCTCGACGATCTTCTGATGGCGTCTCTGGATCGAGCACTCGCGTTCGAAGAGGTGGACGATATGGCCATAATTGTCGGCCAGCACCTGGAATTCGACGTGCCGTGGGTCTTCGATATACTTTTCGAGATAGACGGACTCATCCCCGAAGGCCGACTTGGCCTCGCGCTGTCCCGACTCGAGGCTTGGCCGCAGCTCCTCTTCCGAACAGACGATCCTCATTCCCTTGCCGCCCCCCCCGGCCGAGGCTTTGATCATCACCGGGTAGCCGATCTTCCGTGCTTCGGCTGCGCATTCAGCAAAATCGGCGGCCACGTGCTTCATACCGGGGATGATCGGAATGCCCGACTTTTCCATCGCCTGACGGGCCCGGATCTTGTCCCCGACCAGGTCCAGAGCGCGCGAATTGGGCCCGATAAAGACAATCCCGGCCCTCTCGCAGCGGCGGGCGAACTCCGGGTTTTCGGCCAGAAAGCCGTATCCGGGATGGATGGCTTCAGCTCCGGACGTCCGGGCCGTCTCGATGATCCTGTCCATGTTCAGATAGCTCTCGACCGCAGGCGGAGGTCCGATGCAGACGGCCTCGTCGGCCAGCTGGACGTGGAGGCCGGCGCGGTCAGCCTCGGAATAGACGGCAAGAGAAGCGATCCCCATCTCCCGGCAGGCCCGGATGATGCGGCAGGCGATCTCCCCGCGGTTCGAAACCAAGATCTTCTTGAACATGACTCTAGTCTTTAACCCATTTAGGCTTTCTTTTCTCGAGGAAGGCGGCCATGCCTTCCTGCCCTTCGGGGCTGACCCGCAGGCCGGCGATCATCTCGGCGGTATAGCCTTTGGCCTCCTCCAGGCTTATGGCGGGGACCCTCTGCAAGAGCTCTTTACACTTGGCCAACGCTTCGGGACCGGAGCTCAGGAGGAGACGAACGACCTCCTCGACCTTGGCATCGAGCGCTTCGTGGGGAACGACCTTGTTGACCAGGCCGATTTCCAGAGCGCGGCGCGCATCGAACCGTTCGCCGGTCAGGAACAGTTCCCGGGCCGCGCTCTCGCCGATTCGCCGGATGACATACGGCCCTATGGCGGCCGGGACAAGGCCTATCTTGACCTCGCTCAGCCCAAACTTGGCCCTGTCCGAGGCGATGACAATATCGCAGGCCGAGAACAGCCCGGTGCCGCCGCCGATGACCGCACCGTTGATCCGGGCAATGGTCGGCTTGGGCAGCGCATAGATCGCGTGCATCAGCTCCGCCAGTTCACGTGATTCCCGGAGGTTTTGCTCATAGGAATAGTGGATGATCTCCCGCATCCAATTGAGGTCGGCCCCGGCGCAGAAGGATTCCCCGGCGCCGGTCAGGACGACAAGGCGGACGTCAGAATCTTTCTTGGCCTGGTCAAAGGCGACCGCCAGTTCCCGGATCATCGCCGCGTTGAAGGCGTTGTGGACCTGGGGCCGGTTCATGGTGAGGCGCAGGGTTTTTCCTGCCTTGGCGGCTAGGACCGTCTTTAGTTCCTGATCGGCCATCGATTACATCCTGAAGATCCCGACCTTGTAGTCCGGGATGGGTGCGTTCAGGCTCATCGAGATACCCAAGGCCAGCGCTTCCCGTGTCTCCAGGGGGTCGAGGATACCGTCGTCCCAGAGACGGGCCGTGCTGAAATAGGGATTCGCCTCCTCCTCGTATTTCTCGAGGATGGGCTTCATCAGCTTTTCCTTCTCCTCCTCCGTCATCCGGACGCCCTGCTCCTGGAGCCTCTTGAGCTTGACGGTGACGAGAACGTTGCCGGCCTGTTCGCCTCCCATGACACCTATCCGGGCGTTGGGCCACATCCAGAGGAGGCGCGGGCCGTAAGCGCGGCCGCACATGGCATAGTTTCCGGCCCCGTAGGAGCCGCCGACGATGACCGTGAACTTGGGGACATCGGCATTGGCCACGGCATGGACCAGCTTGGCGCCGTCCTTGGCGATGCCGCCGTGCTCATACTGCTTGCCGACGATGAACCCGGTGATGTTTTGGAGAAAGATGAGCGGGACTTTGCGCATGGAGCACAGAGAGATGAAGTGGGCGCCCTTGAGCGAGCTCTGGGAGAAGAGGACTCCGTTATTGGCCAGGATGCCCACCGGGTAACCCATGATCCGGGCGAATCCGCAGACCAGGGTCTGGGCGTAGAGCTCCTTAAACTCTTGGAAGCGGCTGCCATCGACCAGCCGGGCGATGAGTTCTTTGATATCGAATGTCTTATGCAGGTCCCGCGGGAGGATGCCGTAGATCTCTCGGGAGTCGTAGGCCGGCTCTTCGGATGCGGCCGTGTCGAGCGGGAATTTCCTGGCCGGGTCCAATGTCTCGACGATGTTGCGGGCGATCTGGAGGGCATGATCATCATCATAGGCATAATAATCGGAGACGCCGGAGATGCGGCAGTGGACATCCGCTCCGCCCAGGTCCTCGTCCGTTACCTCTTCGCCCGTGGCGGCCTTGACCAGCGGCGGGCCGCCGATAAAGATCGTGCCCTGGTGCCGGACGATGACGGTCTCGTCGCTCATGGCCGGAACATAAGCGCCGCCGGCCGTGCAGGAGCCCATGACGATTGAAATTTGGGGAATACCCAAGGCCGAGAGCCTCGCCTGGTTATAGAAGATGCGGCCGAAGTGCTCTTTATCAGGGAACGTCCCGCTCTGGTGAGGGAGGAAAATGCCGCCGGAGTCGACAAGGTAGATGCAGGGCAGCCTGTTCTCCAGGGCGACCTCCTGGGCCCGGATATGCTTTTTAATGGTCATCGGGAAATAAGTCCCGCCCTTGACCGTGGCGTCGTTGGCGACGATGAGCACTTCGCGGCCGTGGACAACGCCGATTCCGGTGACCATGCTGGCTCCTGGAGCCTCGTCGTCATACATGCCGTTGGCGGCCTGCGGACTCAGCTCCAGGAACGGGGTGTTTCGGTCGAAGAGCCGGTCCAAGCGCTCCCGGACGAGGAGCTTTTTCCGGGACTTGTGGAGCTCCCGGTACTTGGGCGGCCCCCCTTCCTTCGCCTTGGCCAGCCTCTCCCTGAAGTCGGCCACGACCTTCTTCATGTGCTCGAAGTTTTCTCTATACTCCGGGCTTTGCGTATCGACCTTACTTTCAATTTTGAACACGGCCTCACCTCAGGAAAATAGGACCGTCCCTATTTTCGTCATGCGGGAACAAACTTGTATCCGTAATAGATAACTCCGGCTTCGCCCTCCTCGTAGACCTTCCGGAACTCGACCTTCACCTTCTTCCCGATCTTCAGTTCCTCGAAGGCGCAGTCCACGATCTGTCCTGTCAGCCGGACGCCGTCGTCGAGTTCGACGATGCCCACGGCATAGGGCGCCTGGTCGGAAAACGGCTGAGGGGGAACGCGAATGATCGTGTAGGTGACGATCTTGCCGGCATCGGCCAGGATGATCGTCTCGAAGGCCCGGGATTGACATCGCGGGCAGACCAGGCGTGGCGGGAACGCGATATACCCGCAATTCTTGCACTTGGCGGCTTCCAACCGGTATCTCTGAGGAATCTCTCTCCAGTATCTCGATGGTGTCGGCATCGTATCCCTCCTCTTAGCCTCGCTCGAAGATGTGCACGATCGAGCTCCCGCCGCTTCCGCCCATATTCTGTGTCAACCCGACCCTGGCCCCCTTGACCTGGCGGGGACCGGCTTCCTCGCGGAGCTGTTTGACGATCTCGATCGCCTGGGCTACACCGGTCGCGCCCACGGGATGCCCCTTGGCCTTCAGGCCGCCGCTGGTGTTAATGGGGATTTTCCCATGGAGGGAGGTCAGCCCGTCCTCGACGGCCTTGCCCCCCTTCCCTTTCTCCACCAGGCCCAGCGCCTCCATGACACAGATCTCGGCGATGGTGAAGCAATCATGGACCTCGACGACGTCGATGTCCTCGGGTTTCTTGCCGGCCATGGCGTAGGCCCTCTTCGCCGCCTGGTAGGTGGATTCGATCCAGGTGATCTCCCGGCGCGAGCTGAGGGCGATCGTGTCCGTGGCCATGCCGCTGGCGGTGATTTTTACGACCGGCTTCTTGAGTTTCTTGGCCGTTTCCACCGGGCAGAGGATGAGCGCGGCGGCCCCGTCCGTGATCGGCGAACAGTCCAGGATGCGCAGCGGGTCGGCCACCATGACGGAGTTAAGAACGGCCTCAACGCTGACTTTAAAAGGATATTGGGCCAGCGGGTTGAGGGAGCCGTTGTCGTGGTTCTTGACCGCCACCATGGCCAGCTGCTGTCTGGTCGTGCCGTATTTCTCCATGTGGGCCCGGGCGATGAGAGCGTAGAGTCCGGGGAAGGTGATCCCGTGATAGCACTCGTACTCCTGATCGGCGGCCGTACCGAGGGCGTAAGTGGCCTCGTGGCCGTTGACATCGGTCATCTTCTCGACACCTCCGACAAGAACGACGTCCGACATCCCGGAGGCGACTTCGATCCAACCGGTCCGAAGAGCCAGTCCGCCCGAAGCGCAGGCCGATTCCACCCGCGCTGCCGGGACGGGGACCTGCCCTAGATAGTCGGCCAGAAGCGAGGAGAGATGTTCCTGCCCGACGAACAGCCCGCTGGACATGCAGCCGACGATGAGTGAATCGATCTTGTCGACACCCGCATCATCCAGCGCCAGGATGGCCGCTTCCGTGAAGATATGGCGGAGCGACTTCTCCCAGTGCTCCCCCCATTTATTCATGCCCACTCCGATGACGGCGACTTCTCTCATGGTCGTCTCCTACTCGGCCTTCCGGATCTTGTGGCGGAACTTGGCATAGGTCCCGTATTCCAGATAGATTCTGTTTTTATTAAGGAGCTCTCGTGTCTTGGGAGCGAGTTCCCTGACCTCGTTGATCCGGTCGGTCACCTTGAGGATGAAAGCGTCACTCCCGGCTCCGGAGCCGTAGGAGACGATGAGCACGAGGTCTCCGGGCTTGGAGATATCCAGGGTTGCGGTCAGCCCGAGGGGCGACGACCCGGAATAGGTGTTGCCGAGCTTGTTGACCAGCCAGCCCGGCTCGATCTGTTTCTTGGCGAACCCCAGTATCTCGCCCACCCGCAAGGGAAACTTGCCGTTTGGCTGGTGGAAAATGACGTACTGGAAATCGGTGGGTTTCAGGCCGGATTTTCCCATGATCCCTTTGGCGGCGCCGATGATGTGCTTGAAGTAAGCCGGATCACCGGTGAACCGGCCCCCGTGTTGAGGATAGTATTGATATTCGCGGCGCCAGAAGTCCGGGGTGTCGGTGGTGTAGGAATAGGTCTCCAGGACTTCGGCGACCACCTTTTCCCGACCGAAGAGATAGGCGGCAGCGCCGGCTGCGGCCGTGTATTCCAAGGCATCGCCGGGAGCCCCCTGAGAGGTATCCGCCCCCACGGCCAGGCCGTATTTGATCAGGCCGGCCTTGACCAGACCCCAGGCGATGAACATCCCTTCTGTCCCGGCCTTGCAGGCAAACTCAAGATCGGCCGTGTGGACCTCGGGAGTGGCTCCGATGGCCTCGGCCAGGACGGTGCCGCTGGGCTTAACGGCATAGGGATGGGACTCGGAACCGATATAGACAGCACCGATCTCCTTAGGATTGATGCCGGCCCTCTTGAGAGCGCTTTTCGAGGCCTCGACGGACATCGTGATCGTGTCCTGATCTGGGGAAGGGACGGACTTCTCCTCGACAAGTAGCCCCTTCTTGTAGCTGGGCGCATCCGCGCCCCAAACCTTGGCGATCTCCTCGACTTTGATGCGGTTTCGGGGGATGCTGGCTCCGTAGCCGATGATGCCCTCCATGGGTCTCCTCCCTGAATGAAAATCTCGGTTTTTCTGTTAAAGAAAATCCATCCTGTCATATCTCTATTCTTTAGTCAAGGCGCTTGATTCGGGGGACATGATAGTTAATTCAAGGCTTTATTCGCCCTTTGCCGGGAATTAAGTTTCGTGTCCCCCGAATTGGCTTTGCCCCGAGAAATTTATTAGAATGTAAGGAACTTTCGGCCGGCCAATCTCGTCTATCGGGGTGAAGTGAGTGGACTTGAACGAGGTCATCAGACAATGTTTGAACGGCAAACAAGGAGCCTGGGAAATGCTGGTTAACACCTATTCCAAGCGGGTTTTCAACCTGGCCTACCAGTTCGGCGGCAGCTACCAGGAGGCTGAAGACCTGACCCAGGACATCTTCCTGAAACTACACGGTGCCCTTGGTAAGTACGACTTCGAGAAAAACTTCACCGCCTGGCTTATCACCATGGCCAAGAACCATCTCATCGACACCTACCGCAAGACCAGGTGGGAAAAGGCCCATCGCGACGAATTCGACGAGCAATTTGCCGCTCCGGAGGCGGCCCAGGGCCCCGAATCCGGCCTGATGCAGGAGGCCGACCGGAAGCTGGTTTGGGAAGGCCTCAACCGGCTTGCGCCGGAGACCCGAATGGCGGTCATCCTCAGAGACATCCAGGACAAGAGGTATGAGGAGGTCGCCGAGATCCTGGATCTCCCGCTCGGCACGGTCAAGTCCCGGATCAACCGCGGACGGCTGCAGCTGGCCAAGATTCTCAAAGACAGGAAGGAGGACGCCCATGACCTGTGAACGGATCGAGGAACTCCTCTCTGCTTTCTTGGAGGGTGAACTGGGCCAGGCGGAAAAGGCCCTTGTCGAAAGCCATCTCGCCGGCTGCCCGGATTGCACCGCCCTTCTCGCCGTTCTGAGCCGGACTCAGCAGGCCCTGGCCGATTTTCCCGAACTCGACGTGAGCCCCGGCCTCAAGGCCCGACTCGCCGCCATCCCTGAGCAGAAGAAGAAATTCTCCTTCTCTTTCGACTTCGTGCTCAAACCCTCTCTCCAGCCCGTCTTCGCGGCGGCCACCATATTCATGACCCTGCTCTCCTTCTATCTCTTCAACCCGGATAAGAAAAACATCGACCGGGCCATCGACCAGAAGATTCACTCCGGCTACAGCCAGGTGGAAAAGCTTTACGCCAAGACCGGCTCCTTCACCGACCGGCTGGGCGACACCGCAGACAACGTCTTTGTTTCCGTCAAAAACTGGAAGGTCTTCGGCGGAAACGAGGACCCAACTTATAAATAGGAGGAATCCAGATGGAAGAAAAAATCGTTGTGCAGGAAAAAGTCGTCCTGGCCAAGCCCCGCAAGTCCCCGATCCTGGCCTTCCTGCTGTCCTTCTTGTTCCCCTTCGGGGTCGGACCTTTCTATAACGGCGAGGTCATCAAGGGATTCGTTTACCTGGTCATTTTCGCCGGGCTGGTCACCATGCAGCAGCACGGCGACGCCCAGCCGTTCGCCGGAATCGTCCTGGCAGCGTTCTACATCTTCCAGATCATCGATTCCGTGAACGTGGCCAACAAGATCAATCGCCGGGCCCTGCTGGGAGGACAAGTAGAGGCCGAGGAAGAGGTCGTAACCACCGAAGCTGTAACCGCCGGCTCGATATTCTGGGGCGTCCTGCTGATCGCCCTGGGCGGGATTCTGCTTCTCGGCAACTTCGAGGTCATCAGCTACAAGACCATCCTCGATTTCTGGCCGGTCGTGGTCATCGTCATCGGCGGCAAGCTCATCTTCGACTATCTCTCGAAGAAGGACTGAGGGCCGCACAAGGAGGTTCCAATGGCTAAAAAACAACGCGGCGCACTGGCATGGGGGATCATCCTCATCGTCATCGGGCTCATCTTCATCCTGGATAATTTCGGGGTCGATGTCTGGGACAGTCTGGCCCGGCTCTGGCCCTTGGCCTTGATCGTCTGGGGTGCCTGGAAGCTCTACTTCGGGCTCAAGGAGAGAAAGGAAGAAACACCGGCCCCGAAACCCGAGCAGGACTGACGATGAAAGCCAAAGAGATCATCCTTCTAATCTTCATCATCGCCGCCGGGATTTTTTTCTACCATGTTCAGGCCGGCAAGATCGACGTCGTCTGGGATGATTTCATCGCCTGGGACTTCAACGAATACACCTACCAGGAAACGCAGGTGATCGAGCCGCCCCTTCCCGCTTCCCTGAAAGTGCTCAACTCTCACGGCCAGGTCGAGGTTCTCGGTGCGGAGACCGATCGGATCACATTTACCTTTGAGAAAAGGGTCTGGCGGCGGAACGAGGAAAAGGCCCGGGAAGTGGCCGACAAGCTCCATCCCGTAGTCACCAAGGGCGATGCCGCCGTCACCATCACCACCAACCGCAGCGATTTCAAAAGGCGGAATTTCGATACCAGCTTCCGGATCACCGTGCCTTCCGGCATGTCCGTCGAGGTGACGAACTCCTACGGCCCGGTCAAGGCCGACCAAGTGGGAGAGACGATAATCGACAATCGCCACGGAGAGGTCTCCGCCACCAACATCCGGGGGGGAGCCGTCATCGAGAACAGCTATGAAGACGTCGAGGTCTCCGGACTTCAATCGAACTGCACGATCAGGAGCCGTCATTCCGACATCTCCGTGAAGGCGGTGGCCGGCGAGGTCAACATTGAAAATTCCTACGGTCTGGTCGACTTGCGGGGCGGAAGCCAAAAGGCTACGATCACCGCGCCCCATACAGAGATCTGGGTGGAAGACCTCACCGGGCCTTTGGAGGTCCGCAATTCCTATGAAAAGATCACACTCCGAAATGTCGGGCCTTCCCGCATTGACGGCAGTCACTCCCCTGTCGATGCCGATGGTGTGGCGGGAAACCTCGAGATCAACGACACCTACGAGCCGATCATCCTGAAGTCTATTCAGGGGAACCTGGAGATCACCGGCGGCCATTTGAGCGTCTCGGGGAGGGGCATCGTCGGCGAGAGCATCTACGTCTCATCCTCCTACGAGGATGTGGACCTGGCGGACTTCTCCGGGAAAACGACGATCCTTCTTTCCCACGGGAACATCACCCTCGCTCCCCTGCCTCTCACTGGACCCATCGAGGTCCGGGCCACCTACTCGCCGATCATTTTCTTCTGGCCGGGGGAAGACAGGTATCCCCTCGAAGCCCAAACCAAGAGCAGCGACATCCAATGGAGCCTTTCTGGCAGCATCACCACCGAGGAGAAGGATAGTCTGACCTTGGTCCGGGCGTTTTCCGAGGTCTTAGACAAGCCCCGCATCTTGCTGTCTACGACCTACGGCGACATCCAGTTCGAAAAAGGCCCCAACCGCTAATAAAGAAAGGGGATTTATTTTTCCCTGTTCTTGAGCTCGTAGATCTTCTGCGTCAGGCTGCCGTTGATCTTGATATTGAAATAAGAGATGAGGTTGGTTACGTCCTTTTTGTATTTGGTCACGTAGCGGGCGAAATCGTTCTCCTTGTGGAAGTGCAGAAGGTTCTCGAACTCCTCGACCTCGTCATGGAGCTCGATGATGTAGTGCTTGATCGTCCGGTACTGGGCGTTGATGTCGATCAGGTCCTTATCGCTGACCTTGGCGAAGTCGAGATAGGGCGGCAGGGACTGGAGGATAAGCAGGCTCTCCGACCGGAGCTCGGCGACCAGCTCCTTGATCTCCTGGAAGAACGACTTGTATTCGAGCGGGTTCTTCAGCTTCTCCTGCGCCTTGTCGATCATCCTCTCATTCTGGTCCTTGACCGAGGCGATCAGCTCTTTAACTCCGTAATGCTTCCGTTTGAAGCCGAAGAGGTCGATGAAATCCCGGCCGATGTAGATCTTGTCTTCGTAGTGTGTGGTCAGCTCCAGGGGTGAGTTGGTGTAGAACTTAATCTCGAAACGGCGGCCGCCGGAATCCTTCTCTCGCAGGCGGGCCAAGACTAGGAAGCTGTTCTGCTCGACGAAATAGCTGTTGATATCAAGGAGGACCGAGTAAACGGCCAAGTTCCGGATGATGTATTCCCTGAGATAGTCCAGGAGGCTTTCTTTCTTGGTGGTGAAATCGGCGATCACTTCGTTGGCTGTCGGATGGAGAACGCTATAGGAAGGCGAGAGAAGATAGAGGACCGGACCGGTACCCATTTCCAGGTGAAGGTTCTTGAGAGCCTTGGCGTGAAGGTCGTCCAGAACCATCGGCCGGAGGGGCGGAAGGCTCTGGATTTCCAGCTTGGAAAGCTCTTCGACTTCGTTCATCTTCAGTCTGCCTATGTTACCCAGACAATCGTATCACTCGAAATCGAGAAAATCAATACTCAGGGCCGTCCGACCTTCCCAGGGTCCAGGCTTCATCCTCGTAGCGCCGTTCCTGGATCCGCCGAATGGCGTCTTCGGCCGCCGCCCCCAGGGTCAGAGGTTCAAACCGCACCCCAAAATGCTCGGCCATTCCCTTCACCAGGCACTCCACCGCCCACTCCCGGTCGACTTCTCTCCCCAGCGCTTCCGAGATCGAGATCCGCCTCATTTCGGACTCCTCGTCCTGAGCGAGTGATATGCGCCTCAGGAGGCCTTCGTCATCCTGAAGAGGAATGGAGCCATGCTGGAGGAACCGTCCGGCCACTCTTTTCTGGGCGCTGCCGACGATTTTCCGTCTGTCGATCTCGATCTCGTCGCGGGCCGGGTAGGCAAAGCAGGGCATGTTCCCCTTTAGGTAGGACGATGGGGGCGGGCCGGCCAGTCTCGCCCGGAGCCCCATTTTTTCTAGGCCACAGATAATGGCGGCAGAGATCATACGGTAGGACTCGGCCAGGGTCGGTGAAAACCTCTCCGTGTCGGAAGAGGCGATTGAATAGGTGATCTCCCGCCAATGGAGCACGAGCTTCCCTCCCGTCATCCTCCGGACGACGTCGATCCCGTTACTTCGGCAGTAATCGAGATCAAGGATTTTTTCTGCAGGCTGGGAATAGCCGAGGGAGGCGGTGGGACGTGACCAGCTGTAGAACCGGACGATTGTCTGAGGCTCTTTGCCGAGACTACTGAAGAGATACTCATCGACGGCCATGTTAGCAGCCCCGCGGCGCGGGTCCGGGTCGATGAGAAGATCCCAGGACTTCATGGCGACAATCCTAAGCCCGATTCAAGATCGGATGATCTATGGAAGAAAACAAAAAGAGCGGGCAACGGGATTCGAACCCGCGACTCCCAGCTTGGGAAGCTGGCACTCTACCGCTGAGTTATGCCCGCTCGGTGCCAGGCGCTTGAAGTACACAAGCGTCACCTATTGTACGGCTTGTCGTTGGTGTTTTCAACTTCATTACTGACTATGCAGTTGTCTTTCGCATCATCAACCACGTCAAGTTGATGTTTGTGGCAGACAAGCCTCCCGACCGCACATCGCTCATCAAGATCTCTCGATGGCCACTGAAGCTTGGGGTGAGTATTTTTCATGATTCTCTCTTTGACCAGGAGAGAGGCCTGTCGGATTTCCGACACTTTTTAGCTTGTCCGCAGCTTCCTGGCCCACCTTTAGCTATTTTAGGTTCAACTTGATATCTCATCTGGGTACGATTTATCATCCCTAACGATGGGATGAGGCCGCCGGGTGGCCGCACGCGATGGTATTCAGGGAGCGCCTACCGAGTTGGGGAAATCTTCTGGACACCTCGATGGCATACGCAAGCGGGGAGATGGTGCCGCCCCAGAAAAAGTAGGATACTGAAGGAAACCTAACAAGAGCGTCGAGCGGACACGGATGAATCCCCGTGCCGCTCACACTCTGCGTGAGGCATAGAAAGAGGAGAAAAGATAAATGGTTGATTCAAGAGAAGGCAGGTTAGAACTTCTGACTAACAAAAACAGTTGTCTGGTCCTTGTGGATTATCAGGCTTCCATGTTTAGGGGGGTCGCTTCGGGCGATAAGTCCATCATAAAGCAAGCGGCCGTGGGTGCAGCCAAAGCTGCAAGCATATTGGGAATTCCAGTGGTTTTATCCACGATTAATCCTAAATACAACGGGGAATTCATTCCGGAAATAACGACTCTATTCCCTGGCCAGGAAGCATTTTCTCGTAAGATTCTTAGTTTCGACGCTTTTGAAGACGATGCGACCTGGAACGCTGTCAAGAAAACCGGGAGAAAGAAAATGGTCGTGTCCGGTTTATGGACTAGCATGTGCTTCGCCTATACCGCTCTCCACGGTTTAAAAGAAGGACTTGAAGTGTATGGATTAATGGATGCCGCCGGCGATTCCACCCCTGATGCCCATAAGTACGGAATAGAGAGAATGTTACAGGCAGGGGTCATTCCGATCACTCTAGAGTCGCTGGTTTCCGAATGGATGCACGATTGGGGTAATCCCAAATCTGGTGATCTGGTCAAAGAAGTTTATTCTAAATATGGAGCGATGATTGGGCTGAGATAAAACATTAATTTCTATAAAAGTATCCGATTTTGCTGTTATGACAGCCCCGCCAACAGAGGGCTGAGGCAGGGGTGGCCCTCTGCCGGGGGGTGCTGTGGAGCTGAAATGTGCCCGAGGCTCCGGATAATAATAAAGAGCGATAGATGACAACTGAGTTCTTAAAAAGCCTTAGAACAAAGGTTTTAGTTCTATTAAATGCTTAGCTGGTAGCCGTAATGATTGAGTCGTGGGGGCCGCCCCCTGGCCCTTGACATCGACGGGGATATGGGGAATAGATAGACGCGCCCTCATGGTCAAACCAACAAAGCGGAGAAAACCCTGGCGGTGGCTGTTTCTGATCGCCGTCCTGACGCCCGTCGCAGTGACGGCCACCATCCTCCTGACCCTCCCCGATGTCTCCGGCCTCAGGACAAAGGACCCGTCTTCAACGGCCTTCATGAGATCTCGCCAGGAAGAAGCCCGCAAGAAAGGTCGGACCATCGCCATCCGAAAGGAATGGGTGGATTTCGTGAGGATCCCGGCACTCCTCAAGGAGGCCGTCCGGATCACGGAAGACGCCTCGTTCTATTGGCACAAGGGGATCGACTTCGAGGAGATCAAGGAATCCGTCAAGCGCGATCTCCGCGAGAAACGGTTCGCCCGGGGCGGGAGCACCATCACCCAGCAGCTCGCCAAGAACCTTTTTCTGTCCCCGAGAAAGAATCCCCTACGCAAAGTCCGGGAATATTTCATCGCTCGACGCTTGGAAAAAGCGCTGAGCAAGGACCGGATCTTCACCCTCTACCTCAATCTCATCGAGCTCGGCCCGGGGATTTTCGGAGTCCAAGCCGCCTCTCGCCATTATTTCGGCAGGGATGTTTTCGAGCTTTCCCTGGAGGAGATCGTACGCCTGACGGCCGTCATCCCACGCCCCGTCACGACCGACCCGCGCGAATCCAAGCGGTGGCTCAACTGGCGGTGCCGCATGATCCTGGAAAAGCTCAGGTTCTATAAGAAAATCCGCGAGGACGAGTATCAATCCCTAGTCGGAAAATTCCAGTAACCCCATATGCTCTTCGGGCTCCGCTATTCAGGGCGATTGACATCGCCGCGCGGCCGGCGATATGATTCTATCGTGATCAGGAGCGGAGATTTATCGCCGGAGCGGTGATTCACAACGCCGCGGCAAAAGGAATTTTCTATCCCAATACCTGCACTCTGAGAACGCAGAAAGATTTTGGCATGAAAACTGCGCTAACACAGGTAGCTTCTCTCGAATCAATCGTGCCATCCAATAACGGATAGGCGCAGGACAATGAGAGGCAAAAAAAGGAGGTTAAAAAAATGAAAAAGCTAAGACTAACAAAGAACCTGGGGATGATCTTGCTGGGCATCTGGCTCATCATGACCGGGCTGATCCCATTGCTCCATTTCAACTTTCAGGGCCTGCCCTTGATAATGGCAGTCTTCGCCATTGCGACCGGTGTTTTAATCCTGCTCGGCCGGTAAGCCTGCGGATTCAGTCTGTGCTGTTTTTATGAACGGCTGGACTAGCCCATTGCAATCAGCGCCTGAACAGTAAACACCTGCATCCCCCGACAACTTGCCGGGCCTCATCAGGTCTTTCCAGGCAGACGCGGTCATTTCCGTGGCGATGCCCCGTTTCTTGAGGCCATTCTCCCGCCATGCAGGCTGTCTGAAAACTGTTTTCCTAATTTTAAAATGGGAAAAAAACATATGATTTTAGCGATAAATTATCAATATAAACTATCTTTCGCTCAAAGCGAGCATTAAAATGGGAATTTTTCTCAGTATTTTCAGGAAAATTTTAGTTTTCGGACAGCCTGCGTGGCGGGAGTCTATCGTCCTCGACATCCGGAACGGACTGTCCTTTGCCGGGTGTTGTACCATTACTTCGATCGCTTCCTGGCGGACTATGAGAGCCGCTTCGAGAAGCCGTGCGGCTTCTTCCGTCCGATCGTCAAAGGAGTCGTAGAGCGCTGCCTGGATTGCGGCAAATAGAAGTGCCAACTGGTCTGAGCAACATCAGAAACGCCAGAATATCGGCGTCGTCTTAGTCAAGGAGAGATTTCTGCGATTCCCGACGTTTTTGACTGCCAGGACGGCTTCAAAGACGCATCCCTGCGCTCTCCAGCCGTCCTTGACATCTTTGATAGCTTTGATTTATAATTCCCTATGATGATTTGAGGGGAAAACTGGGATAAAGCCGCTCAGCGCCCAGGACATCCAAAAACGAGTTTTTTATTATATATATATGCTTCGTCTTGATCTGATTTTTCGGCTCAGGCAGCGTTCTGGGAAAGGGTGCTTCAAAACGCAACGGAGCTTGCCGGGCGAGCCGCAAAACCCAAAGGAGGTTTAAGAATGAAGAAAATCGGAATCGTGAGTTTGGTTCTCGGCTTTTTGGCTCTGGGTCTCTTGCCCCGACCCGTTTCCGCTCAAGCGAACGTCGTCACCATCGATATCCCCTTCGCCTTTGTGGTCAAAGACACGAAGCTCCCCGCGGGGACATACAAAATTACCAAGGTCAGCGAATTGAGCCATCGGATTTCCGATCTAAAAGGTAATCAAGAAGTGATGTTTATAACCCAGCCAACGACAAAGCCCACGCCGGTGGCGACATTTACCCTTTTCTTCAATGTTTACGGCGATCAGAATTACCTCTCGAAGTTTTTTCATCAAGGGCAGACTTCGGGATACTTGATTCCTCCGACGGCCGCCGAAAAAGAGCTGGCTCAGAAGGGACCCGTTACGACCAAAACCGTCCCCGAAGAAAAGAAATAGCGCTTTCCCGAGAATACTCGGAAAGAACGAAGGGGAAACTCAGCAATCCATCTCCGCCCGGCAGGCTCCTTGAGGTTGGTAAGTTGAGATTCCGTGACTTCTTCGTCCCAAATCAATCCGTGGGCTCGTTCTTCATCAGCTTATACTCGATGCTGTCGAGTAAAGACTACCAGCTGGCCTCGATGATGCTTTCTGAGACACTCACCGTCACCCATGTGGAGTTCTGATCCGAAGACTCAATCAAGACCCGAAGGGTCGCGGCCGTGCCCGCATCGGGGTTGATAATTCGAACCTTATAGGTCCTGCAGACGGAAGTGTTCCAGCTTATCGCCGTACCTGTTCCTGAGCGCCTGCAACTAGATGGACTCATCCCTCTGGATTGCCGAGACGTGAATTCCGCTCTTGTGCGCCATCTGTCCCCAGTGTGGCGGTAAGATGAAGGACATTGCCTTCATTCCCCATTTTTCCGTGGTCGATCGTATCATCAACCACTCTAAGCCGAGTGCCTCCTAATGTTGTATCCTTGCCACCTTGAGAATAATAAGGCAAGATGGCCGTCTACTTAAGTGAGGCGAATATCCGTGGCAACACGTCTAATTGTCATTCGATAGGCCAAGATGTGCATCTCGGACCTCGGCCACAGCCACGAACGATATCACTACTGTAGAAGCATTCCCGAGCCACCACGGCCAGGCGACCCCGAAATGAATCATCCTGATAGGGTTTTGCAGGGCTGCCAATATAATCAGGAATACAGTCTTCCGAAAGTCGGGATCGGGATTTTGGGCCAGCCTCAGGCATATCTGAATTAGCAAGGCCGGGAAGACAATTTTTCGATAGCTCATAAAGAACGAATAGCCCATGTCCTTCTGAGGCGACATGACTATCGCAATGATAGACCCCACACTGTCACCCACAAACACCAGCCAGCTAAACGCTCCAAACTCGTCTCAGGTTTAGACATAAACGAGCTTACCTTTGATGGACGATCCAATACTGGATAGTTCTTTTATCAGTCTTAAATTTTTAAGGATATATTAGCCTGGACGTTACTTTTTCTCCGCTTCTTTTGGCTTAAGCTCCATGCCGAGCTGCTGATAAAGACCCAACATATCAGTCTCTTCCCTTTCTTCGACAATTTTCCCATTTTGAATGCGAAACATATCAAATGAACTGAACTCAACCTTATTCCCAGTCGCTAGGAGGCCTTGAAATTCTCCTTCATGAGTTCCTCTGACGACCATCCAAGCTATAACCCTATCTCCTATGGGGAATAATTCTTGAATGGTCCAATTGGTATCAGGAAATGCTTTAAGAAACATCCTAAAAAATGCTATCGTTTCTTCTCGGGTCATAGGTTTGGGAGTATTGGATGAATAGTACCAACCATATTCAGGAGTGTACAATTCACTCATAATCTCAATGTTTCCTTTAACACGGCGAAAATATGAAGTCAATTCGAGGAAGGCAGACTTCCCCCTTGTGACCATACTCTGCCAATTCCTGCCGTCAAAAAGGCGGCCATCGCCGCCAGGTCGGCTGGATTTGGCACCAGGATTAGCCCAGAATAGCGGTTTGAGGCAAGTGGATGGGTTAGGACAAGACAGCCAGCCTCCATTTGGCGTCTTTGACTTCGGGGAGGCCGGGGTCGGCGTACTTCCAGAGGGCGAGGAATTTCTGGTAGTGCTCGATGGCTTTCGCTTTTTGTCCCTGCTGCTCGGCGATCTTCCCCAGCGTGTAGAAGCTCTTCGCATAGATGTCGCCGAAAAAGAGCCTTCCAGCCGTGAGAGAAACGAGCCTTTCATATTCTTCAACAGACTTCCCCAAATTGCCCGATCTGTAATAGGCCGCAGCAAGAGGCTCAATGAATAAGGCAGGATCATTTTCCCAATAATATTGAAAGGGAACATAAGCTTGACCTGCACTATATCGAATGGGATATTTGTCAGGCCCTACGATGTTGTGATTCAATAGTAACGTGAATGAAGGAGAGGCGTGAACCGGCGCGATCGTTTTCTCCTGGGCTGCGGCCCGGCGGCGGGAGCGGTCCTCGTCATCGCCGTCGTTTGGGCCTCAGCCGTGACGCCCGGGATCAACCAGTCCTCCGACACGATCAGCCGGCTGGCGGCGCCCGGTCAGCCCCACCCTTGGATTCTCCGGACCGGCCTGGTCCTGTGCGGCGTTCTCTCCATCGCGTTCGGGGTCGGGCTGCTCCGGGCGCAGCGGCGCGGCGTTTTCCGCTGGGGCGTGCTAGCGGGACTGGTCGTGTTTGGCGTCTCCACTGCAATCACAGGGCTGGCGAGGGATTACCCCGTCCGGGGCGGTTCGGAAATGGGCTGGGAAGGCCCGGTCCACAACCTTTTCGCCCGGGTGGCCATTTACGGAATCCTGGCGGCCATGGCCGCCCTCGTTCCCGCGGCCGCCGGCCGCCGCCCGGCCAGGGTGCCCGCCGTCGTGTTCTCGGCCGTCGCGCTCGTTCTGGTCGCCACGGCCGGCCTCTTCTATCCCGGTGTTCCGCCGTCGTTCCGCGGCCTAGTCCAGCGGCTCGCGCTGCTCATCATCTTCACTTGGATGGCCGCCACCGCCGTCATCGCCCGCCGGGCCGCGGGCCGATAGGCCAAAAAACTCCACTTTTGGCTGGACCAGTTCTGGGGTGAGGCTCCGAGCCTCGAACTTTCACTTCACAGGTGGTACGATGAACGGGGGCGGGTCAACAACGGTTACGAGATTCACGTCTATGATTTAAATGGCAATCTTTTAAGGAAGATAAGAAAGAAATACGAACTGATCAAAGTTGATGACACATATAAAAAAGATATTGGGGATAAACTTGAGAACACTCCTGACGATTTGAAGAACAAAATGTATTTTCCTGATTATTATCCTCCTTTCAGCTATCTCTTTTCTGATGACAAAAACAACCTTTATGTCAAAACATTTGAAAAAGGTGACGGTTTAAAAGATCGTCGCTTTGATGTCTTCAATCCAGATGGGATTTTTCAGGGGACCGTCAGCATTGAAGCACATGTCAACGATCCCTTCTTTACACTGGGGGCACCCTTTGACTCGTGGGTGATGGCAAAAAAGAAAAATAGACTGTATTGCCTGAAAGAGAAAAACAGTGGATACAAGGAATTGGTAGTGTATCGCCTGGACTGATACCTCCTATTCGAAATATAGGAACTTCCTTTTTTGGATGGCTCCAAATTCTTGACAATTTTCCATAATTTGCAGCCACTGACACCCTGAAAAAAGCTTATTCCAGTTAAAACGATAAGGGCAACGACCCGAGAAGGAGTGCGGCGATCTCCTGCCGACTACCAAGGATTTCGAGTTATGATTCAGGCAGACCAGTGCCAAAATAGTGCCAAGGATTCTATTCATCCACGGCGAAAAAAATTACTCGACAGCGGGGAGGGTGATTTTCTCCGGCTCGAAGACGACGCAGCGCTCCCCTGCTTCGACTTGGCCGAGCTCAACGAGTTCATATCCCGCTTTCTTGCCTGTCTTGATGGTCCGGTCGACCTCTTCTTCCGGCACAAAAATATAGAACCCGATTCCCCAGTTAAAGGTTGTCAGGCAGTCCTCCAGGCTGACACCGACCTCGCGCATAAACCGGAAAAGCGCCGGTATTTCATCCACCCATTTCTTGACCCGATAGGTAAAAGCTCTCTTGGCGTAGGCGATCTTGGAGATCCCTCCTCCCGTGCCCCCGAGCAGAGAGTGGATCTCGATATTTTTTTCCTGCAGGGCCTCGACGAGCCGGACATACGAGCGGGTGGGGATGAGCGCCTCCTCGCCCAGGGTTTTCCCGTTCGGCAGTTGATGGAGAAACTTGTCTTTTAGCGCTAAGGCCCGCTTGATCACCAGGGAAATCCCGTTGGCATGAAGCCCTGATGATGTCGCCCCGATGATGCGGTCTCCGACGAAGAGCTTTTCTCCCGTAACCATCCTGTTTCGAGGAACGATAATGCCGGTCACACAGCCGGACAAAGAGGGAGCGCTCCGCACCGGCGGCTCGGCTTTGACCAAATAACGGAGGGCGGGAGATTCGCCGGCCGGCAGGGCCATCCCGCACATCTCGCAGGCTTGATAGAAGCTTTCCGCCAGGTCGTGGCTTCGCCTCTCGTCCATGAACCACTCGCTGTCGCCCGCCGCCACTTCATCCGTGTAGATCACGGGAAGGGCCCCCTGGCAGATCACATCATTGGCCGCCATCAGGGCCGTATCGATGCCGATGCCCTCGTAATAAGTCCTCCCGGTCCGGGCGTGCTGATACATCCATTCCGCAATCCAGTTTTTGTTTCCCAGGCCTTCCTGGGTCATGCACCAGAAATGGGGCCGGACGCCGCGATAACGGAAAACGACTCCATGGGCGCCCAGGCTTTCTGGCTCGATATACACCCCCCGTTTGTTCGGAAATTTGAGCGTCCTCTTGCCGGCGCTAACCATGGCCATTTTGAACGGCTCGATCTTGGTGTAATCTACCCCGGCCTTGGCATACTCGGATTTCGCCCCTGTTTTCGGCATCTCACGATCCCATGTAGAGCTCTTTCATGTCGGCCTGGGAAGGATGGTTTGGAATGACGGCCACGGTCTTGCCCTTGTACTCGAAGACCTCCTTGCCGTCATCGTTGATCTCGCCGATCAGCTCAGCCCTGGCTCCTTTGGCCCGGATTGTCCTCAATAAATGATCAACATCTTTCTTGGCCACCTGGACCGCCATCCTCCCCTGGGATTCACAGATCATGATTTCCTCCGGCGTGAGGCCTTTGACCTTAAGCGGCACTTTGGATAAATCGACCTGGGCCCCGAAACCCCCGTATCTGGCGGATTCGCAGACAGCGGCGCCGATGCCGGCGGCTCCCAGGTCGGAGCAGGCCTTGACCTTGCCGGTCCGAAAGGCGGCCAGGGTCGATTCCATGATCACCCTTTCTTCTTTGAAGAGAGCGACGGCCGGCCTCATCTCCTTGACCAGCCCAGCCCGGAAGAGCGTGTCGTTGCCGTCGTTTCCGGTCCGGCCTATGAGGATGATGCTGTCGCCGGCGGACTTGGCCGGCTTGGTCAACGGCCGGACAGTAATCAGCTTGCCGATCACCGAAACGACAACCGCCGGGACAATATCGGAAAACGAGGTCGAAAACCCGCCGCCGACGATGAAAACGTCCATGGCGCTGCACATGTCTCTCAGGCCTTTGACCATTAAATCGACACGTTCTTTGCTGGTCATCTCGATGCATTTTCCGCAGGTGCATTTTCCGCTGAATCCGCAGGGGCCGACAATCACTTTCTCCTTCAGCGGCCGGGTGCCGATGAAGTTCATCAGAAAAATGGGCCGGGCCCCCATGGCCACGACGTCGCGCATGGCTCCGCCGGCTCCGGTGGCGGCCGCGTCATACGGCCTGGGCACGCAGGGAGAACAATGGCTCTCCATCTTGCCCACGAAGGTTCCGCCCGTGCCGGGAAATCTAAAGGCGGCGGCATCGTCTCCCGGACCGACGATCAGGACCTTGGGAAAGGTCTTGCTGACCTTTTTGTTCAAGGTATCAATCGCTTTGAAGTCAATGGCCTTGTCGATGTTGTGATGCAGATGGATAAACAGAGCATGCATCAATGCTTTTTCGATCCTATTCATTCCCTTGCCTCCTTAAAAGCAAAAATTTGATTTTTATGCCAATGGGACTTCACTAAAATCGCTTATACAAGGTAACGAGGTAAGTGTAAGATAAAAAAAATTCTCGAAATATGCAATTCTTTTCATCTTCCGGTATGGGAAAGACGCCGAAGAACTGGATCGGACGGACTATCAGGTGAGAAAACTTGGACCTGGTCTGCTTTCCTTCGAGGACGCCGCTGATGACCACGAGGTTGACCGCAATTATCAAAGAAACAAAGATGAACATTACAATCGTTGCGTTTGCATTCTTGCCCTGGGCAAAGCCGGAGTTGATGGCCAGAGTTAAAAGGTTGAGAAGGATTGATTTGTCGTTTGTCTTTTCAACCACGTCCAACACTGACAGACACAGTCAACACCCTCGACACGCCTTATTCGAATAAAAGCTCGAATTCCCGGGGAGTCACAATCCTGATCTTGCGGAATTCCTTGAGGTCGAGGAGGTCCCGGTCTCCCGTGATGATGAATTCTGCTCGGCAAGCGAGAGCGGCCTCGAGAATAGAATGATCGGGCTCATCGCGACAGACTCCAATGATCCGAATATTCCGCTTGGCGGGATCTACAGTTTTCGCCGCCTCTTCTAGCAAAAGGAGAGCTTCCCGGATCTCTTCTGGCGAGAGGCCGACTTTCCTTTCCAGAGCGCTTTCGAATTCCTTCCGTATGGCCGGAGAAATAAACAGGTCGAATTCCCTCCTGTTCGCCCGGATCAGGAGCCTGGCGCAGAGTCCTTCCGTCGCGAAGGCGGACACCAGGATATTCGTGTCAAAGACGGCTCTCACGAGATGTCTCTGAAAACGTCCTCGTCCGTGACGAACCCCCGCTTCTTTGCCTGCGGCCGAATCTTGCTGCGGAACGTCCTGAACCGCTCTTCCCAGAGGAAGGAGCGAAGGGCTTCCTTGACGATTTCGCTTCTTGTCCGGCCGGACTCCTTGGCCAGTTTATCGAGCTCCACGGCCATCTCCTTAGGGAAACTGACGGATATTATGGTCCTCATTTCTCACTCCTGTATTAAATATTAATACATTTCCACGAAAATGCAACCTGGGAGCCTAAGAGGTAGATGAATTCTTTCAGAGGAAGCTCGATTTAGCGGAACGGCGAGGAGCTATTTTTTCTTTTCCGGCTCCTTGTCACGCTGTTTCTTGGGAGGTTTCATATTGACGATCGAGTCGCCCAGCGTATCCCTCAGCCAGCTAAAAACATCATCCCATTTGTCGTAGTTATCTGACCCGGAGCCCTTTACCTCGATATAGCGGACGTTGGCTTTGAACTCCTGGAGGCGCGCTACCACCCGTCGCACCTCATTTACCGGGGCGGCCTTGTCCTCGTCCCCATGGACGATGAGGATATTCTGGTTTTTCGCCCGGTCGAGCATATCCATGATGCTTTCCGCTCCGGAATGCTGGGGCGGGATGAGTATCCCCGAACGGACGATGACACCTCTAAAGGTTCCCGTGTTCTGGAACGCCAACCGCAGGGCTCCGTAGCCCCCTCTGGAGAAGCCGTCCAGGACGATGCTCTTGGTGTTGACACTGTAGATCTTGGCCAGATGCTCGATCGTCTCGATCACCCGCTGGGCAGAACCTCCGGCATACCACCCCGCTGGATCTTCGACCTTGGGCGCAAGCATGAAAAAATCCCCGGCTCTTTTCCGGACCTTCGGACCGAAGTAGCTCGAAGCCATGCCGAACATCGCCCGCCGCTCATCGGCCGCTCCTCCGGCCAGGGTGACCAGGAGAGGCAGAGGAGTCTTCTGATCGTACCAATCCGGGACGAGGAGGGAGTAAGACCGCAGAGCCCCGTCGGCTTCCGAGCGATATCCAAGACGCGCAATTCTCCCAGCAGGGAAAAGAGCCGGCTTGGCCTCTTCGACCAGCTTGAACAGGTCCTTGATGTCCAGGTTCCACTGCTGGACGGCTTCCAGGTCGGCGAAGGCGGGTGATTTTTCCATGAAATCCCGTATCCATTGGAGGCGGATCTCCAGTATGGGCAGGCTTTCCCGGAAGACGAGGTCTGTGGCGAATAGCTCCCCTTTCTTGATATCGGCCAGCTTGACCTCATAAGCCTCGAATTCCTGTCTGTCCATCAAAAAAAACCGCTTGTCGTCGGTATAGCGGAGCGCTCCCTTTTCATCGATCACGCCCAGGCTGAGTTCACGGATACCGGTCGTTGTCTTCTCCAGTTCGACCGGGAAGCTGAGGATGTTCATCCCCTGGTTGAATGACAAGGGCCTTTGGGACTGGACGTTGCCCAGGGGTGTCGTCAGGATCATCCTGACCAGCCAGCCGGATTGAGGCGCCGGCGAATGGACGGCCAGGTTGAGCTTCCGCTCATCCTCAGGATAGAAATGGTTGGCATTCAGGGAGGATTGAAATTCCAGGACCCGCGGGGGACCCAAGACGAACTCAGCGCTCAGGCCTTTTTTCGGAGCGGCGCTCTCGGGCGCATACTCCGGGTCGGGGACGAGCTGGACGACCTCTTTTTGCCCGGCGTCCAAATCATCATAGGTGAGGTTGATCCCCAATTTCTGCTGGAAGAACGGGCGGAAATAGGGGATGTATTTCCAGGGGATCGCCAGTTCATAGAACACCGACTGCTCGGGTTCGCCTAACTTAATCTGAAGCTGGACGTCCCTGGCCGGAGCGACCCCCTCGTCTCCCGGCCTATCGATGAGGGCGACGGCCTCATTCCCGAACCGGGAGAAGCCGAAGATCAAGGAGCGGTCGCTCGAAGCGGCCGCCTCAGGGCTAACGAAGGCCAGGTAAAAACCGTCGCCCTCACGGCGACTCATGTCCGGGAACTCGATTCGGTCGTCCAGGACCTTGAGCGCCGCGTAAAAATACTCGGAGTCGAAGCTGAACCGGGCCGTGACCGTCAAGTCTGCAGACGGGGGGAGCACCTTGCCTTCGGCAGTGAATTGGATGGGGACATCTTCCAGCGCCGCCCAATCCGCCAGGTCTCCGTCGATGGTGAACCGGCTCTCAGCCTGGATAATCTTAAGTCTCTCGGGCTGTTGGGCCGGCAGGGCGAGCCAACCAAGACCCAAAAGAGACAAAAAAATTCGGCACATCCACAATTTTATTATCTGCATTACCAGACTCCTCTGATTCTATTCTAGAGAATCGGCGACGGATTGACAATGCGGGGGCTCAAATCTATAATCGGGCGGGATCTACTCTTTGAAGGTGAGACCATGACACTCCCAGATAAAAAGGACCCGTCCTTGGAGCATCCGGACGGGGTTTCCCATCTCAGTCCGACCAGCCTTATCCAGGGTGAATTCAGCGGCCGGGAAGACCTCGTGGTCCGGGGGCAGGTCCGCGGCAAGATCGCGCTCCCCGAGAACGATTTATTAGTCGATCAAAGCGGTCGGGTCGAGGCCGAAGTCCGGGTCAGGAACGTCCGCATCCGAGGAGAGTTCGTCGGGAATATCACGGCCTCGGGAAAGGTCATCATCGAGAAGACGGGCCGGATGCGAGGCGACCTTTCTGCCGCCGTCATCTCGATCGAGGACGGGGCCCAGTTCAAGGGGACTGTCAAGATCCTAACCAAGCCGTAATCGTCCCGCCCATTCTCTTCCTGCACTCCCCCTTCTGACCGGCCCCTAAAAAATTGATATAATAAGGCCGATGAAAAAGTTCGAGCTCCATTCGGAATTCACGCCCAAGGGGGACCAGGTCAAGGCCATCGATGCCCTCATCGAAAGCATGGGAGCGGGAAATCTCCACCAAGTCTTGATGGGTGTCACAGGTTCTGGCAAAACATTCACCATGGCCAATGTCATCGCCCGCATCCAGAGACCCGTGCTGGTCATCTCCCACAACAAAACCCTGGCCGCCCAGCTCTACCAGGAATTCCGGCGGTTCTTCCCGCGCAACGCGGTTGAGTATTTTGTCAGCTACTATGATTACTACCAGCCGGAAGCCTACATCCCCGCCTCCAACACCTATATCGCCAAGGAAGCGACCATCAACGATGAGATCGACCGGATGCGTCTCTGCGCCACGAACTCGCTCTTCCAGAGGCGTGACGTCATCATCGTCGCCTCGGTCTCCTGCATCTACGGGATCGGGGCGCCGGAGACCTACTATTCGATGAGCTTTCGCCTGGCCAGGGGACAGGCCATGTCCCGGAAAAAGATTGTCGAGGCTCTGGTGAGCATGCAATATGAGCGGCAGGAAGACGACTTCAAAAGAGGGACGTTCCGGCTGCGGGGCGACATCATCGACGTCTTCCCCTCCTATGAGGATCTGGCCTACCGCATCGAGCTGGCGGATAACGGGGTGGCCGGCATCTCTTCCATAGACTCGCTGTTGGGCCGGACGGTCGAGACATTCGACGAGATCGTCATCCATCCCCGGACGTTCTTCTCCACCCCCCAGGATGTCCTCCTCGCCTCAGTCGCCGGCATCGAGAAGGAGCTGGCTGAACGGATCGATTTCTTCCGCAAACAGGGAAAACTCGTCGAGGCCGAACGCATCGAGGAGAGGACCCTCTATGACCTCGAGATGCTGCGCGAATTCGGCTACTGCCCCGGCATCGAGAACTACTCGTTGTATCTGAGTCAGCGCCGGCCGGGAGAGCCGCCCTACACGCTCCTCGATTATTTTCCCCGGGATTTCCTGACCATCATCGACGAGTCGCACGTGACCGTGCCCCAGATCGGCGGGATGTATCACGGCGACCGCTCCCGCAAGCTGACGCTCGTCGAGCACGGGTTCCGGCTGCCCTCGGCGCTCGATAACCGGCCCCTCAACTTCAAGGAATTCGGGACACGGACGGGCCAGGTGCTCTATGTTTCGGCGACGCCCGGCGATTACGAGATCCGCGAGTCAAAGCGCAAGGTCATCGAGCAGATCATCCGGCCGACCGGCCTGACCGACCCGGAGGTCGAGGTCCGTCCGGTCAAGGGCCAGGTGGATGACCTGATGGACGAGATCAGGCGGCGGGCAGAAAGAAACGAGCGCACCCTCGTGACAACGCTGACCAAGAGGATGGCCGAAGACCTGACGCGGCACTACCACGAGCTCGGTCTCCGGGTCCGCTATCTTCACTCGGACATCGAAACCCTGGAGCGGGTCAGCATCCTGCGCGACTTGAGGAAAGGCCAGTTCGACGCCTTGATCGGTATCAACCTGCTGCGTGAAGGACTGGACCTTCCCGAGGTGTCGCTCGTGGCCATCCTGGATGCCGATAAGGAAGGTTTCCTCCGCTCTTCGACTTCTCTCATCCAAACGTTCGGCCGGGCGGCCAGGAATGTGGCCGGAAAAGCTATTCTCTATGCCGATGCGGTCACTGGATCCATGGCTCAAGCCCTCGCCGAGACAAACCGGCGCCGCCAGATCCAGGAGAAGTATAACCTCGAGAACAACATCACTCCCCAGTCGATCCGCAAGCAGATCGACGAGGTCATGACCAGCATGTATGAGAGGGACTATCTGGATTACAGCCGCATATCCGAAGAGAAGGCAGTCTACCTATCGCCCGAGATCAGAAAGAAAAAAATGGAGGAGCTGGAGAAACTGATGAAGGATGCGGCCGGGAATCTCGAGTTTGAGAAGGCGGCGAGACTTCGGGACGAGCTGGTCAAGCTTAAGAAGAGGGAATTGGAGATGGGATTCTGATCGCCATGGAGGACAAGCTCAAGCAGCGGCTGGCCGAACTCCCCGACAAGGCGGGGGTCTATTTTTTTAAGAATGCCGGGGGTGAGATCGTCTATATCGGCAAGGCCCGTTCCCTCAAGGACCGCGTCCGTTCCTACTTCTTGACACCGGCCGACCTTAAGGTTACCAACATTATGGCGGAGACGGCAGACATCGATTTTATCCTCACCGGCTCGGAAAAAGAGGCCGCCTTCCTGGAGAACAACTTCGTCCAGCGCTACCAGCCCAAGTTCAACCTGCGGCTCAAGGACGACAAGAGCTTCCCTTATCTCAAGCTGACAGTCGGGGAAAAATATCCCGGGATCACCCTGACCAGGAAGGTCGAGGACGATGGCGCCCGATACTTCGGCCCGTTCAGCCCGGCTTCTCAAGCCCGCAAGACTATCCACCTGCTGAACAAGTATTTCGGCATGCGGGGGTGCCAGGAAGACATACCGGGAAAACGCCGGAGGGCCTGCCTTGAGCACGACCTCAAGCTCTGCTCGGCGCCTTGTGTCGGGTCCATAGGAGAGGCGGAATACAGAGAAAACGTTACCAATGCACTGCTCTTCCTTGAGGGAAGGACCGACCAGCTGTTGAGAGCCCTCAAGCAGAAGATGGCCGAAGCTTCGGGGCGGCTCGACTACGAGCAGGCGGCTCACTGGCGTGACCTCATCCGCACCATCGAGCAGCTCAAGGAGAGGCCGCAACTCATCTCCGTGGGCCTCGAAGACACCGATATCTTCGGATTGGCCAGGGACAAGGACAGGCTTGCCCTCTATGTCTTTTTCATGCGCCGGGGAAAGGTCCGGGACGCCGAGGAGATGGTGGCCCGGGAGCCCGAGGAAGCCCCCGTGGAGGCCGCGCTCGCCCGCATACTGGACGGTTTCTACGGTCAGAGCGAAGATCTTCCCGATAAAATCCTTCTCCCCCGCCCGATCGCCTCGAGCCCGGCATTGGCCGACCAGATCTCGCGGAAGAAAGGCTCGATCGTCCGCATTTCGGTCCCGCAAAGAGGGAGGGACAGGAAGCTCGTCGAGATGGCAGTCCGGAATGCCGAGCGGCTGCTGAAGAAAACGAGGCCGGAACACGCCGCCCTGAGTGAGCTGGCCGGTATTCTCGGCCTGGACAGGCCGCCCGGCCGCATCGAGGGTTTCGATATTTCGAACACCGGAGGGGAGGAATCTGTGGGCTCCGTCGTCGTCTTCGAGCATGGAGAGCCCAGCAGGAACGAGTACCGAAAATACAAAATTAAGAGCGTCGCCGGTCCCAACGATGTGGCCAGCCTCCAGGAGGTCGTCGGACGGCGCTATGCCCGGGCTCTCAGGGAAGGGCGGAGACTTCCCGACCTCATCCTCGTCGACGGCGGCAAGGGACAGCTGCATGCCGCAGAGGCCGAGCTACGGAAACTGGGGCTGACCGGGCTGCCGGTCGTCTCATTGGCCAAGAGGGAGGAGGTCGTCTTCACGCCGGCCGAAAAAGAAGGACTGCGTCTCGACCGGACCGCACCCGCCTTGAAGCTGCTCCAGCACATCCGCGATGAAGCCCATCGCTTCGCCGTCACCTACCACCGGCAGCGGCGGAAAAAGAAGAGTTTTGCTTCCTAAGAGGGATGATCTCGACCCGCGGCGTCGGCTCAGAAAATTAGCCGCACCAGAAGGCTGACCGCGATCGCCACGGTGACGCTCAACCCGGCCGAGAGAAAGGCGATTTTTTTTCCGGTCTCTTTCCAAAGAATGGCGAACGTGGAGAGACAGGGGATGAAGAAACTGACGAAGACTGTGAAAACCAGGATTTGTTCCCGGGAGATGACGGTGAGAAGGTTCTTGTATTCGACGCCCAGCGCCTGGAGCATCATGATTAAAGAAAGCTCCTTTCGCAGGAAGCCGAAAACGAGGGTGATCCCCAGCGACTGCGGCAGGCCGAGCCCGTGGACGACCAGCGGAGAGAAGGCGACGTTCAGGACCTTGTCCAGAGCCAGGAACTGGAGAAGGCTCAGCACCATGCTGCCCCCGACCAGCAGCGGCCAGGCGAACTTGATAAAGGATTTAAGCTGCAAATAGGTCTTCCGTACCATAGTCATCAGGGAGGGCGCTTTGAGCGATGGAATCTCCAGGATGAGCCCCGGCGAAGGGTCCTTGAAGAAGAGCGAAAGTAACCGTCCGATCACGGCCACGAGAAGGATGTTGAAGAAATAGAACCCGAGCGCCCAGGCCGGCCCCAGGTAAAACGCAACGAGCGCCAGGACGATGGTCGTCCGGGCCGAACACGGGATGAAGGGAATGAGCAGCGAAGTGATCGTCCGGTCGCGCGGCGACTCGAGGACCCGGGTGGAGAGGACGGCCGGGACATTGCAGCCGAATCCCAGGATGAAGGGAGAGACCGATTTCCCATGCAACCCGATGCGGTGCATGAAAGTGTCGAGGAGAAAGCCGGCCCTGGCCAGATATCCCAGGTCCTCGAGAAAGGCCATAAAGAAGAGAAGCGGAACGAAATAGGGCAGGACGATCGCCGCTCCCCCGCCGATCCCCTGGATCAGTCCATCGGCGAGATGAAAGGCCAGCCCCGCCCCCAGCCAGCCGGAAAGAAGCGTTCTCAAACGGGCCAGGGGACCGAGGAGGGCTCCCTCGAGCGGGCCGCCGATCTTGAAGATGAGGAAGAAAAAGGTCAGAAAAATGAGCACCAGGATGAGATAGCCGAGGATGGGGTGCATGATGACGTCATCGACACGTTGATCCCAGCTCAGCTGTTTTCCCCGACGGACACGGCTGCTCTCCTCGAAGAGCTTGAGGGCCAGGTGGTGGCGCTCCGCGGAAATGACTTCATAGGCTAGGGCCCGGCGTTTATCTTCGATTCTTTTTTTGGCCAGGTCGAGCTCGCTCTTGAGTTCCGGTTCGGCCTCAGCCAGCACCTCAACGCAAAACGTCTTGTTGGCTTCGATCAACTTGATCGCCGTGAACCTAGGGTTTCCCGCGACGATGATTTCTGCGGGCAGTCTTTCGGCCAAGCGGCCGACCTCTTCCTCGACGTCTCCCGACCAACCGAGAGGTACCACCGGGCATCGATTGTCCAGACAGAAGAAGGCCGCCTCGAGAAGCTCCCTGATGCCGCGGCCGTGGGAGGCGACGGTGGGGACGACCCTGACCCCCAAGAGCTTCTCCAGCTTTTTGGGATCGATATGGACCCCCTTCTTTTCCGCCAGGTCGACCATGTTCAGGGCGACGATCATGGGGTAGCCGAGCTCGAGGAGCTCGAGCGTAAGTTCCAGACTTCTTCCCAAGATTGAGGCGTCAACGACGTTGACGATCAGGTCCGGCTTCTCCTGGAAAAGATGGCTCAGGATGACCTTTTCGGCCGGCTCTGAGGGGTTGAGCGAATAAGTCCCCGGAAGGTCGACGACGTTGAGGAGCCGCCCCTCGATATTGACCTCGCTGTGGGTATGCTTGTAGCTCGTGCCCGGAAAATTCGAAGTCAACGCCTTGTGGCCGGCGATGGCATTGAAAAGGGTGCTCTTGCCGCTGTTCGGCTGACCCAGGAAAATGACGGTCGGAAAATCAACCTTCATCGGGAATGATGTCTACCATAATCTTGTGGGCGATGCCCTGGCCCAGGGCTACACTGGTGTCCGAGGTCAGGTTATGGACTAGAAGGGGGCCCCGGAGTATCCCCTGGGAATTGACCTCGACCAGGTCGTCCTTGTGGAAACCCAGGGCGAACAACCGGCGGCGGACTCCTTCTCCACCCTGGACGTCCACGATCCGCAGCTGTCTGCCATGCGGCGCCTGAGATAGTCTAATCACTCTTCCAACTTCAAATCTTTCCAATATTTGAGAATGATTCTCAATATCATGTTAGCCTATTCCCGGGACAAAATCAAGCCCGCTTTCTCAGATCCACTCCTTATGCTAAGATGGGTAGTCATCGAACCCATTCCAGGAGGCTTTATGCGCATCCCCCCCCAAAAAAAACACGTCGGGAAGGAGATCCTGGAAAGGAAATTGACGGAGCGGGGACGTTCCCCGAGGTACCACTCTTTAAAGGGTGGCTCTTCGGGGGACGTCCCTAAATTGACACAGCGGGAAGTTTCTGATAATAAATAGAAAATGGTCAAGTGGCTGATCACCAAGGTCTTCGGGACCAAGAATGAACGGGACCTGAAGAAGCTCCAGCCCCTAGCTGCCGCCATTAGCGAGCTCGAACCCCGGATCCAGGCCCTCTCCGACGCCGAGCTTCGCGCCAAGACAGCCGAATTCAAGGAAAAATTGGGCCAGGGCGCCGGCGTCGACGACATCCTGACCGAAGCCTTCGCCGTCGTCCGCGAGGCGGGGCGCCGCACGGTCCGGATGCGCCCTTTCGACGTCCAGCTCATCGGCGGCGTCGTCCTCCACCAGGGCAAGATCTCCGAGATGAAGACCGGCGAGGGCAAAACCCTGGTCGCCACCCTCCCCGCCTATCTCAACGCGCTCGAGGGAAAGGGCGTCCACATCGTCACGGTCAACGATTACCTGGCCAAACGCGACACGGAATGGATGGGCCCCGTCTACAACTTCCTCGGCCTCTCCGTGGGGACGATCCAACACGATATGACGGACGCCGACCGCAAGCACGCCTACGGCTGCGACATCACCTACGGGACGAACAACGAATTCGGGTTCGATTACCTGCGCGACAACATGAAGTTCCGGCTCTCCGACCTCGTCCAGAGAAAGCACCACTACGCCATCGTCGACGAGGTGGACAGCATCCTGATCGACGAAGCCCGCACTCCCCTGATCATCTCCGGCCCGACCGAGGAATCCACCGCTCTCTACTTCAAGATCGATAACCTGGTCCGCCGCTTTCACACGGAGAAACATTATAAGGTCGATGAGAAGACGCGGACGGTCTCGATCCTCGAGGAAGGGGTTTCTGAGGCCGAGAGGTTCCTCAGTGTCTCCAACCTCTACGACCTCGCCAACATGGACCTCGTCCACCACATCAACCAATCCCTCAAGGCCCACCATCTCTTCAAGCGCGACGTCGACTACATGATCCAGGACGGCAAGGTCATCATCGTTGATGAGTTCACCGGACGCCTGATGCCCGGACGCCGCTACAGCGACGGCCTGCATCAAGCCCTGGAGGCCAAGGAGAGAGTCCGCGTCGAAGAGGAATACCAAACCCTCGCCTCGATCACCTTCCAGAATTACTTCCGCATGTACAAGAAGCTAGCCGGCATGACCGGCACGGCCGCCACCGAGGCCACGGAGTTCCATCACATCTACAAACTGGACGTCGTCGAGATCCCCACAAACAAGGACCTCGTCCGCCACGAACACGCCGATGTGGTCTACCGGACGTCCAAGGAGAAATGGGAGGCGGCTCTCGAGGAGATCGTCGAGCTAAACAAGATGGGCCGGCCCGTCCTCGTCGGGACGGTCTCGATCGAGAAATCCGAGCACCTGAGCTCCCTGCTTCGCCGCAAGGGCCTCAAGCACGTCGTGCTCAACGCCAAGTACCATGAGATGGAAGCCGTCATCATCGCCCAGGCCGGACGGGTCGGCGCCGTGACCATCGCCACCAACATGGCCGGCCGCGGAGTGGACATCCTGCTCGGCGGCAACCCCGACTTCATGGCCCGGGAGCAGCTCCGGAAATCGGGTCTCGATCCCCTCAAGGCGACTCAGGAGCAGTGGGAAAAGGCCCTGGCTGATGCCAAGAAGACAACCGAGGAGGACCACATGAAGGTCGTGGATATGGGGGGACTCCACATCCTCGGCACGGAGCGGCACGAGGCCCGCCGGATCGACAACCAGCTCCGCGGACGGGCCGGCCGTCAGGGAGACCCCGGCTCATCGCGTTTCTACCTGTGCCTCGAGGACGACCTGATGCGCATCTTCGGCAGCGAGCGCATCTCGGGGTTGATGGCTAGGATCGGCATGGGCGAGGGCGTCCCCATCGAGCACCGGATGGTCAGCCGGGCCATCGAGAGGGCCCAGCGCCAGGTCGAAGGCCAGAACTTCAGCACCCGCAAGCACCTGCTCGAGTACGACGACGTCATGAACAAGCAGCGCGAGACTATCTACAAGATGCGCAAGGAGATCCTCGAAGGCAAGGACATGAAGTCCTATGTGCAGGAGCTGATCGAAACGCTTATCGAATGGCACCTCGACAGCTACGCCAATAAAGACAAACCCCCCGAAGATTGGGACGTCAAGGCCTTGAAGCAGGCGGTAGGGACCCAGTTCGGATTCAACCTCGACGACTTGCGCCTGGACTGGGCCGCTGTCACCCACGACGAACTCCGGGAGAGGATTCTCGGGGCCCTCAAGTCTGCTTACGAAGAGAAGGAGCGGCTCCTCACTCCCGGCCGGATGAGGGAGTTCGAGCGCATCATCATGCTCCAAGTCATCGACTCCCAGTGGAAGGACCACCTCCAGGGGATGGACTATCTCAAAGAGGGCATCGGGCTTCGCGGCTACGGCCAGCGCGACCCGCTCATCGAATACAAGAAGGAAAGCTATGACATGTTCCAGGCCATGATGGACCGGATTGAGGAGGACTCCGTCCGCTATCTCTTCCTCATCCAGCCGGTTGTCCAGGAGGAGGTCCCCCAGAGAAAGCAGCAGCCCCTTTATTATCAGCAGCCGCAAGCCGCGGCGCCCGCTCCCCGGGGACGCCAGGTCCGGTCGACGATCCCCAGAGGGAGGAAAAAACACTAGGCCGCCAAAGGAGGACCCATGCTGGACGCAAAAATCAAGGAGGGGCTGACCTTTGATGACGTCCTGATCCTTCCCGCCAAGTCCAGCGTCATCCCGGCCGATGCCGATGTCACCACGCGGCTGAGCCAGAACATCGAGCTCAGGATCCCCCTGATCAGCGCCGCCATGGACACCGTGACCGAATCCCGGATGGCCATCTCTCTCGCCCAACAGGGAGGAATCGGGATCATCCACCGCAACCTGCCCATCAGCATCCAGGCCGAGGAAGTGGACAAGGTCAAGCGCCACGAGAGCGGCATGGTCGTCGACCCGATCACGGTCCGGCCGCAGGAAAAGATCTACAAAGCCATCGAATGGATGCACAAATACAAGATCAGCGGCCTCCCCATCACCGACGAGAACAACAAGCTGCTGGGCATTATCACGAACCGCGACATCCGCTTCGAGACCCGCCTCAACCTGCCGGTTGAGAAAGTGATGACTAAAGAGCTGATTACGGTCCCCCTCGGAACTTCGCTCGAAGCGGCCGAAAAACTCTTCCACAAGCACAAGATCGAAAAGATCCTGATGGTGGACGAACAGTTCCATCTCAAAGGGCTGATCACATACAAAGACATCCTCAAGCGCATCCAGTACCCCAATGCGGCCAAGGACCATCTCGGACGGCTGCGGGTCGGAGCCGCTGTCGGCGTCGGCGCGGACACCATGGAAAGGGCCGAGGCTCTCATCCAGGCCAAAGTCGACGTCCTGATCGTGGACACGGCCCATGGCCATTCCCAGCGGGTCCTGGACACGATTAAAAAGCTCCGGGCCCATTTCCCCAGCCAAGAGCTGGTCGCCGGCAATATCGGAACCGCCGAGGCCGCCGAAGACCTGATCGCGCTCGGCGTGAATGCCGTCAAGGTCGGCGTCGGGCCCGGTTCGATTTGCACCACCCGGGTCGTCACCGGGGCGGGCGTGCCCCAGATAACGGCTGTGGCTGATGTCTACAAAGCCGCCTCACCCAAAGGCATCCCGGTGATCGCCGACGGCGGTATTAAATTCTCCGGTGATGTCACCAAGGCTATCGCCGCCGGAGCCAGCTCGGTCATGCTCGGGAACCTGCTGGCGGCCACGGATGAATCTCCCGGCGAAACCGTGATCTATCAGGGCCGCTCTTATAAAACCTATCGCGGCATGGGGTCGCTCGAAGCCATGAAGGAAGGGAGCCGGGACCGTTATTTCCAGGATTCCCCGCTGAGCGAGAGCAAGCTCGTGCCCGAGGGGATCGAAGGCCGCGTTCCCTACAAGGGCAGCACTTCCCGGATCGTCCAGATGATGGTGGGCGGCCTCATGGCCGGGATGGGATACGCCGGCTGCCGCAACATAGAAGAGCTCCAGGAAAAAGCGAAATTCATCCGGATCACTTCAGCCGGCCTGCGGGAAAGCCATGTTCACGATGTGATGATCACCAAAGAGGCGTCTAACTACCATCTGGATTGAGCCGGCACGGCTCCAGAGCAGGAGAAAAACAAATGTCGGTATTTCTTCTCAAGTCCATACTGGCCATCGCTTTGCTCGTCACGGGGCTCAGCGCGGCCACGGCCATGCTGATCTCGATGGGCCGCGCGGAGAAGAAGGCCAGCCCGACAAACTTGAGGAAAGTCCACCGGACCGCTGGATACCTGTTTGCCCTTTTGCTCCTCGTCCTGGCCATCCTGGGAGCGAAGATCTTTGTCGGTGCCGGAGATACTCTTTCCCACAGGGCGGTCCTGCATGCGTTCCTCGCGCTCTTCCTCGTGTTCATCTTCCTTCTCAAGATCGTCCTGGTTCGGTTCTACAAGTTGTTTCTCCGGACCGTCCCGGGCCTGGGTATGACAGTTCTTGTCCTTGTCCTGGTCGTCTTCTCCGTTTCGGCCGGATATTTCCTGCTGCGGACGGCGTTTACGGCCGATCCCTTATCGGCCGCTCCCAACGCCCCTCTACTTCAGGGCGACGCGGACAAAGGGAACGATCTCTTTGCCCGGCACTGCGCGTCTTGTCATTACTCCGACAAAGAAGACAACAAGCTCGGCCCAGGATTGAAGGGGCTTTTTCATAAGGATAGCCTTCCCATGAGCGGCCGGGCGGTGACCGAGGAAAATGTCCGACAGCAGTTGAGAAAGCCTTTCCGCAGTATGCCCTTTTTCGGCTCGCTGCCCGCGCAAGAGATCGCCGATATCGTCGCCTATCTAAGGACTCTGTAAAACGCGCCGGGCGGGATTGGCCCGCCGCCCGAGTGCGTGGACCAAATAGACATTTCCCGATAAGAATAGTAAGATTAGGTCCTGAAAGGAGGTCTGACGCCCATGAAAAAATACTATCGTTGTTACGTCTGTGGAGACATCCACTTCGGAGTCAAGGCTCCGGAGGTCTGCCCGACCTGCCTCGTCAAGAACGCCTACGTGGAGATCTCCTCGGACGAGGCCGAACGGACGAGCCGTCCAACTCAGACGACGATGACTCGGACTGAGTTTCGAGCGGCCATCGAGAGGTTCGCCGAGAAGAACGAATTCCAGGTCAACGCGGACGCGGCCAAAGTCGAGACGCTCTTCGACGGCATATTCGCCAACGAGCAGAACCACGGCCTCAAGTACTGCCCCTGCCGGCTGCGGACCAAAGATTTTAACGAAGACCTGAAACTCGTCTGCCCCTGCAACTTCATCATCCATGAGACCTACAAGGGCAAAGAGGATGGAGAGTGCTGGTGCGGGCTTTTCATAAGGAGGAAAAAGTGAGCAAGCTGATCATGTTCCACGCCCGGGAATGCCCCCATTGCAGGGCCATGATGCCCCATGTCGACCGGCTGGAGAAGGAAGAAAAGGTCAAGTTCGAGCGACTCGAGGTCTGGCATGACGAGAAGAACGCCGACCTGATGAGATCCTACCGCCCGGTCATCGCCCCCAAGTGCGGTGGCCAGCTGCGGACTCCGACTTTTTTCTGCCCCGAAACCAGCGATGTCCTCTGCGGCGAGGTGCCGTACGATCAGCTCAAGGATTGGGCACTTAAGCAGGGATGATTAAAGATATGTTCCAGGTCCTGACGGAAAACGGCCGGGCTGCGCCCGAGCGTGAGCCGAAGCTCCCCGCCTCCGATCTCCAGAAGCTCTACAGCCTGATGGCGACCACCCGGGCGGCCGACCTCAAGGCGCTCAAGCTACAGCGCCAGGGCCGCATGGGGACGTTCGCACCCAGTCTCGGCCACGAGGCCTGCCAGGTCGGGTCGGCTTTTGCCCTCCAGCCCAAAGATTGGGTCTTCCCCTATTTCCGGGACTTGGGGACATACATCACCCTGGGCTTTCCCCTCAAGAACTATTATCTCTATTGGATGGGGAACGAGGAGGGAATGCGGATACCCGCCGACCTGAATATCTTCACGATTTCCGTGCCTGTGGGCTCCCAGCTTCCCCACTCCGTGGGCTGCGCCATGGCCATGAAATACAAAAAAGAACAGGCGGCCGCCCTCGCCTATTTTGGCGACGGCGCTACCTCCGAAGGAGACTTCAGCGAAGCGCTGAACTTCGCCGGGGTTTTCAAGACACCGAACGTGTTCATCTGCTTCAACAACCAGTATGCCATCTCCACGCCGGTAAAGCGGCAGACGGCGGCGGAGACCATCGCCCAGAAAGCGAACGCTTACGGGTTCGATGGAATCCGAGCCGACGGAAATGACGTTCTAGCGATGTATATACTGACCAGGGAGGCGCTGGAGAAGGCCCGTTCCGGAGGAGGGCCCACCCTGATCGAAGCGTTCACCTACCGGATGGGCAATCACACCACCTCGGACGACGCCTCACGGTACCGGAAGGAGACCGAGGTCAACGACTGGTCCCGGCGGGACCCGATCGAGCGATTCAGGCTCTATTTGAAAGACAAAGGCCTCTGGGATGAGTCCTTCGAGGACCGCGTTCAAAAAGAGGCCGAGGTATTGATCAGCAAGGCCCTTGAAGAGGCCGAAAGCACCCCTCCTCCCCGCCCCGAGGATCTCTTCATCCATACCTACAAAGATATGACTCCCGAGCTCAATGACCAGCTGGCCGAGCTCCGCGACCTCCTCAAGGGAGGTCCGAGATGAGGCTCAACATGGTCCAGGCGCTCAACCAGGCGATGCACCAAGAGATGGAGAGAGATTTGAGGGTCGTCGCGCTGGGAGAAGACATCGCTGTGGACGGAGGGGTTTTTCGGCTGACTGAAGGACTGCTCGAGAAGTTCGGGCCCGAGCGCGTCATCGATACACCGCTGGCCGAATCGACGATCGTGGGTGCCTCAATCGGGATGGCAGTCGCCGGGCTCCGCCCGATCGCCGAGATCCAGTTCATGGGGTTCATCTACCTGGCCATGAACCAGATCATCGCTCATGCCGCCCGACTCAGGAACCGGTCCCGTGGACGGTTCACCGTTCCCATTGTCATCCGGACGCCCTACGGGGCCGGAGTCAAGGCCCTGGAACACCATTCGGAAAGCACGGAAGCTCTTTTCTGTCAGATCCCCGGCCTGAAAGTCGTCGTCCCCTCAACGCCCTATGACGCCAAAGGCCTCCTCATCGCCTCCATCCGGGACGAAGACCCAGTCATCTTCCTGGAGCCGACCAAGCTCTACCGGGCCGGGCGCCAGGAAGTGCCCGAAGAGCCCTACGAAGTCGCACTCGGCCAAGCGAAAGTCGTTCGCGAGGGCGAGGGCTTGACCGTCGTGGCCTGGGGCGCGATGATCCCGGTCGCCCAACAAGCCGCCGAGATCGTGGGAAAGGATGGGATCTTTCCCGAGGTCATCGACCTGAGGACGTTGGCGCCTCTCGACCGAGAGACCGTCCTGGAATCGGTCAGGCGGAACGGACGTCTACTGGTTGTTCACGAGGCGCCCAAGACTTGCGGCCTGGGGGCTGAGATCGCCGCTTTCGTGGCCGAGAGGGCCATGTTCCAGTTGGAAGCGCCCGTCCTGCGTATTACCGGGCAGGACATCACGGTTCCATTGGCAAAGGGAGAGGACTATTATTATCCCAGCCCCGAGCGCGTGGCCCGGGGAATTAAAAAGATCCTGGAGTCCTAAACATGGCCAAACAATTCAGGTTTCCCGATGTCGGGGAAGGGATCACTGAAGGCGAGATCGTCCGCTGGCTGGTCAAGGAAGGGGACGAGGTCAAGGAGGACCAGACCCTGGCCGAAATCGAAACCGACAAGGCCGTGGTCGAGATGCCCTCTCCCTATGAGGGAACGGTCCTCAAGGTCCACGTCAAAGAAAAGGATATCGTCAAGGTCGGACAGGTCCTGGTGACGATCGGCGAAAAGGGGGAATCGGTCATCGAGGGGGCGGTGGAAGCGAAGGCGGAAGAAAAAGCGGCTCCAGCCACTGGGCCTTCTGTCGTCGGTATCGTCCCAGAGAGCAGAGAAGAGATCCGGGAGGTGTTGGCCACCCCAAAGGTCCGCAAGCTCGCCTTGGAGCTCGGAGTGGACCTCAAGAGCGTCAGAGGGACCGGCCCGCAGGGTCGGATAACCGAAGAGGACGTCCGGGAAGCCAAGGCCGTCGCGGCAGCCCCGGCGGAGGAAAAGAAGCCGGCTTTTAAAATCAAAGAGAAGTTCGATTTCTATGGCGAGCTGGAGAGGATTCCTCTGCGGGGAGTCAGGCGGGCGACGGCGAAGCGGATGCATCAGTCTGTTTCGACGGCCGCCCACGTCACTCACTTCGACGAGGCCGATGTCACCGAGCTTGTGAAGATCAGGGAGAGCCTGAAAGCGCAAGCAGCGGAAAAGGGCGTCAAGCTGACCTATCTTCCTTTCATCGTCAAAGCCCTTCTGGCCGCCATCAAAAATCATCCCCTGCTCAACGCGACGCTTAACGACGAGGACGAAGAGATCATCGTCAAGAAGTACTACAATTTCGGGGTCGCCGTGGATGTGCCCGATGGGCTGATCGTCCCCGTAGTGAAGGGGGTGGACCAGAAATCGATCTTCGACCTGGCCGGTGAGATCCAGACTGTGGCCGAGGCCGCCAAGAAGAGGTCCCTGGACCTGGCCGACCTGAAGGGCGGGACCTTTTCTATTACCAATGTCGGAGGAATCGGCGGCGAGGCCGCAACGCCCATCATCAACTACCCCGAGGTCGCCATCCTGGCGACGCTTAAGATCAAGGACCGCGTTCGGGTGAAAAACGGCCAAGTCACGGCCGTCAAAACCCTCCCCTTATGTCTATCCTTTGACCACCGGGTGATCGACGGCGCCGAAGCCGCCCGTTTCATGAACGACCTCGTAGCCAAACTTGAAAGCGCCGAATTCCTCAAGCGTGTGGTTGAGGGCAAAGAATAAATCCGCGCTGCGGCTTTGCCCGCCTCCGGCAATTCCCGACTGTCCATGACATCTTTTCGAGCCATGATCTATACAAAGACCTTCACTCAGCTTTATTCCTTTTCCAAGCGTTCTAGCTCGGCTTTGGCCTTTCTGATGCTGGTCTCGCTCTCCCCCCGAGAATTTTCCAGGTAAAGCTTGAAATACTTCACCGCTTCTCGAATATTCCCGGACTTTTCATAAGCCACGGCCAGGTTAAAATAGCCGACCGCCGTGGGCTGAATGGCCAGGGCCTGTTTCAGGTAAGAAACCGCCAGGTCATATTCGCCGAGGTAAGAATGAGCGATACCGGCGTATTGTAAGAAGGCCTGTTCCTCGGGAAAATCATCGATCAATCTCTTATAAATTCCGATTGCTTCTCTCAATCGGCCGCTAGAAGCCAGATTCCCCGCATAGTTCATCCTCAAATACCGGCTTTCCGGCTCGATGGCCAGAGCCCGCTCATAGTAGGAGCGGGCCTCTTCTTTGCGACCCTCCGAATCCAGGATTCCGGCGCAGACGGTCAGAGCATCGACGTTTCGAGGGTTCAGACTCAGGACCTTATTCATTGTCTCGAAGGCTTCCCGGGACCTGCCGCTGACCAGATGAGTATGCCCTAGGCGGACGAGGAGGATCTCGGAGTCCGGGATCCTGGATATGCCCCTGTTTAGGGTCTCTATGGCGCGGTCGAATTTTTTCTGAAGCGCCTGAGCGATGGCCAGATTGACGTAGCCAGCGGGAGAATCAGGGATGTCCACCAGGACCTTGAGATAGGCCTGCTCGGCCTCGGCATATCTTTCCTCGAGCTCATACGCCTGAGCCTGCTGGATCAGCCTGAGCAGATCGGTCTTTTCTTTCGGGTCGGGAAAGGTCGATCCGGGTCTGGCCGGGGCGAAGTTCACGTAACCCAGAGACCTGAGTCGTTCCTGGTCTTCGGGCCTGACGACCGTCCGTTCGTTTGCCGACCTATTGCCGGCGCTTGAACCGAGAAGCTCCTGTTCCAGCTTTTTTTTCAATTCGCCGGCCTTGCCGGCCGAAGAAGCATACAGGTCTTCCCTTTCCCCGGGGTCGTTCTTCACGTCATAAAGCTCGGGCCGCGGGGACTGGATATATTTCCAGCGCCCCGAGACCAGTCCGACCAGCTCCGACCAGCCGAAGTTCTCCCGGGGGTAAAAGGTCTCCACCAGGCTGTTGAGGTCCTTCCTGCTCTTGCCCCTGAGCCAGGCGACCAGGCTTTGTCCGGTCATTCCCGCGGCTTCGTTCTTCAAACCGATGATCTCCAGAATGGTCGGAGCGACATCGACCAGCCTGACCTGGCTTTCGATGACCTGAGAACAAGGGAAGACCGCGGGGTTATAGAGAATGAGCGGGACTCTGAGGGTCTCTTCGTACAGGAAGATCCCATGACCTGTCTCCACCTTATCGCCCAGCCCTTCCCCATGGTCGCCGGCGATGACGATGATCGTCCTCTCCAGGATCCCTTTTTCCTTCAGCCGCTCCAGAACAGCGCCCACGTATTGATCCATATAAGCGATTTCGCCGTCATAAGGATCTCCGTCAAATTCCTCTTTGTACGGCGGCGGCGGGTCATAAGGCAGATGCGGGTCATAATAATGGACCCAGCCGAAGAACCTGTTCTTTCCATTGTTCTCCAGCCATCGGGAGAACCTGGCAAAGGTCTCCTCGGCCCGGCGCTCCGCATTTTGGGTCTTGAAGGGCAACTCCGACCGAAACGTGTCGTCATAAACGTCGAAGCCTCGACCAAGCCCGAACCGAGAATCCACCGAAAAAGAGGAGACAAAAGCCGCGGTGGAGTAGCCCCGCCCTTTCAGGATCTCCGCCAGGGTCCTGATTCCGGAGGGGAGATAATGGCCATTATTGCGGACCCCGTGCGTCACAGGATAGAGGCCGGTCATGATCGAAGAATGAGAAGGCAAGGTCAGCGGAGCCGGACAATAGACCCGGGCGAACCGGACGCCCTCCCTGGCCAGCCTGTCGAGATGGGGGGTTTTGGCCGGCTTATAACCATAACACCCCAGATGATCCGCCCGCGTGGTGTCCAGTGTGATCAGCAGGACATTGTCGGCAAGAGCGCCTGACAGCCTGACCTGTCCTCTCCCCGGCTTGATCACCAAGAAATAGACCAGAATGCATAGCCCCGTGACCGTCCCGGTAATCCACCAGATCAATCTGGAGCGGCCGCCAGATTTCCGGCCCTGAGCCTCTCGCCAGGCCTTCTTTTTTTCGGCCGCGGCAGCATGAAACCGGGCTTTACCCGATGCCGAAGCTCCCTTCTTTTGAGATCTTTTCTTACTCATTAATTCTCAAGCCGTATCAAGGCCCGTTCGCAACATCGAGTCGTCAGAGAGCGCTCTATCGTCCACTGCCTGAGCCGGAGGAAGGCTCTGTGCCATTCCGAATGATGGAATCAGAGTATAAAACTCCCCCCTCAAGTGTCAAGAAAAGGGCCCGCCCTTCATCAGAAGGGCGGGCCCTCGTGAATGTCAGGCCCTGAGCGCCTCGATCAGAAGGAAAACTTAAAGCCCAGTCGCGCGGACCACGGGGCGAATCGGGTCTCCCACATGCCGAATCCGGAATTCGTATCGCCCGCGTCCACGACCATCGCTTGGTAGTCACGGGCCAGGGTTCCGTCGAGGATCTGCGGATAGTCTGCGTAGACGCCGTCCAGGTTGAGATCGGCGAGCTGGCTCTGAATAGTGCTGGTGCTGGTCACGTTATTGATCTGGAGGTTGACGGAAGCCCGGTACTTGTCACCGAGCCTGAAGGTGTAGTCCAGGTAGACATCGGCCCAGAAGGTGAACGGCAGACGGCCCAGGTCCCCGCGGTTCTCGGGATAAATATACCTGTCGTTGAGCAAGAGCTTGGTCGTCAAAGGCAGGCCGCTCCGGCCGTAGGCGATCATGCCCACAGTCAACCCGAACGGGAAGGAATAGGCCCCGTAAGCCTTGAGGTAATGGGTCCTGTCCTGGGGCAGGGCGCCGCTTAGAACGTCCCCGTTGGCGTCATACATGATGAACCAGTCGTCGTAGTACAGCTCAACGTTCGGGCCGATGCGGCCGACGCCGCCGGACACCTCGTCGGAGGTGGCCAGGCCGGAGTAATTCCCCGCCACCCGACTCAGGGTATAGTTGATCCCGCCCTGCCAGTTGTTGCTGAACCTCTTTTCCAGGGAGACGTTCAGGCCGTAATATTCCCTTGTCGCTTTCGGGCAGGCCCAGTATTCGTCGGTGAACTTTCCGCCCTGGGAGACCGGTCGGGACCAGCCAAAGCCGGGGTTGGTGATGTAGAAGGTTTCCGTCAGGTCCGTAGTGCCGTCAGGATTGAGCACAGTTTCGAACACGCCGACGTCCTCGATCGTCCGCAGGAGGTGCTTATTAACGAAGCGGACGGAAAGGGAAAGGTACTCCATCAGCTTCTTCTCGGCGCCGAAGGAGATCTCCCTCTGGCCGGTCGGTTTCAGGTCCGGATCGACCCGGCCGAACGACGGCGGCAGGAAATCGAGGGATCCGGCGTAGTGGCCGCCGGCTTCCTGACTGGCCCTGTCGTTGAAGTTGCCGCTCGCCCCGATCTGCGTCCAATCAGGGGTCGTGAGAGAATAATAGTCCTGCTTGCGCTTCCAGCCGCCGAAGGTGAGTTCGGCCATGTAGAGCTTCATGACGTCGTAATAGATGCCGAAGCTTCCGAAGACCTTGAGGCTGGAATCCCCGAAGACGTCGTAGACCACGCCCACCCGGGGGGCCAGCATCTGCCCCAGATCGAACTTGACGGGCTTTTCCGTGAAGTCCGTGTACGAGGTGTCGGTGGTCATGGACGGGATGTATTGGCTCTCGGCCCTGACGCCGAAGTTGATGGTCAGCCTGTTCTTGATCGTCCAGGAATCCTGGGCGTAGAGCGACCAGTTGTTGGCATGGATGTTCCAGGCGCCTCCGTTAACAGGTTGGGTCCAGGAACCCCGGATATAATAGTACCCGTAAGCGCCGTAATTGAGGCTACCGGGGTCGGCACCGACGCCTACAGGAAAGCCCAAAGCATAGGTGGTCCTTCCGAAGCCCATGTAGACCCTGGGGTGGGTAGAGGAATTAAAAACGTCCTCATGAAGATAGGCATAGCCGATGCCGGCCTTCAGAGCGTGCTCACCCATCCAGTTGAGGTAGTAGGAGACATCAATGTTGTTGCTGATCTTATCCTGCAGGACCTTCTGAGTATCGCGAAAGGTCCATGCATTGGACCAGCCGGAGGAGTGGAGCAGGTCCGGATTGGCAACATAGAAGGGATCATTCGCGTAGGGCATGTTCGAATAACTGAATTGATAAGTCGAACTGTCCGGGGGCACAATCTGTTGATTGGTGGTATTCTGCAGATGCCAGCCGCCCCTGTAGCTGATGAGCAGATTGTTCCCGATGGAATAATCCGCGCTCAGCGCGGCGGTCCAGTTGGGATAGTCATAGCCCTCTTTCCCCCATTCGTACTCTGAGTCGTCGTAGCCCTGGATGCTCGGGAGGGACCCCCGATATTTGCTGAAATTGTTGATGAAGCTGGCCGACAGCCGGAGCCCTTTCAGGGGGGCGGCCGAAAGCCTGATGGAGCCGTTGTAAACGGCGTTCTTATTCTTGAACGTGGAGAACGGCCCCTCCCGGTAGTTGAAATCCCTCTGAGCCGCCGTTTGGTAGTAAATGGGGTTGATGGAGCCGAAGAACCACAGCTTGTCCTTGAGGATGTAGCCGCCGAGGCTGAAGACCCCTTCGTACCGATTATAGCGATCCCTGTCCTTCCCGCCGTTGAAGTAGAGGGTGTCGTTGTTCGCATATTCCCAGATTGTATAGTCGTCCGGGTCCTGTCTGAGGTAGTCCCTGGCCCCCCCCTGCATCCACTGCCTATTGTTCTCGTAGAAGGTCATAATGTCGCCGTGGAACTCATTCCCTCCGGACCGGCTGATGACGTTGATGACACCGCCCATCGAGCCGCCGTACTCGGCGTTGTAACCGGAGGCCGTGACTTTAACCTCGTCCAGGAGCTCCAGGACGACGTTCTGGCCCCTGATGCCCAGATGAAAGTCCGTCACATCAGCGCCGTCGACATAGAACATGTTCTCCGCACCCGAGGCGCCGTCGACCGAAATACCGGCGCTGACGTCCTCATTTTGAACGCCAGGGATAGCGCTGATGAGGGAATCGAAGGACCTCCCGCGGGGAAGCGACAGGAAGATATCCTTGGTCATCGTCATGCCCTTGACCGTGCTCTTGACATCGATCAGAGGGGATTGGCCGACGACCGTGACCTGCTCTTCGACCGCAGCCTGTTCCAATGTCTCGTTCAGGACCATGGTCTGGGATAATTGCAGATAAACGTTCTTTCTGAGGAGCTTCTTAAACCCGGGAAGCGAAAAAATAATCTCGTAATCTCCGGACGGAAGAGCCATCAGACGGTAGGTCCCGGTGACATCGGTGACCGTGGAAGCTTTTCCGACCAGCTTGGGGCTGGTCGCTTCAATCGTCACCCCGGGAAGAGGATTCCCCTGGTCGTCCATGACCTTACCGATGATCCTCCCTTCCGGAGTGAGCTGGGCGAAAGCCATTCCAGCGACCGACAAACAAACGATCAGGAAAAGCAAGAATAGTCTCTTTTTCATTCGTTTTGACCCGCCTTTCATATTTTCCTAACCTCTCTCTCCCGGGGTGAATCCGTCATGGCTTCACCCCAACTCTTTGTACCGAATTCTCGCCTGCTCTATCGTCATTCACCCTCCTCGAAAATTTCTCGCACCAATGATAGGAGTTTCCGTTTTCTACGACGCGATGAATTCCCGCTCCGGACGATAAATCTCTCCGCCTATCCATGTCGGAAGTATATGGCCGGCCGCATGGCGATGTCAATAGTCACGAAGAACCATGAAGGCCGGCACTCGAGAGCATATCCGGACAAGAAACCCCGCCGCGGATGCGCGAGTCTGTTTCAAGAAGTACTACAATTTCGGGATCGCCGTGGATGAGCCAGACGGGCTGATCGTCCCCGTGGTGATCCCAAAGTGCCTCGCAAAGGGCATGAGATTGCCACGTCGCTTCGCTCCTCGCAACGACGCCTTGACTGCGGCAACCCGCGCTGCGGCTTCTGGCCCGCCTTCGACAATTCCCGACTGTCCTTGACATCTTTTCGAGCCGGGATCTGTACTTCCTCACGAAGGTTTATGAGGGCAAGCCCCACAAGTTTATCGGCTGGGAAGGCCCGGTCAAGGAAAAGAAACGGCGATCCGCATCTACGTCGACGCCGAAACACAGGTCACCGCCCGTTTCGAACGACAGTAAATTGACGTCAGCGTGCCTATTTGACTTGTCATTCTATTGGTGTTATCTTTCATCAACCTATTATAGGGGAAGCGAGTGGCAATTCAATGCCCCAAATGCCAGCTGACAAATCCTGATACTTCCCGCTTTTGTGCGGATTGCGGAACCCAGCTTGTGCCATCTGAAAAGACTCCTTCACGTACCGTGACATTAGAAACACCCACCGAGGAATTTACGCGGGGAACAACCTTTGCAGGAAGATATGAAATCATCGAGGAGCTCGGCACAGGTGGAATGGGAAAGGTCTATAGGGTGCTGGACAAGAAACTCAACGAAGATGTGGCCCTGAAGTTCATCAGACTCGATATCGTCTCGGATAAAAAGACCTTGGAACGATTCAGCAACGAGCTCAAGATTGCCCGCAAGATTGTCCATAAGAACGTTGGCCGCATGTACCACCTCAGTGAGGAGAAGGGGTCCTATTACGTTACGATGGAGTATGTTCCGGGTGAAGACCTGGGGAGCATGATCAGAATGTCAAGACAATTGGCGATGGGAACTAGCATTCACATTGCCAAGCAGATCTGCGAAGGTCTGGCGGAAGCCCATAAAATAGGGATTGTACATCGTGATTTAAAACCCAGCAACATCATGATTGATAAGGATGGGAATGCCCGAATTATGGATTTCGGGATTGCCTGCTCGCTTCAAACAAAAGGGATAACAGGCACTGGAACAATCATAGGAACCCCTGATTACATGTCTCCGGAGCAAGCCGAAGCGAAGGATGTGGATGGGCGGTCAGATATTTACTCACTTGGGGTGATTCTTTACGAGATGGTCACGGGCCGTGTCCCCTTCGAGGGAGAAACACCCCTTAGCATTGTCATGAAGCACCAGGCGGAAAGGCCGAAGGATCCCGGGGAGCTTAATGCTCAAGTGCCTCAGAGCCTGAGCCGAGTGATTCTTAAGTGCCTGGAAAAGGAACCAGCAAAGAGGTATCAGACTACAGACGAGCTCAAGCAGGAATTAGCCGACATTGAGTTAGCCATCACCGCAACCGCGCCTGCGTTCGGCTCCCCAAGGGCCCAGCCTGAAAAAACCACGACGGAAAAAAGGAACTGCATCGCTGTTCTTCCATTTGCCGACGTGAGTCCACAGCGTGACCAGGAATATTTCTGCGACGGACTCGCCGACGAAATCATCAACGCCCTTACCAAAATCAAAGAGCTGAAAATCGTGGCCCGGACCTCAGTGTTTTCTTTCAAAGGCAAAGATATCGATGTCCGAGAAATCGGAAGACAACTGGGTGTGGCGACAGTGCTCGAGGGAAGCGTCCGCAAGGCCGCCAACAGAATCCGGATCACCGCCCAGCTCGTCGATGTCGCTGATGGCTACCACCTCTGGTCAGACCGATACGATCGGAACATTGAAGACATTTTTGCCATTCAGGACGAAATCACCCTGGCCATCGTCAACAGCCTAAAGATCAACCTCATTGGTGAAGAGAAAAAACTTCTGATCAAGCACCACACTCAGGATGCCGAGGCCTTTAATCTCTACCTGCAGGGACGGCACTTTTGGTTCCAGCGGACCCTCGATGGAATTCAGAAGGGTATGCAATGCTTCCAGAAGGCGATCGAAAAAGACCCGGACTACGCTCTGGCGTATTCGGGCATCGCTGACTGCTACGGCAACCTGGGGTTCTATTTCCTCGCTCCCCAGGAAGCATTTCCTAAAGCTTTGGCAGCAGCCCAAACGGCAATCGATCTGGATGACAGCTTGGCCGAGGGTCATACTTCCAGAGCCTTCATTAAAGACAAATACGAGTGGGACTGGGAAGGAGCGGAGCAAGAGTTTAAACGGGCTATTGAGCTCAACCCTGAGTATGCCAATGCGCATCATTGGTATGCCCTTTATCTGGGCGCCATGGACCGCTGGGTGGAATCAATGGCCGAGGCCAAGAAAGCCATAGACCTTGAGCCTCTTTCCAGCCAATTCCACCTGGTTTTCGGGGTGACGCTTTATCAAACGCGCCTTTATGATCAAGCCGTTCGGGAATTCAATAATATAATCAAGAACGACCCCACATTCTTCCCACCTCACTTTTTTCTGGGCTGGTGGACCTACCCCGAAATGGGAAGATTTGAGGAAGCCTTGATCGAAGCTCAAAAAGCGATCGAGCTCACGCGGGGAGCAAGTATTGCCAGAGCTTCACTGGGATATGCCTATGCGATGGCCGGGAAACCCGGAGAGGCCAAAAGGGTGCTTGATGAATTAGAGGAAATATCGAAAAAGACATATGTCTCTCCAGTGGCTGTAGCCGTGATCCACGCGCGCCTGGGCGAAAAAGACAGGGCTTTTGAATATTTGGAAAAAGCCTATGAAATCAGAGATCACTGGATCGAATACTTAAAAGTGCTGCGCATGTTCGATCCCCTGCGTGAAGATCCCCGATTCAAGGTGCTTCTGGCAAAACTTAGATTGTAGATTGCTCTGAAGCGGACATGCGACCGGGGTGAATTCAAAGAAGGATGGTCCGATCTGGGATTCTTTGTGCTTTTTCCTGAAGGCCGGGCGGGAGGACAACGATTTGTTCGGCCAGGTCTGGGCGCGCCATCTGCCGCGCTGGGTCCAGCTCAAGTTCGCTTTCAGATTCTGAATATGTCTTGTAATTAAACTATAGATAAATTGCATTACATATATGAATGCCTTTATTTTCGACCCTTTCCAGCTTCGCGAGATCTTTCACCTCGAGTTCCTGCGCCGATTGGGGGGGGGAAACTCTCCCCGAAATCATACGCCCTAAAGGGCGGCGTCAATATGCGGTTTTTTTCGGAAGCGTCCGCTTCTCCGAGGACATGGACCTGGACGTCGCGTCTCCCGACGTCGATCGGCTGAAGGGCCTCGTCGGGGGGATCCTGTCGAGTCCGGCCTTCACCGATCAGTTGAGGCCATTTGGCATCAGGGAGATCCGGCCTCCCGGCCGGCCGCCCAAGCCCGCGACATTTTCGATTTTCACGTCTTGATCTCCCGGATCGGGCCCGGGCCTTCTGCCTCCACGGTCCCGAGCCGCTCCCTTTGCCGCAAAGCCCAGGAAAGGGTCTCCGAAGTGGATTTCGCCGTGTTTCGGGACACGGTGCTTTCGTACCTGTCGATCGATGACCGGGCCCATTATGACCGGCCGGAGGTCTGGGACGACATCAAACTGCGGGTCGCGCGATATTTAGAGGGCCTTTGTGAACGGTAAGCCAAGAGAACCCCTGATCAAATTCGTCCGGAAGCTCCGGCGGCCCGTCTTTACGACGCGGGAGCTATCCGCTCTGGCCGGGAAGTCCTTATCGACGACGAGTCAAGGGCTGCGCTATTTAACCGAGCAGGGGATCCTCATCAAGATCCGGAGGGGATTGTGGGCGGAAGCGGACGGCGACCGGTTGAGCGCATATTCGCTTGTCTCCTTTCTGGTCCCCGGTCACCGGGCCTATGTCTCTTTTTTGAGCGCCCTGCATCTTCATGGGATCATCGAACAGACCCCTCAAGTGAACACGATCGCTTCAACCGCTCATTCACGGACGATCCGAACGCCGCTCGGGACCTTCCGGATCCACCAGATCTCTCCCGGTATGTTCGCCGGTTTCGATTGGAACGGACCGGACCGTGCTTTCCTGCTCGCTTCGGCGGAAAAGGCTCTCGTCGACAGTCTCTATCTGTCCGCGCATCGCAAGAAGCAATACGGGAATTTTTCCGAACTCGAATTCCCGGGCTCGTTCAGCTTCGCGAAAGCGGGACAATGGGCGCGCCGCATCCGCGCACAGCGCGTGCAGGCAATCGTATTGCGTGAACTCGATCGCCTCTCCGGGCGGTAGGCCAAGATTATCGACGCCGGATTTATTGATCTTATTCGATCGGGAAGCCGACCTTTTTGACGATCTGAGCGAAGCGCGGGTCGGACCGGAGGGGGTCGAACTCAGGTTCGGTGGCATATATGCAAGAAAAGAAGAAAACTATCGTCTTTTTCTCTTGCCCGGCATTGCGGCCCGGCCAGGGGGCTCGGTTAGCTTTTTTAGGTCCAACAGCCGCTGGGCCGCCGTCCGAGTCAGGATTCCTTTCTCCACCGCGATATCCCGGACAGTCTTGCCCCTTTTCAGAGCTTCCCTGGCGATCTCGGCGGTGCGGGCGTAGCCGAGCTTTGGAGAAAGCGCCGTGGCCAGGCCGAGGCTCTTTTCGGCGTATTCCAGGCACCGCCCTTCGTCCGCTCTGATTCCCTCGATGCACTTTGTCCTGACCAACTCGATTGCGTTCCCCATGATCTCGATCATCAGGTGGAGGTTAAAGGCGACGACCGGCATCATGACGTTGAGCTCGAACTGGCCGGCCTGAGAGGCCGCACAGACGGCCAGGTCGCAGCCCATCGCCTGGTAACAGACCATGTTCATCATCTCCAGCATCGACGGGTTGACCTTTCCGGGCATGATGGAAGATCCCTGCGCGACCGCAGGAACGCTAATTTCTCCCAAACCCGTGCGCGGTCCCGAAGCAAGAAGACGAAGGTCGTTGGCGATCCGGTTGAGTTCGACGGCCAAGCTGCGCAGCGCAGCCGAGACCTCGACGAACGGCCTCATGCTCTGCATCGCTTCCATCAGGTCATCGGCCGGCCTGAGCTTCAGACCCGTCATCCCGGCGAGATGGCGGATAACCTTCTCTCGGTAACCCGGCGCTGTGTTGAGCCCAGTCCCCACAGCGCTGCCTCCGATCCCGAGTTCGAGCAGCGATTGGCCCGCCTTATCAATAAACTTCCCACATCTGCCCAGCGCTTTGGAATAGGCCATAAATTCCCGGCCCAACCGAACTGGGGCGGCATCCTGGAGGTGGGTCCTCCCCGATTTCACGATATGATCGAATTCCCCGGCTTTATCCCGGAAACTTGCTTCGAGATTTCTCAACCTCGGCAGGAGATGATCCCGCAACAGGAAAGCAGCTGCCAGGCGCATGGCCGTCGGATAGACATCATTGGTGCTCTGGCCCTTGTTAACGTGGTCGTTGGGATGAGCCAGACGGTACTCTCCCCTCCTCCCTCCCATGATCTCCCCTGCCCGGTTGGCGATGACCTCGTTGACGTTCATGTGGAAGGATGTGCCCGCTCCCATCTGGAAGACGTCCACAATGAACTGGTCGGCGAATTTTCCGCCGATGATCTCATCACAGGCCCGGACGATCGCGGCCGACCTTCTCTTCTCCAGCTGGCCGAGCTCGGCATTGGCCAGAGCCGCGGCTTTCTTAATCAGGACCATCGCCCGGACCATTTCCGGATGTACCCTCAGCCCGCTGATCGGGAAATTCTGCGCCGCCCGGACGGTCTGGATCCCGTAATAGGCGCCGTCCGGAACCTTCACCTTTCCCAGGAAATCACTTTCCTGGCGAGTCCTTTTGCTCTGTACTTTTCTGGCCATCGGTCCCTCTTTCTATCAGACTAAAGCCGAGAGCTCGTCCCCAACCACAGGATTCTTGCCTGCCCGAGGTATTCCGTCTGCTCCTATTTCATTTGGGCGATCTTGTTGTCAGCACCCAGAAGCAGGATCTTGGGCATGAAGAACTCGGTTTCCTCTTCGTCCAGGATCACATAGGAAACGATGATCAGCGTGTCGCCGACCCGGGCCCGACGGGCCGCGGCCCCGAAAACGCCGACTTTCCCCGAGCCCTTCTCCCCCTTGATGAGGTAGGTCGAAAACCGCTCCCCGTTCGAGACATTGTAGACATGGACTTTTTCATAGGGCAGCATGTCGGCCGCCGTTATCAGTTCTTCATCGAGCGCCAGGCTCCCCTCATAATTGAGATTTGTCTCAGTTACCCGGGCATGATGGATTTTGGCCTTGAGCATGATTCTTTTCATTTCTTGTCCTTTGTCGATCCAAGGATCGTATTATCGATCAACCTCGTCTTCCCGACATAGACAGCCAGGGCGACGAGTGCCTCGCCGTCGATCCGTTCGACACCCTCAAGAGAGCTGGGGTCGACGATCTCCACGTAATCGATCCGGGCCAGAGGTTCAGCGGCGATGGCCTTGGATATGCGTTCTCGAATCGCGCCGGCCGCCCGCTCCCCTTTCTCAAACATCCGATGGGCTTCATCGAGGCTCTTGGACAGGACGAGAGCGGCCCCGCGCTCTTTGGCGCTGAGGTAGGCATTCCGGGAGCTCATCGCCAGTCCATCCGGATCCCGGATGATCGGCATCGCCCTGATTTCCACATCCGCGTTCAAATCCTCCACCATTCTCCGCAGAATGACAACCTGCTGCGCATCTTTCTGTCCAAAGAAGGCATAGTCCGGCCGGACGATGTTGAATAGCTTGAGGACGACCGTCGCCACTCCCTTGAAATGGCCCGGCCGCGACCGGCCGCAGAGCTTGTCCTGGAGCCCGGCGACCTCGACCGAGGTCCGGTATCCTTCCGGATACATCTCCCGGTTCTTCGGGAGAAAGAGGATGTTGACCCCTTCCTTTTCCAGCAACGCCGCATCCCGCTCCGGATTCCTGGGGTAGCGGTGGAAATCCTCTTGGGGACCGAACTGCAGAGGATTGACAAAGATACTGACCACGGTCAGGTCAGCGCTCTTCCAGCATTCCCGCACCAGGCTCAGATGGCCTTCATGCAGGTACCCCATTGTCGGCACGAATCCGATGGTCCTTCCTTTCGCCCTCGCCTCGGCGACGGCGGCCTTCATTCCGGCGATCGTGGTTACGGTCCTCATCGTTGGCTTCGTTTCTTCCGGTGATAGGAGTGCTTTTCGTCCGGAAAAGCTCCTGCCTTGACGTCTTCCGCGTATTTCCTGACCGCCTGGCTGATGACCTCCTGCAGGTCCGCGTATCTCCTGACGAATTTCGGGATGTATCCTGTGGAGTACCCCACTAGGTCATGAAAGACGAGGATCTGGCCGTCACAATGGGGCCCGGCGCCGATCCCGATGGTCGGAACCTTCAGCTTCGCAGTGACCCTCTCGGCCAGGTCCTGCGGGATACACTCCAGGATGACAGCGAAGACGCCCGCCCGCTCCAGGTTCTGGGCATCGGCGCAGATTCGCCGCGCTTCCTCCGGTTCCTTTCCTCTGACTTTGAACTGGCCGAGATGGTGGATGGACTGGGGCGTCAACCCGACATGTCCCATGACCGGGATCTCGGCTTCGACCAGGGCTTCGATAAGTCTCAGCCTCCTCTTCGAGGCGCCCTCGATCTTGATCGCTTTGGCGCCGGCCTCCTTGAGGAACCGAGAGGCGTTGGCGATGGTCAGCTCCTCCGTCTGGTGGAAAGAGAAATAGGGCATATCGCCGACGACCAGGGCTCGCCGCACGGCCCGGGCGACCGCTTTGGTGTGATGGATCATCTCGTCCATGGTCACGGGGATGGTGTTTTCATAACCCAGCACAACCATGCCCAGGGAATCGCCCACCAGGACGATGTCGACACCGGACTCATCCAGGATCAGGGCGGTGGGGAAATCGTAGGCTGTCAAAGCGACGATTTTTTCCCCCCGCGATTTTTTCTCAAGAAGATGCGGTATGGTCACCGCTCCGTCGGTTGGCTCAGACATGTTCGTTCCTTTCTCCCCATCCCGCCTCAGCCGCGGGATTGAGGTAAAGTCATGCTTTCGACTGTTCCATCATTTCTATTTTTTCCGGGAATCCCTATGGGCATAGCTCTCCGGCACATAGTACAGGGGCCCCTTTTTTACCTGGCCGGCCTTGGCGACGACGTCGGCGATCTCCTCTTCCCGCATCAGGTCGAGCTCGTCCGCCTTGACGACGAGCAGGGGCGCGGCCTGATAGTTGAAGAAAAAATAGTCGAACGCTTCCACCAAATCGCCCAGGTACTTTTCCGAGATGCTCTTTTCCATGGGATTTGCGTCTTTGGCGATCCGCTTGAGCAGAGTGGGGAGGGAAATCTGGAGATAGATCACCAGGTCAGGCCGGGGGAGCCTCTCCGCCAGGATTCCGTAGATACGGTCATAGACGACCAGCTCGTCGTCGCTGAGCGTCTGATAGGCAAAAACCTTATCCTTCTCGAAGAGGTAGTCGCAGATAACCCTATCTTCGAACAGGTCCCGTTGGGAGAGCCGGAGCTGCTGGTGGTAGCGGTTGACCAGGAAGACAAGCTGGGTCAGGAAAGAGGCCCCCTCCTTCTCGTCGTAGAACTCCTTAAGATAAGGATTTTCGGTCCGGTCGAGGACGACCCGGCCGCCGATGAGCGAAGCCAGCACCTGAGCCAGCTTGGTTTTCTGAGATTTCGGCACGCCTTCTATCGCGATATGCTGGAAGGGAAGGTCGGACTTGATCATCATATGGGGCCGGGATCCAGCCGGCAGACTAATTCATATCTAATTACCGCTGATGAGTCAATCACCCCGCCTTCTTCGGCTCCTCGACCGGGATGATGATCCAGGCGATCAGGTAGAAGATCACCATCGGGATGATCGCCGTAACCAGAGAGATGGCGACAAAGACCAGCCGGATGAGGGTCACATCGATCTCGAAATAGTCCCCCAGGCCCCCGCAGACCCCACCGAGCATCTTCCGGGCTTGAGAGCGGAAAAGTCTTTTTTTCATGACCTTCCTCCTAATATATTCTACGCCTTTGCCTGGAAATTGTTCAGCCCCTCCAGAGGGAGAGAAGCTTTATTCAGGCTTTTATAGCACACAATGAAAGCCGAGTTCAAGCTCACGAAGGCAGAACTTACCCCAAAAATAGGCCTCAATTTTCGCTAATTTCTTCTCTGTCTGTTGGATACATAGAAAATCATCGGGACGGGGGAATTTTGGGGTAGCTTCTGCAAGGTTTTTCTCTTGACTAAGAAACCTGGCTATGTTATCCGATATAGGCATATTTATATAAAAAAATTTATCAGGAGAGATTTCACTAATGAACGGTTGGACCGGCAATTTGCTAAGAATAAACTTATCCACAGAATCCGTAAAAAAAGAATCCTTTACCGAAGAATTTGCCAGGACATGGATCGGAGGGCGGGGATTTGCCCTAAAAATCCTCTGGGACGAACTCAAACCCGGAATTGATGCCTTGGGCCCGGAGAACAAATTGGTCGTTGCTTTGGGGCCGATCGCTGGAATTCCCGCTCCGAATACCGGCAAAACCGTTGTGGCTGCCAAGTCTCCGCTCACCGGAGGCTATGGAGATGGAAACCTGGGGACAAGAGTCACGGTCGAGCTCCGAAAGGCGGGCTATGATGGCCTGATTATCGAGGGACAAGCCCGCTCTCCCGTCTATCTCAATATCATCAACGATCGGGTGGAAATATTGCCAGCCGGCGAAATCTGGGGAAAAGGCACTTATGAGACGATGAGTTGGCTTTATAAAAAATACGGAAAGGCCGCGGGAATCCTCACCATCGGACAGGGCGGTGAGAATAAAGTGCTCTATGCGGTGATCCGGAGCATGGAAGGGCGGTCTGGAGGCCGTCCTGGAATCGGTGCCGTAATGGGTTCAAAGAATCTCAAAGCGATCGTCGTCAAAGGGACAAACGACATCCCGATGGCCGACCCTCTGGGAATGAAAAAGCTGGGTGCGGAAGATTTAAGAAAAGTCGGGGAGATAGATAAAAAAACCGGATGGTCAGTTCAGGGAACAACTGGAGTGCTTTCTTGGTGCAATGAAGTGGCCGCTCTGCCGGTAAGAAACATGAGGAAGACCTCTCACCAGGATGCCTGGAGAATTGATGGTGAACGGCTCAACAACGCCCGTGTCGCTACCTATGGTTGTCCGAATTGCACGATGCGCTGTGGCATAACCATTCATGACCACGAAGGCCGCGAATCCGAGCTGGATTATGAAAACATCGGCATGCTGGGAAGCAACCTCGAGATTTTTGATTTGCCCCAGGTCGCGTCCCTGAACTATCTTTGCGATGATTATGGGTTGGATACGATATCGGCCGGAGCTGTTCTAGGCTTTTATGCCGATGCTATCGACCGCGGTTCGATTAAAGGAAATTTTCAATTCGGAGACGCAGAACGAGCGAAAGAGCTCTTAAGGATGACCGCCTACCGGGAAGGAGCGGGGGACATTTTGGCTGAGGGGACAATGAGAATGGCTCAAAAAATCGGCCAGGATTCGATGGACTACGCCATGCAGGTTAAAGGGCTTGAATGTTCGGCCTACAACTGCAAGTTCATTCCCGGCATGGCCCTGGCTTTCGCCACAAGCCCGATCGGGGCTCATCACAAAGAATCCTGGGTGATCATGTTTGAGATCACCCAAACCTCGCGGGAATCCTACGGACCGGAAAAGGCACAAAAGGTCATCGAACTGCAGAGAATCCGCGGCGGGATATTCGAATTCATCGTCGCCTGCCGCTTCCCCTGGATTGAGCTGGGCTGGGATCTTCAGCATTATGCCGACTACTTCAACAAAATCACAGGTATGAACTGGACTCTCGCCGACCTTTTCAAGGTCAGCGACAGGATCTATGCCCTGATGAAATTCTTCTGGCTACGGGAATTCCCCAATTGGGACAGGACAAGAGATTATCCTCCGAAAGCTTGGTTCGATCCGTCCAATGCTGACAAAGAAGGCCCGATCGCGGGTAAGATCCTTGAATGGGACAAGTACGAGAAGTTGCTCGATTCTTTCTATGATATCCGGGGCTGGGACAAGCGCGGGATCCCGACCAAGAAAACAGCCCTCGGATTAGGTCTGGCCAAAGAAGCCGCCGAAGTCGAAAAATACGCCAAGCTCGAATAGCTCTCAGGCAAAACCTTATTCTTGGGGTAAAATGGAAGTGATGAAAATCAAAATCAAAATTATTGGCCCCTTCATCTATGAGGCAGGGTTCAGTGAAAAAGAACTCGAGTTGGAAAAACCAATCACGGCCGGCCAACTCCTTTCTCTTGTCAACATCCAAGAACAGAGGCCGAAAATCGTGACCCGCAACGGAAAAGCCATATCTCCAAAGGAGGAGCTCGAAGACGGGGACAGAATTGCCATCTGCCCCATCTATTCGGGCGGGTAATAGTCCCCTTCTCATTTTCCAGGAGTTATTTCATGCGAGATGGCTACTCCCCTCTTTTTTAGGCCCTCCATAAAAAGAGGGAACAGATCCTGGTTAAAAACACTTTCTGGAAAGACAACTCCCCTGACTGAGATCTGACCTGAGACGATCATCTGGGAAGCAATCGATGCGGGAAAACTCGTCGTCCTGGCCATAGAGGTGTATTTTTTTTCTGCATCGTTATAATCAACCATCTCGAAAACATGCGTTTGAGGAACTCCTGATTTTTTCCCGAAAACGAGGATTCGCAATAAGGTAGCATCTTTTTCTTCCCCAAGTTTCATCCTCTCTTCGAGGAGTGTCTCGAGAACTTGCCTGGGGATAACGCGCTGGTCTCCTATTTGGACTGGTTCTGTGCAGAAAAGGCCGCATTCTTGGAGTGTCCTGAATCCTTGAGCATGGCCTCGATGCCGAACTGTTTTTTCATAAAGGTCTCCGTGTATTTTCCCTTTCATGGTATGGAGCAATGAACTCAAGCCGTCGGTGAAGAAGCCTTCCATGTCGGGGAAATCAGGGGGGAAACTGATGGGTTCAAGGCCAGAGAGCGGAGCCACTTCTTCAACTTGGCCATGTCTGATAATCAGGGCCGGTCTCTGATAAAAATTGATAAGGCTATCAATGGCATAGACAATTTTATAATGGAGAGGGGGCCGCGGGTGGACCGGGTTCCCTCCACAAAAAATGAGAGCTCTTTCCGTTTCATCAAGAAGATGCACGGCTCTCCCGACGAGGACATTGGTGATCCCGGGCGATACACCCATTCCCGAGATGACAGTGACACAGTTGCCCTTTGCTTCTTGATCATAGGACATCCGGGCTAAAGGTGCTTCGCCCGCCAGATCAACAAAATGAACGGCGCTGCGGATAGCCGTCTCTAAAATGGGCAGGCTGTGCCTGTGAAGAAGAGCATTGAGAATGACATCTTTGCCCTTACAGACACTTTTTCTCTGCTCTTCATTTTCCATATCCCTCTGTAAGACCTCAAGCCTGGAGCTCGCGATAAACTTCCTGGCTTTCTCCAGTTGATGCGTCCTGATATCGACCAGCGTCACTATATTTTGGGGGCTGCTTTCAATCAAGTCTTTGGCCAGGACAAGCCCCATCTTTCCAGCACCCAGAACAAGGAAATGACTCATCGGGACTCCTTGAATAAAAGATAACCTCTATTATTCATATTTGCCTTTTCATTGACAATACGAGATGAGCCTGACTATAATTCATATAAAAGCAAGCGGAGGAATTCTATGGAAGTCCAACCCGTGCTCATTGGCGGCGTCTGGCAAAAAGCGCATGCTCCCGTTGGCCTTTTTACGGCGACAAATCCAGCGACCCAAAAAAACCTCAAAGAAAAATACCCTGTCTCGAGTTTCGACGATATCGACCACGCTCTTCAAGCTTCGCACAGAGCGGCTTCCGAGCTCCGCTCCATCCCTCCCAAAGAGGTCGCCGGTTTTTTAGATTCCTATGCCAACCGGATCGAAAAGCACAGAGAGGCCTTGATCCAAATCGCCTCTCTCGAGACAGCTCTGCCGGGGGAACCCAGACTCCGATCCGTCGAGCTCCCCAGGACGACCGATCAGTTGCGCCAGGCTGCGGCAGCCTGCCGCGACCGTTCTTGGTGCCGAGCAACGATTGATACAAAGAATAACATCCGCTCCAAACATGGACCACTTGGCGGCCCGGTCGTCATTTTCGGCCCCAGCAATTTTCCGTTTGCGTTTAATCCAGTGGCGGGGGGCGATTTTGCTGCGGCAGTAACTTCCGGAAACCCGGTAATCGCCAAAGCTCATCCAGGACATCCCGGGACAACGAGAATCTTCGCTGAAATGGCCATAGAAGTCCTCAAAGAAAACAACCTGCCTTTAGGTACTGTCCAGCTCCTTTATCACTTTGAGCCTGAAGACGGCCTTAAGCTGGCAGCCCACCCCCTGGTTGGAGCAACAGCTTTCACGGGAAGCCGTTTATCGGGGTTGCGGCTCAAAAAAGCCGCTGATGAAGCAGGTAAGCCCGTCTATCTTGAGATGTCGAGTTTGAACCCGGTCATTCTCCTCCCGGGTTCCCTCGAAGAGCACTCTGAGCAGATTGCCAAAGAGCTTTTCACCTCCTGCACCATGGGCTCAGGCCAGTTTTGTACCAAGCCCGGCCTAGTGATTTTGCGACAGAGTCCACAAAGCGAAGCATTTTTCCGTTGCACCATCAACCTTTTCAGACACGCTCCGGCAGGTATTCTGCTGAGCCAAAACACCCTCGACAGGCTGCGCGAAACTATTGCCAGAATGGCCCTCCTCGGCGCAGAGATCGTCACGGGAAATAAGGAGCCGGATGGACCCGGATACCGCTTAGAAAATACCCTCCTCCGCGTTTCTGGAGAACGGTTTTTGGACCATCCCGAAGAGCTACAGATCGAGGCATTTGGAGGCGTCTCTCTCATTGTCTTTGCCAAGGACAATGAGCAAATGCTAAAGATTATCGAATCCCTTGAAGGGAATCTCACCGGCACTATCTACAGCGAGAGCCGTAACAAAGATGATGACCCCTATAACAAAATCGAACCGATACTCCGCTTGAAGGTCGGGCGTCTTATTAACGATAAGATGCCGACGGGTGTCGCGGTCTCTCCAGCTATGAACCAAGGCGGACCTTATCCGGCGACAGGCCATCCAGGCTTCACTTCCGTCGGGATCCCCGTATCCCTCCTCCGTTTTACCGCACTTTACTGTTACGATAATGTACGCCCGCACCGCCTTCCTGAAGAGCTGCAAGACAAAAACCCCACCGGCAGAATGTGGCGCTTCATCGATGGCGAATGGACTCAGCGCGATGTCTAGTTTTTACCTGTACAGGCAGAGGTAGGAGATATCCTGAGCCACCTTGAGATCGAATTTTTTATTCGCTTCGACAACAAACGTATCGTTGGGTTTAAATTCTTTCCATTCTTTGCTTCCAGGGAGTCTCACGGTCAGCTTCCCGGTGATCACAGTCACGATTTCTTTTGTCGAAGTCCCAAATTCATACTCCCCTTTGGCCATGACTCCTACTGTTGCCGGCCCTTCCGCAGTCTGGAAGGCTAGGGACTTTACTTTTCCGTCAAAATACTCATTCACTTTGAACATATCATTCTCCATTCCGCCCTGATCATATCTTTGATTTTTTGCTCTTCATTTTGACCAACAATTCCAAGGCCAGGTTGGCCTGCATGTTGGCAACGATGCCCACTCGAGGCGCCATCGGGGATATCCATTCTTCGCATTCCGTCTCTTCGTCACCGCAAATATAGAGATTTCCCACTTTTCTGGTGTGGAGTTTCTCGTTCTTCCCGATGCCAGTTAGTCCCGAGGCAACGATGATTGGCTTTTGAGGAAAAAGCGAAAGCCAGGTATTGACGAGCATCTGTTTCATTTCAGCCTTATCAAAGGCTTCGACCAAGATATCGGCAGTCCCGAAAATTCTCGCAACATTGCCGGGCTCGATTTTGATAACATGGATCTGATATTGAGAATAAGCGTTAATTCTTTTAAGGTTTTCGAGCATGGCTTCGACTTTGGGTTTTCCGACCTGCTCCATGAAATAGTATTGTCGATTAAGGTCAGACGGTTCGACGCGATCGCAATCGGCGATAATCAGCGTTCCGAGACCAGCTCTGGCGAGAGAGACCGCGGCATTTGAACCCAATCCCCCTGCGCCGGCAATGCCCACTGTGCTGCTTTGAAGAATGGATAGAATTTTGAGGTCGCGCTTTGAGAAAAACTTTCTTTCAAACTCTTGTCTGTCCATTTTGAAAGGGAGCATCCCTCCCTTAAAGGGCTTCTCCGCCCATCACTTCACTGATTCCCCAGAGAGAGCCAAAGAATAATATCCAGACCCAATTCTTATAATCTTTCATCTTTCTTATTCCTCCTGATGATGTGCAAGCTAATCTTCTGCGGATTAGGTTGAGTGTCTTTTAATGATCGCATCATTCCCAGAAGCATATTCTCAAAAACACTCTGGACAAAAGGATTTAAAGGGATGACTGCTCCATCGATCTCTAAAACGACCCGGGATCCCTCTACCTGTGCCTCTTTCTCCAAAAAATTGGCGATCTCATTTATCTGACTAAAATGAAAAACTGGCCGTGGGACATTGACATCAAAGTCAGAAACAACAGCGGCAAGCTCTTCGAGTGGCGTCGCCACTCTTTCGGCCACCCCTTTCCGAAGGAGTTCCATCTTAGGGATATGTTTGATCGTGTGGCGGCCTTCGATTAAGACAATGTCCATGTTTATGAAATAAGAAGCCGCGAGCTGGAGATCGCCGGCTTTATCGGATTGCCTTTGAATGATGGCTATCTCCTCAGGGGAAACCAGTCCCACGCCATCCGAACCGGCTTCTCTAAATCGCCAGCTATCCTTGCCTTGCTGGTCAAGGCTGAACCCTCGGGAACAATGTTTGATAACGGCCACAGAAAGCCGGCGCCTCTTTAGTTCTGCGACAAGCTGCTCGATCAGTGACGTTTTTCCAGTCCCGGCGGGACCGACGACAGCTGCGATTTTCATAGCTGAAAAAATTTATAACATAGGAAAACCATCATGTCAAAATTAAAGAAAAAGGTTCAACCTAAGGCTTTAAAAGGAAGAGGCGCGATGACAGAATAGTAGTTTTCTTGGCTTTTCCTTTATTCATCTTTTCCCATGAAAAGGATGAGAAGGAGAAAAAAGGGAGACAAGGGGCGAGATAGACGATTCATAACCCAAGTTCTTGGTCGATTCCCTGCATGGCCGCGAGGCAGAGGGAGATGCATTCATCCAGGTCCAGGCCGAGGTTCCGGCATTCCTCGATCTCTTCTCTCCTGGCCCCGCGGGCAAAGCTCTTTTCCTTGTAACGCCTCTTGACGAAATCAAGGTCGATCGCCTTGATCTTTTTCGTGGGATGCATCAGGGTTGCGGCAATGATCAGCCCGGTCAGCGGGTCGATGGAGTAGATCGCCCAATCCATGGCGCTCTCGCAGGGCACCTTGGCGGCATGGGCCTTGACGGCGTGGACGACATGGGGAGAGACGCCCATAGCTTCGAGCATCTTGACCGTTTCGGTAGTGTGAAGCTCCGGGCTTTTCTCGGTCAGCTCATAATCGAGGTCGTGAAGGATCCCGGCCAGCCCCCACGGCTCCGGGTCCTGGCCGAGCCTCTCCGCCACGGCCTTCATGCAGGCCTCAACGGACAGGCAGTGTTTGACCAGGTTCTTGTTCTGAAGGTGCTTTTTGAGTAGGTCGAGCGCCTCTTCTCGTTTCATGCTTCGACTCCTTTCCGGACGTTCATGGCCCCGTATTTATTTTTCTTTCTTGGAGACCTCAAACGGGATCTCCGCCTCTTTGGCCTGTCGCTCGTCACTGACTCTCACACCGACGGCGTAAGTCCCCTCCGTCTCGGTGAACCAAACCCAGGAGTTCTTCTCCGACGCCTTCTGGACAACAGATCTCTCTTCCCCCCGGCGCAGATAGAACTCATACCGGGGCAGATAAAAGCCCGTGGCTGAAGCCGTAAAGCTGACCTCTGTCCCGGCCGGCCGCGGTGAGGACAGTGAGGGGGAAATCTCGACCTTCACTTCCTTCCGGAGAAAGTTGATGATTCCTCGGTCGGCCGGAGTATCAAAAGTCGCGAAGACAAGGTTCGGCTCCGCCCAGACGGGATTGGACCTGATCTCTGACTTAGCCTCGTATTTCCCGACCACCTTCCCCGATTTCCTGTCCAGCGAGAAAAGAAGGGGGGAACGCGATGCGGCCAGGACCCGTTGTCCATCAAACCCGAGATCATAAGAGCTCCGCGACGGCGCGATCCACCACCAAAGGATGTCTCCGCCGCTCTTATCCAGGGCATAGAGAACACTGTTGGAGGCCTGAAGATAGACCCTCTTCTCGTCCGCGCTGGGGGAGGCGAGAAGTCTTCCTGCCGCCTTGATCTTCCATTTTCTCTTCAGGCTCCTCAGGTCATAGCAGTAAAAACCGAAATCCTCTGTCCCGACATATAAACGGTGTCCGTCCACAAGCGGAGTGACCAAGACGGGACTGCCGAGATTGAAGGCGCCACGCCGGACTCCATTCGGGCTGAGCAGATAGACCGACTCGTCAGCACTCCCCAGGATGATCGTGTCCCCATAGAAAGCGACGGCGGCCGCGATGGCTCCTTTGGTCCGGAAGTGCCAGACCGGTTCCCCGGTGGCCTGGCTCAAAGCGAGAAGGTCACCCGCCTCGGTGCCTACGTAAACCCTCTCCCTGTCCACGGAGATCGGGCTGGAGATCTTGTCAGGGACTTTGGTTTTCCAGCCGGGTTTCCCCTGCTTGTCGAAACAGGACACGATGTTGTCTTGGTCCAAGACGAAGAGCTGCTCTGGACCGAGAGCGGGAGGGCAGACGAACGGCGATGGATTGGCTTGGTGCCAAGATATCTGCTGCGCCGCGCTGTCCAGGCAGTACAAATGGCCCCTGTCGGTCGAGAAATAGAAGCGGCCGCCCTCCCCTTTGGCCAAGGTGCGGTTGAGCCTCCCCTCATAAGGTACCTGGCCGGCCTCTTCCAGGGGAAAGACGACGCCGTTCGGGTAGGGTTGGACCCTCGGCCGGAAGAGAGAACAAGAAAATAACAGCAGGGCCAGGAAAAAGACCAAGGCTTTTCTCACTCCTCTCCTCGTCGGGCCATCATCATATCATTTTGACTAGCCTCCCTCAATCTTTACTTGGGGGGATTATGCTGGTATGATTCGCAAAAGACAGGCTGATGGTGAACTACATAGTCCTTTACAAGATCCGGAAAAGAGTTAAGAAAATCCTGAAAGACAAGATCTCGGACGGCGAGCTGGCGACGACCAAGACCTCCTGTCTTGGATGTCTGGCCGACGATATCAGCTGGGAAATCTATTACCTGATGAAGGAAAAGAAAGAGGAAGGATAGAACCCTCAGCCCTCGTTCTTCTTCTCTGAGGACGATTCTGCTTGAATCCTCTCCTTGATCTTCAGCCACCAGTCGATCCTCTTCTTGATCTCTTTTTCCAGGCCCATGTTTCCCGGCGTGTAGTACCTCCGTCCTTTTAGTCTCTCGGGGAGAGTCTCCATGTCGGTCGTCGAGAAAACGAAATCGTGGGCATAGGCATAGTCTTTACCGTAACCGATGTCCTTCATCAACCGGGTGACGGGGTTGCGGATCTGCAGGGGGACGGGTTCGTGCGGGCTAACCTCCACATCTTTCATCGCTTGGCTGAAGGCGCTGTAGGCCCGATTGCTCTTGGGCGCAGAGGCCAGGTAGATGACGGCTTCTGCCAGGGCCAGCTCACCTTCTGGTGATCCGAGGAAATCGTAGGCTTCTTTGGCCCGAAGGGCGATCGAGAGCGCCTGCGGATCGGCCAAGCCGATGTCCTCGGAGGCGAACCTGACCAACCGGCGGGCGATGTAGAGGGGGTCCTCGCCCGAAAAAACCATCCGCGCCAGCCAGTAGAGGGACGCGTCCACGTCGCTGTTCCGCAGGCTCTTGTGCAGGGCCGAGATTAGGTTGAAGTGTTCCTCGCCGCTCTTGTCATAAAAGAGGATCCTCTTCTGGAGGGCTTCCTGGACTTCGTCTTGTCCGATCCGGGGGCCGTGGGCCAGACTGGCGGCGATCTCGAGAGAGTTGAGGGCCCGCCGGGCATCGCCGTTGGCGTAGTCAATGATGAGCTGCCGGGCCGGATCATCAAGAGCGGTCTTCGGACTCCCCAGACCGTGCTCTTCGTCGGCCAGCGCCTCGTCCAGGATCCGGGAAAGCGCCTCGTCCGAGAGCGGCTGGAGCAGCAGGACTTTGGTGCGGGAGAGGAGCGGAGCGATGACCTCGAAGGAGGGGTTTTCAGTTGTCGACCCGAAGAGGATGATGTCTCCCCTTTCGACATAGGGCAGGAAGGCCCCCTGTTGGGCCTTGTTGAAACGGTGGATCTCGTCGATGAAGATGATCGTCGGCTGGCCGTACATCCTCTTGTGGTTTTCGGCCTTGGCCATTACATCCTTGACTTCTTTGATGCTGGTGAGAACGGCGCTGAAGAAGAGACACGGCAAGTCGAAATGTTTGGCCAGCATCATCCCCAGGGTGGTCTTACCCGATCCCGGCGGCCCCCAGAAGATGAGGGAGACCAGGCGGCCGGATTCGATCAGCTGGGAAAGGATCTTCCCCTGGCCAAGGAGGTGTTCCTGGCCGTGGAACCGGTCGAAGGAGTGCGGCCTCATTCTCTCGGCCAGCGGTGTCAGGATGGCATTCTGTTCCTTGGGCATGTAGGGCATTGATTATATCATGAAATGGGAACGTTCCCCGAACTCAGGGTGGCCCTAAGCGTCTTCTTGACGGGTCTGCCGAGTCATGCTATTGTTAGAAAAGAACTTAAATGAAGAGCGAAAAGGACGCGGTCAAGCTATTTTACCGGCTCGACGAGGTCAGCCGGATCTCTGAGCTCGAGCCCAAGGTCATCGAAAGATGGGAAAAGGATTTCCCCTTCCTCCATGCCGGCCAGACGGGCAGCGGCCAGAAAATCTTCCGCCAGAAGGACCTGGATATCATCCTCAGGCTCAAGGAGCTTCTGGTCAAGGAAGGCCTCACCCTGGCCGGGGCCAAGCGCAAGATCCAGGCGGAATTCGAAGGCCGGCCGGCCGAACAGCTCCATCCGGACCGTTTGAAGAAGGCCCTGGTCGAAGTCCGCGCGGAGCTCCAGGACATCGCGGCCTCGCTCGAAAAAGAGTCCAAAAAGCTGTAAGAAAACCCCTCTTTTTTGCTATAATGGCGGCTTCTCGATTCGGGACGTGGCGCAGCCTGGTAGCGCACATGCTTGGGGTGCATGGGGTCGNNCGGCGGTTCGAATCCGCCCGTCCCGACCATCTTTTCCCAGCAGCTTCGGCTACTGTCAGTACATTTCGGGGAAGGATTTCTAAGCCCCAACATCCGATCAAAGGAGAGACAGAGATGAGTCCCATCCAGAAGCAGAAGACCACCGGAGACCTCAAAGCGATGGATCTCGACCTGATGACACTGGTCGACTATCAGACCGGCTCGATCGTCAGCCGCGAGATCGTCAGCCAGAAGACCGGGACGGTCACGATTTTCGCGTTTGATGAAGGGCAGGGGCTGAGCGAGCACACGGCACCGTTCGACGCCCTCGTCTATGTGATTGATGGAGAGGCGGTGATCACGATTTCCGGCCGCAGCCACCGGCTGGCGGGGGGCCAAATGATTATCATGCCGGCCAACGAACCCCATGCCCTGAAGGCGGTGAAGAGATTCAAGATGATGCTGGTCATGATCCGTTCCTGACGCCGGAAGCGCCGATGAAGCCCCTGATCCTCCTGACCAACGACGACGGATACTTTGCGGACGGGATTCTGGCCGCCGCCAGGCATCTCAAGAAGGCGGCTGAGATTGTCGTGGTCGCCCCGGACAGGGAAAAGAGCGCCACTTCCCTATCGCTCACACTGCGCCGACCCCTCCGGGTGGAGACGATCAAAAGGGACGTCTTCGCCGTGGACGGCACCCCGGCCGACTGCATTTATCTGGCCCTCAAGATGATCCTGCCGAGGAGCCCCGGCTTGATCATCTCCGGGGTGAACCGCGGTCCGAACCTGGGCCAGCAGGACATTTCCTATTCCGGCACGGTGGCCGCCGCCATCCAAGGGACATTCCTGGGGATCCCCTCGGTCGCGGTCTCCGCTGTTCCGAATGTCCAGGGCGAGTATGACTTCGATCTCGCGGCCGAGTTTGTCTTCAAGCTGGCGACAAGGATTCTCAAGAAAAGACTGCCGGCCGGACTGACCCTCAACGTCAACATTCCTCCGCCTCCGATCAAGGGAGCCAGGATGACCAAACTCGGCGAAAAACGGTACGATCCTGAGATCGTCGAAAAAAAAGACCCTCGCGACAACACCTATTATTGGATCGGCTCGGGAAAACCGACTCCTATCGGAGACAGAGCCAGCGATGTCTGGGCCGTCGCACGCGGTTACATCTCAGTGACTCCTCTGCACACCGATCTTACGGACTATGCCGCCCTAGCCCACCCCTCCTGGAAAAGGATGATTCAGGGCTTGCTCTGACGACGGGACGCCCGGCTGTGGCGGTAGAACTCGACCACGGCCGGGATTGTTGAAACGATGATGATCGCGATGATGACCAGGCCGAAATTCCTCTTGATGAAAGGGATGTTTCCGAAGAAGTAGCCGCCGAAAACGAACAGGGCGACCCAGCCGATCCCGCCGACGACGTTGTAGCTGATGAATTTCCAGTAACTCATCCTCCCGATCCCGGCTACGAAAGGCGCGAACGTCCGGATGATCGGCACGAAGCGGGCGATGATGATGGTCTCGGCCCCGTATTTCTCATAAAAGCGGTGGGTTCGGTCCAGGTGTTTTTTCTTGAAGAACCGGGATTTTTCCTGATGGAAGACTCTGGGGCCGACGAAATGCCCGATCCAATAGTTGACCGTATCCCCGAGTATGGCCGCACCGCTGAGGACGACAAAGAGCCAGAGGACGTTGAGGGCTTTGGCGGCGGCGAAGGTCCCGGCCGCAAAGAGCAGCGAATCGCCGGGAAGGAAAGGAGTCACCACCAGACCCGTTTCCAGAAAAATGATCACGAAGAGGATCAGGTACGTCCAGAGCCCGTAAGTCTGGATCAGAGAGCTCAGGTGCTTGTCGAGATGCAGGACGAAATCGAGCAGCCGAGAGAGGAACTCCATCTTCACTCCTCAAGGAAAGCAGCCTCCGGCAGGGCCGGCCGGGACGGGAGAGGCTTTAGATAATACACATCTCTTGCGGTGTCAAGAGAAGAGGATTCTGCTAGAATGAATGAGGATACCCGAGCGGACATGATCGCCCTGAAAAAAATAGACAGGATCGACTCCGCCCTGGCCAGACTCCGGACGCACGAGTCGAATTGCCGCCTTTGCCCCCGCGATTGCGGCGTCGACCGCGCGGACAACGAAAAAGGATTTTGTGGGAGTGGGAATATAGCCACTGTCTCTCACGCCGTTCTCCATTTCGGCGAAGAGCCGGTCCTGAGCGGCCCTGGGAATAGCGCCAGCGACCGGGGCGAGACAGGACGGATACGTTCGGGATCGGGGACGATCTTCTTTGCTGGCTGCAACCTCAAGTGCCGATTCTGCCAGAACTATCAGTTGAGCTGGCTCGGACAGGGCCGGCCGGTCGGAGACGAGGAACTGGCCGGGTTGATGCTCGGCCTCCAGGACAAAGGCGCGCTCAACATCAACCTGGTCTCCCCTTCCCACCTCATCCTACCCATCCTCCGGGCGCTGCGGATCGCCTACTCGAAGGGCCTGGAAATCCCTCTCGTCTCGAACTCCAACGGCTACGAAAAGGCCTCGGTCCTGTCCCATCTTGAGGGGATCATCGATATCTATCTGCCCGACCTCAAGTACTTTTCCTCCGAGCTCTCCCAGAGGTTTTCTGGCGCGGCGGACTACTTCAGAGAGGCCGGCGAAGCGGTCAGAGAAATGACTTTTCAGCAGCCCGCCCTTGTCCTCAATGATCAGGGGATCGCCCAACGGGGCTTGATCGTCCGCCATCTTGTTCTCCCCGGCCAGACCAAAGATTCGCTGGTCCTCTTAGACTGGCTGGCCGGCGAGTTCGGCAGCAACGTGGCCGTCAGCCTAATGAGCCAGTATCATCCATGTTACCGGGCCCCGGAAGAACTCAAGAAACCGCTATCTCCGGATGAATACAGAGAAGTCCTGTCCAAAGCCCATGAGCTGGGGTTTGAACGGATGTTCATCCAGCCGGAGGCCTTCGGTCCGGAGGATCATCTCATCCCGGACTTCGACCGGGCCGAACCCTTCAGTTGGGATGAAAAGCCGTAGGAAGGCTGAACCTCTTGTCCTGTCCTCAGGATCCCTGGCCCGCCGGGGTATAGACCCGAGCGTTCGGCAGACGCGATTCGGCAAAACCCAGGGCAACGGCCATCTCCCGCATTTTTACCTGGATGGCGCCGACGTTCTCAGGCCCCATCCGGAGAAGGTGCTTCTGGGCATCGCTCAGGCTTTCCAGCTCCGGGTCGAGCATAACATAGTTGAGGACGGCCTTCTCCAGGATGATGTCGCCTTCGACAACCGGAGTTTCCAGGAGCTCGATGATGGCCCGGAGGATCGTCTGTTCGAAATCCTGGTCGGGATAGCCGAGATCTCTATAGGCTTCCTGGCAAAGGGGCTTGAGGGCCCGAAAAAGAGAGACACATTGCTGGCTGTCCAAAGAGACGAAGACGTCCGCCACGGTATGGTAGCGACTGTATCCTTCCGGATCGGCGAAATAAACGTTGCCTCTTTTGACGGCTACGAATTCCCCCGGGGGCAGGAAGAAATCGATGTGAGCCCGAGGGCTTAGCCCGTTGGCGATGTTGTCGACCGCGGCCACAAAACGCCTGATCAAGTCTTTGCTCTGTAGCCATTGGGCGATCCGCGGGTGCGACGAGATCTCTTTGGCCAGCTGACGGACGAGGTCATCGCTCTTGTCCAGCTCGACCGACGGCTTGGAAGACGCATCCGAAGGCGCGGGCAGCGTGATCTCTTTATCTAGGGCGGCGGTCTCAGGGGCTTCGAGCCTTCCCTTGTCTTTGTCTGCCTTCTTATAGATCAGGAAGTAGTAGAGTGCGCCTGCCAGGGCCAAGATCAAGAGGATGATAAGAGCCCTGGGAAAAAGGCCTTTCCTGGCCTCACCTTCGTCCCCTTCTTCAGATATCTGATCCCCAATCTCCTTCTCTTCGATCTTTTCTTCTGGCCCGTCTTTTTTCTCTTCATTCATTGTGTTTCTACCACCTTTCGGATTCTGATATCTCCCTCGACGGCCGTCAATTCGATCGAAGCCTGGCCGTCCCCGAGCTTGGCGGAGACCTTCTTGGCCGGAAGCGACTGACCGAGCTCAAGTTCGCTAAAAATATTCCCGGCCGGCGCATCGGCGATGAGTTGAGCCGCCACATCCGGCTCCAGCAGCAGCACGATATCCCCGCGTTCGACCTTGATGCGGACGCTGTCCTTCGGCCTGAGGTCCAGGAGCTCTGCTTCTACGGCGCCGCTCCCCAGCCGGACGTCAAGAGAACCAGAATAGTTGCTGATCTTGATCTCCCCTTCATCCGCATCCAAGAGTGATCTGCCGTAGATATCGGAAACGGCGATTCTGCCCCGGCCGTTCCGGACGCTGTCCAGGTTGACGGAGTGAGGCACATTCAGGACGTAATGCACATCGCCGCGCTCGTCCTCATATCCGCTCTCTCTTGTCCTGATCCTCACCGAATGGTCAGTGCTCTGAACCCGGACATCGGGCGGAGAGAACTGCCAGTCAAAAAAATGGATTCCCGTCGATTTGGGAGACTCCCGGCTACCCTCGGCAGAGATTTCGACCCTTTCGTCTTCCCAGCCGGAGATCTCGATATCGCCGTTTATGTTCTCCAGAGCAACCGATCCGCCTGGTTTCAGGTCCAGACTCTTTCGGAATGTGCTCTTCGGCCAGTATTTCCCTTGGGAAGCGGGATCCACGACCGCGATCACACAAGCGCTTGATAGAAGCATGGTGATGGAAAGATAAGCGACGATCGTCCTTCTCATGGCACTCGTCCCGTTTGCTTATTCTAGCGCCATTGTCCTCCGGATATCAATACCTATCTGCGCCCGGGAAAGGCCAAAGGGACAAAATAAGGTCGGCGTTTCGGGTTTAGCTTCCTTGCCGAAACGCACCCCAAGACTTTGCTTGAACCTCATTAACCTCCCCAACCCCTCCTAGCGAATTAGGAGGGGCCTGAATAAGGTCGGCGTTTCGGGTTTAGTTTCCCCTCCGAAACGCCTCCAAGACTCTGATTGGATTTTATTAACCTCCCCAACCCCTCCTAGCGAATTAGGAGGGGCCTGAATAAGGTCGGCGTTTCGGGAAAAGGTCGGAGCGGGCACGACCTGTCTATTGCTTGTTGTAGAACGAGGGGGAGTCCCTCAGAAAGCCCTCCGCAGCTTAGCGGGCATATCTTCGTTGACCAAGGCGAGGGCCTGTTGGCGACAAACCCGTTTGAGGGCGGAGCGGGCAGGGATCTCCTCCGCAGGAGGAGAGAGCGGAGCCCGAAAGCGAGCCGCTTTTGGCTCGCCGGGACAAAAGCGGCGTGGTTTGGAGCCAATTGGCCCGAGCCTACCCGAACCGGCCCGTGATATAGTCCTCTGTCCGCGAATCGGCGGGGTTAGTGAAGATTTGATCGGTCTCGCCGAACTCGATGAGTTCTCCCAGTAAAAAGTAGCCGGTAAAGTCGGAGACGCGGGCGGCCTGCTGCATGTTGTGGGTCACGATGACTATAGTGTACTGCTTCTTAAGCTCACGCATCAGGTCTTCGATTCTGGCCGTGGCGATGAGGTCGAGGGCGGAACACGGCTCGTCCATGAGCAGGATCTCGGGCTCAATGGCGATCAGTCGGGCGATACAGAGCCTCTGCTGCTGTTCACCGGAGAGCGATAGGGCATTCACTTCGAGCCTATCCTTTAGCTCATTCCAAAGCTGAACGCACTTCAGGCTCCACTGCAGGCGATCCTCAATAGTGTTTTTATCCAACACTCCATGCACCCGCAGTCCATAGACCACATTGTCAAAAACGCTCAGGGGGAACGGGTTCGGACGCTGGAACACCATGCCTACCTTCTTCCGGAGTTTCTGGAGGTCGGTCCCCTGGTCATAGATATCAACTCCATCGATCAGGACTCGACCCTGGATATGGACATCCTCGATCAGGTCGTTCATCCGGTTGAGCGACCTCAAGAAAGTCGTCTTGCCGCAGCCCGACGGCCCGATCAGGCCGGTGATCTTGCGTTCGTCGATGCTCAAGTTAATGTTCTTGAGCGCCTGAAAGCGGCCGTAAAAGAAATTCAGGTCCTTGACCTCGATGATGCTCATTGAGCCTTCTCTATCCGAACTTCCCGGAGATGTAGTCGTTCGTGCGCTGGTCGGAAGGAGCAGAGAAAATCCTTTCCGTCGTGTCCACCTCGATGAGCTCCCCGTTGAGAAAGAAGGCGGTCCGGTCGGCCACCCGGGCGGCCTGCTTGGTGTTGTTAGTGACCAGGATGATGGTGTATTCGGCCTGAAGCTTGCGCAGAGTCTCTTCGATTTTCATGGTCGAGATGGGATCGAGCCCGGAGGTGGGTTCGTCCAGCATGATGAACTCCGGCCTCAGGGCCAGAATCCTGGCCAGGCAGAGCCTCTGTTGCTGGCCGCCGGAGAGCTTGAGGGCGCTCGTTTCCAACCGGTCCATGACTTCTTCCCAGAGGGCTGTTTTTTTCAGGCAGTCCGCCACCAGCTCGGTCAGCCGTCCCCGGTTTTTCTCTCCCGCCATCCGGGCGCCGAAGACGATATTCTCGAAGATCGACCGGGGGAGCGGGACAGGCGTGGCGAACACCATTCCCAGCCGGCGGCGCAGCTCGACGACACTCGTCCCCGGGGCATAGACGTCCCGGCCGCCAATCTCGAGGATTCCCTCCGGCCATGAATTCGGGATCAGGTCGTTGAGCCTGTTCAGGGCGCGGAGGAAGGTGGACTTGCCGCTCCCGGCCGGCCCGATGATCCCGAAGATCTCGTTCTGGAAGATATCCAAGTTGATGTTTTTCAGCGCCGGCACGGAGCCGAAGAAATGGCTGAAATTCTTCGCCCGGATGACGGTCTTACCCATGTCAGCAGTATTTCCTCATGAACTTGTTCATCAGGGTATAGGCCAGCACATTGATGATCAGGATGGCGATGATCAGGACGGCCGCCGTCCCGTAGGCGTTGGCCATCGAGATCCCCTCTCTCGCGAGGATATAAAAGTGGACCGACATCGTCCGCGACGAAGAGAAGAGCGAAGTCGGAATGTGGAGAGAGCTGCCGGCAGTAAATATAACGGCCGCCGTCTCACCGATGCTTCGCCCGACGCCCAGGATGACACCCGTGGCGATCCCGGGCAGCGCCGACGGCAGGACAACCCTGGTCACAGTCTGCCATTTGGTGCCGCCGAGCGAGAAGCTGACTTCCCGGTAGGCATAGGGGACGGACTGGATGGCCTCCTCGCTCGTCCGGATGATCGTCGGCAGGATCATGAAGGCCAGGGTCAGGCCGCCGCTGAGGAGCGACCAGCCGAGTCCGAGCTTGGTCACAAAGAGGATGAACCCGAAAAGGCCGAAGATGATCGATGGGATGCCGGCCAGGCACTCCGACCCGAACCGGATCACCCGGGTGACCCAGTTCTCCCGTGTGTACTCGGTGAGATAGATGGCTGAGCCGACGCCCAGCGGCGTAGCGATGAGAATGGCCAGGAGAGTCAGGGCAACCGTCCCGACGATGGTGGAGAAGATGCCTCCGGCCTTGCCCATTTCCACCGGGTTCTTCGTCAAGAAGCCCAGGGAGACGACCGGCAGGCCCCTCTTCAGAACATAAAATATGATAAAAAAAAGGATGAACACTGTCACCCCAGTAAAGAGCCAGAGCACGGCCCGGAAAAACCTTTGCTCGATCTTGGGGTCGACGTATATCCTCACGGCGTTCTTCTTTTCGAGGTCAGGTTGGCGATCGTGTTGAGGACCATGATGATGATGAAGAGGATGACGCCGGTGGCGAACAGCGCCTCGCGGTGTTCACCCGCTGCATAGCCCATTTCCAGGGCGATGTTCGAGGTCAACGTCCGAACCGGGTCGAGAAGCGACCGCGGGATTATGGCCGCGTTGCCGGCGATCATGATGACAGCCATGGTCTCCCCTATCGCCCGGCCCATGCCCAGGATGATGCTGGCGATGATCCCTGACTTCGCCGCCGGGAACATGACCATGCGGGTCGTTTGCCAGCGGGTTGCGCCCAAGGCGATCGACCCCTCCCGGTAGCTCCGGGGCACGGCTTCCAGGGAATCGATCGAGATGCTGATGACGGTAGGCAGGATCATGATCCCGAGGATGATCGAAGCGGCCAGGACGGAGAGGCCAGGCCCTCCTAAGTTGTCCCGGATGAACGGAACCAGGATGACCACTCCCATGAATCCGTAAACCACCGAGGGGATCCCGGCCAAGAGCTCGATGATCGGCTTGAGGAGGCGGCGCAGGCGCTTGGAGGAGAACTCCGTCAGGACGATGGCGCAGGCCAGGCCGAACGGGATGCCGATGATCAAGGCCCCGGCGGTGACGAACAGGGACCCGATGATCATCGGCAGCAGGCCGTAACTCTTCTCCAGAGGAAACCAGTCGAGGCCGAAGAGAAACTTTTGGAGCCCGTACCTGAACATGACAGGCGTCCCCTCGCTGAAGATAAAGATGGTGATGACCAGCAGGATGGAGACGGCGGAAAAGGCCACGAGCAGAAGGGCCAGCCGTGTGAGCTTCTCGTTTCGCTCCAATCGGGTCATTGTCTCTGAGCTCTTCAGTCCTTGAAGACGGGGATTAGGCCATCATGCCGGACCATCTCCTGGGTCGGGCGGGAGAGCACGAAGTTGATGAATTCCTGGGCGGCGGCGTTGGGGGCACCGCTGGTTACGAAAAGGAAGGGCCGGATCAGTCGATATTTTTTCTGCTCGATGTTCTCGAAGGTGGCTTCGACTCCATCAAACCGCACGGCCTTAACCTTTTGGTTGACCAGACCAAGAGAGATATAGCCAATGCTTTGAGGATCGTTGGCCACGATCTCACGGACGGTGCCGTTAGAATCCTGAACGATAGCCCCCCTTAAGACCCGGTTCTTCTTCATCACCATCTCCTGGAAGGCGCCGCGAGTTCCCGAGCCTTCCTCCCGCGTCACCACCGTGATGAGATGGTTCGATCCGCCCAGAGCGGCCCAGTTGGTGATGTTCCCAGCAAAAACATTCTGAACCTGTTCGAGGCTGAGCTCTTCGATCCTGTTCCCCGGATGCACGATGATGGCCAGGCCATCCCAGGCCACGATGACCTCGAGGAGGTCCTTTTCCTCGGGCTTGAGCTCACGGGAAGACATGCCGATGTCGGCCGCGCCTGTGCGAGCGGCCTGGATCCCGGCGCTCGAGCCTCCGCCCTGAACATTGACCACTCGGCCCGGGTTTTCTTTCATGTAGACCTCGGCCCAATGGTCGGCGAACGGCTGCACGCTTGTCGAACCGGCCACGACCAGCCCGCGTTGGGCGGAGCCGCGGGCGCAGCCGCCCTGAAAGCTGAGTAAGACGAGAAGGGACAGTGAAAAGAGATAGCGGCTTTTCGGGTGGAGTGGTCCGCTCACGACTTTCTCGTTCCTCTCGCCTGCGTTTATACTATAGGCCGGTCTGTCTTTCAAGAAGCCAAACCGCTCCGGCTAATCGGTCAAGTCCGTGAGCTCCTGGTCATAACGGCACTTGATCTTACGGTGCTCTTCGCTCTGCGCTTCCAGCTTCTTGTAGAGGGCATCGATGTCCTCTTTCAGGCGGTGCATGGCCTTGGAGATCTCGACGATCTCAGGACCCCGCTTCCCCCGGCCGGCGTCGACGATCGCTTTGTTCAGCTCCTCGAGTTCGCGTTCCTTGGTCTCGATCGCCGCTTCCGTGCCGGCCATCCTTCCCTCCAGAGGCTTCAGGACGCGGGCTCTCTCGGTCAGGACGGCGCTGCGGCGCCGGCGCGTTTCTTTCGGACGCGATTTGTCCCGGTCTGCGATTTCGACCGGGGCCGGTTTCTTGTCTTTCTCGACGTCTCCTTCCTCCTGCCAGCCGACCTTCTCCAGGAAGCGCTGATACCCTCCCTCATAGACGATGATCCCATTTCCTTGGAAGACGACCAGCCGCTGGGCCAAGGCGTGCAGAAACATCTCGTTGTGCGTGACCATGACGACCGCACCCTCGAAATTATCTATGGCCGCGAGCAGAGCGTCGTTCGACTCCATGTCCAGGTGGTTCGTCGGCTCGTCGAGGAGAAGCAGGTTGACCGGAGAGGCGATGATCTTTCCCAGCACGATCCGGCTCTTCTCCCCGCCGGAGAGGACGGCGATTTTTTTCAACGCTTCATCCTGGGTGAACATCATCGCCCCGCAGATGGCCCGGGCGCGCCGGGGTTCGGCTTCCGGGTCGGCTTTTGTAATCTCCTCGAGCACCGTGTTGGACTCGTCGAGGCCGGCGATGTAGGATTGTTCGAAATAACCGGAGGCCAGGTTGAGGGGCCGGGTCACTTCTCCCTGCTGGGGCCGGAGGACGCCGGCGTAGAGCTTCAGCAAAGTCGTCTTCCCCCTGCCGTTCTTGCCGACGACGCAAACCCGGTCTCCCACGCCAATGCTGATGTTGAAATCCCTGATCAGTGGCTTCTCCGGCTCATAGGAAAAAGAGAGGTCGCAGGCGTTGAGTAAGTACTTGCCGTGGAAAGGCTTATGGGAGAACGAAAAATCCAGGGCGGCGATCTTCTCGAGTTTCTCACGCTTCTCCATCTTAGCCAGAGTCTTGATCCGTGATTGCACGAGTCCGACCAGCTGGGCTTTGGCCCGGAACTTGCTGATGAAAAGCTCGATCTCCTTGCGCTTGCGCTCGTCGTTCAGACGTGTCTTTTCGTAGGTCTCTTCGTCCTGGGCGATCTGGGCGTAATACTTCCCCGTGTCGCCGGCGATTTTTCGCGCCTTCTTCCGGTGGATCCCCAGGATATGGGTGATCACGGAGTCCATGAAGCTGCGGTCGTGGGTGATCAGCATGAACTCGCCCGGCCAGCCGCGCAGGAAGCGGCCCAGCCAGCGGATAGAAGTGATGTCGAGATAGTTATTAGGTTCATCCAAGAGCAGCAGATCATAGTCGGCCAAAAGGACCTTGGCCAAGTTGAGCCGGACCTGAAAGCCGCCTGAAAGCTCGGACGGCGTCCGCTCGAGGTCCTGCGGATCGAAACCGAGACCGAAGAGGATTTTTTCCACCTTCCACAGCCGGTCCCGCTCCGCCGGAGGAAGCCCTAAAGCGGCCTCCTGGAGGACCGTCTCGGCGCTAAAAACGGGTTCCTGTTCTACGTAGCCGATCCGGTAGTTCTTGGGGACAGAGACGTTCCCGGAATCGGCCGACTCGAGCCCAGCGATGATCCGGAAGAGGGTCGTCTTCCCATGGCCGTTCCGGCCCACCAGCCCCACCCGTTCCTTCCGGTTGATCTTGAAGCTGATGCCGTCAAAGAGGAGTTGAGCCCCGAAGCTCTTAGACAGGTTGTCGACGGCGATCATGGCGGCGGCTGAACCTTCGGTTCGTCGGCGGGCTGCAAGCTCCTGCTCACCCTATCGACTCGGGCTAGAAGCCGAGCTCCTTGATGATGTGGCCGGCTCCGGAGAATTTCTCGGTCACGAAGAGGACATAGCGGATATCAACGCTTATGGAGCGCTGGAGCTCGGGGATGATAACGTAATCGCCGATGACGCTTTCGTAGGTCATATCGAAGATGATCCCGACCTGCTCGCCCCGGGCGTTTAGGGTCGGCGAACCGGAGTTCCCGCCTGTGACATTGGTCGTATTCAAGAAACAGCAGGCCACATCATCCAGCCGGGCATCCCTGTAGCGGCCGAAATCCCGAGCCTGGTAAAGAGCCTTGAGTTTCTCCGGGACACGGAAGGGAGGTTCACCCGTGGTCTTCTCCATCACTCCCTTGAGCGTGGTTACCGGTAAATAGCGGACGGCATCCCGGGGGGAATAGCCCCCGACGGGCCCGTAGGTGAAACGGATCGTTCCATTGGCGTCAGGGGCGAATTTGCCCTGACTCTTTTCGAGGAGCGCCTTCTCATAGACCTTCTTGAACTCGGCGCGCTCCTGACCAAACGCCTTGCCCTCCTCGCGCAGGCCCTTGAGTTCCTTCTCGAGCTCGGCGGCAAGCGAGATCAGCGGGTCCTGGAGCTTGCCCAGCTCGGCCGGCTTGAGGGCAAGCAGTTCGAGCCGCTTTTCCGAGTTCGACAGGACCGTTCCGTTATAAAGGCCGTCCACATACTCATCGATCGCTCCCTCCGACTTCTTGGCCAGGAGCGCCTTGAACGCCGCAGGGACCTGGACTTCGGCCAGGTTGAGCATTTTCTTTAGTTGGTGCTTGAAAAAGGCCCGGTCGGTGGGCAGGTCGTAACCGCGCTCGGCCAGCTGGATACTCTGCTTGATGTAAGGCAGATTCCTCTCCTGAAAGGAGGGCTCCCGGTCTTTATCCGGCTTCTGTCTTTCCTCGACCGTCCGGAAGATCGTGGAAGCCTGGGAGAGCAGGGTGGAACCGCTGAACCCGGTCATCCCGCTCAGGGAGTTGTTTTTCCAGCTGAAATCGGCATACCTGGCCATGAAGGCTGCCACCCGGTCCAGGACTTCTCCATACGACTTCTGCCGGACGGGGTCCTGACCGACCCAAATCCTGAACTCCTGCTCGCTTGTTTTCTTCCTGCCAAAAAGATCGACTTTCTCCATCCCCTCAAGCTTTCCCTGCATGTTCTTCAGGGAGTTATAGAGTCCTTTGACCAGGCCGGCATACTTGATCTCGATTTCGCGGTTCCCCTGACCGGTCTTCTCATAGAAGGCGATGATGTCCTTGAACTGGTCCAGGCGGCGTTGGAGTGATTCCTTGTCGAATTCAAGCTCGGATAATGTGTAGTTACGGAATGTCCGGCCGGGATAACCCATGACGAAGGTGAAGTCTCCTTCCTTGAGTCCGTCCAGCGAGATCCTCAGGAAAGAGTTCGGTTTGTAGGGGGCATTATCGGGGCTGTGGTCGGCGCCATGTCCGTCCTTGGACACATAAGCCCGCAGAAAAGAGAAATCGCAGGTGTGCCGCGGCCACATCCAGTTGTCCACCTCGCCGCCGAAGTTCCCGAGGTCCTGGGGCGGCGCATAGACCAGACGGACGTCTTTGAGCCTCTTGAAACGGAAGAGATAGTATTGGTTACCGCTGTACATGCTGGCGATCGTCGAGCGGATGTCCGGACCTTCCTTCTCGGCTTCGGCAATGAGCTCTTTCTGTGCCTTGTCGATCGCATAATAAATTTGGATAGAGGTCATCCCGGGGCCGATCGTCTTGACAATCTTGGCTGTGACATCCTCATAGCCGAGGAGGACATCGGCCGTATATCCTTGGGCCGGGATTTCCTCGGCCTGCGTCCTGGCCAGGAACCCGGCCTCGAGGTAGTCCTTTTCCTTGGTCGCGGCTCGTTGGATGGCGCCGAAGGCGACATGGTGGTTGGTCAGGATGAGGCCGTCCGGTGAGACGAACTCACCCGTACCTCCGCCCAGGTTGACCACAGCGCTCATCAGCCCGGTGCCGTCCTTCTTAAAGAGGTTATCCGGGTTCATCTGCAGGCCGAGCCTAACGAGGTCGAGGTCCTTCATCTGGTGAGGCATCCACATGCCCTCGTCGGCCTGAATGATAAGGGTGAAGGCAAAGGCCAAGCCGATGGCTAAGACGCGTCGGAACAATCTCATTTTCGAACTCCTATAAGAGGCTGGATCGAGAGGATTTATTCTGCCGGTTATGCGCCGCTAAGTCAACCCGACATCCTCGTGTATAAGCATCTCCGATTTGTGATGATTATGATGAGCAACTTGGGAATGTCCGCGCTCCGACCTTGACCCGAAACGTCGACCTTATTCAAGCCCCCTCCTGATTCCCCAGGAGGGGAAGGGGTGGTTAATGCGGTTCAATCAGAGTCTTGAGGGCGTTTCGGAATCAGACAGTCCTCACGGCCGCCAGAGCGGCTCCCCTCGAAAAACGCTTCAGGAAGGCTAAACCTGAGAGGTCGCTTCTCCATTCCCGAATTGCTCATTACATGTGGGGAGGTGCTTCCTCGTTCTGGTAGAGCCTATTTTTTGAAGATTAGACTGGATTCTATTTGCTGCCTTCCATTTTGGATTTGGGTTCAGTTGCCGCGCTGGGCCGCTTCTGCCATAATAACGCGTCCTTTAGGAGCTGACAGATGGTACTTCCCGTGGATCGGTGGTATCCGGCGATATTCAAACGCCATTCCCGGAGAACATATTCAGCGGAGGTCCCGGAGGAAAATAAGCTGGCCCGGCTCGATCACGTCTGCCGGGAGTTCCGACCATTTCCCGAGGTGCGCTCGGAGCTCGTCCGGAGGTCTCCTGAGACCGTTTTCAAGGGCCTAGTCGGCCACTACGGCCGGGTGAACGGCGCCCCGATATATATTGCCTTTATCGGGAAAATGAGCTCCCCCGCCGTACAGGAAGCTGCGGGCTACACCGGCGAGGGGATTATCCTGGAAGCCACGGCATTGGCACTCGACACCTGCTGGGTGGGAGGGTTTTTCCGTCCGGAAATTGTCCGCTCACAGATTGATATTCAGGAAGGGGAAAAAGTTCTTTCAGTCACCCCTGTTGGATATACCCCGGCAGAAAAAACACGCCAGGAGAAAATCATGTCCAGGCTGGTAAAGTCCCGGCTGAGAAAACCGCTGGCTAAGTTGGTCGGAGGGGAAATCGCCGCCCCGTGGATGGAAAAAGCCCTTGAAGCCGCCCGGCTCGCTCCGTCCGCTCAGAATCGCCAGCCGTGGCGCTTCCGGGTTGAAAAGGATGCGGTTGTCATCGCCGTGGATAAATCGTTCAGCACTTCCTCCATCTCCAAGAGGCTGGACTGCGGCATCGCCATGCTCCACTTCGAGCTCGGCGCGCTGGCGGCTGGAGTTGTAGGAAAGTGGGAGATCCTTCGCTCCCCTGATGTGGCTAGATTTGTCCTATAATCCAAGATATTTTCGAGAAGCAAGGGCCTTCCAATGGGGAGAGATCGAAGCCCGCGGTCTTTGATTATTTATGGTTTCCGGATATAATAGTGGGGCTTCGCGGGGAGTAGCGCAGCCTGGCTAGCGCACAGCGTTCGGGACGCTGGGGTCGGGGGTTCGAATCCCCCCTCCCCGATTCCTTTTCCTTTCGAAAGCCCTCTGGCCCTTATCCCGCGATAGCAATCAGGTCATATCCCAAAGAACCCAGACCGATCTTCGCTCCGTGCCTGAGCTGGAGCATCCAATCCACATTGTACCCCGCCCGGAAGACATCCTTCTTGCCATGCTTGATGGCCAGGTCGGCCGAGGCCTTATCTATGGCCACGGGATCAACCGACGCCAGTATCCCGATATCCCCGACGATCTGCGGCTGGTCCTTGGCCATGCAATCGCAGTCCTTGGTGATCTTGAAGAGGACGTTCAGGAAACCGATCTTCCCACGGAAGCTGTTCCATACGGCGAAGGCATACTCGGCCATTTTTTCCTGGAGCCCGGCTGAATCCTCGCCCCAGCGCATCTTTACGGCGCCGACCTTGCAGACCACCAGGCATTCCCCGCAGCCGATGCACTTGTCGTCCAGGATGACGGCACTGCCGTTTTTCTGGATAATCGCCTCGGCCGGGCAATAACCCAGGCAGATGCCGCAGTTCTGGCAGTATTTCGCACTGATGCGGGGGTTGACTTCAGCGTGCTGCTCGAGCTTCCCGGCCCGTGAGGCGCAGCCCATTCCCAGGTTTTTGATGGCCGCGCCCACGCCCGTCTGCACATGGCCTGTCAGGTGGCTCAGGCAGATCAGGAAATCGGCATGCAGGATGCCGGCCGCGATCTTGGCCGACTTCACCCGCTTGAGGTTGACCGGTACTTCCTCATCGTCCTCTCCGATTAGGCCGTCGGCGATATGGACCGGAAGGCCGGTCTTCTCCAGCGTGAACCCGTGCTGCCCGGCCAACTGGGTATAGTCAATGGCGTTGGAGCGCATGCCTACATAAAGCGTATTCGTATCCGCAAAGTAAGCCCGGCTGGTCCTCTGGCGGATCCGGTAGATCGTGTTCTCTAGCCAGTCGGGCTTGATATATCCGATATTTCCCTTTTCCCCGAAATGGATCTTGAGGGCGACAAAGGCGTCCTTCTCGATTTTTCCGTCCAGCCCGAGGGCCAGATAGAGTTTCTCCATTTTCCCGGACAGTGTCTTTGGGTCCTCTTTCCGGTCCCCCGGGATGAAAAAGACCTGGCTTTTCATGGCTCCGTCTCCCCCTCAATCCCCAAGAATCGCTTTGGCGGCATGGCGCCCCGAGCCTTGTTCAAAACCGTAGCCGATCGTCTTCAGCGTCTGCTCCAAAACATCCAAGGCAAAATAGACCTGGGACGAAGAGAGATTGCCCATGTGCCCCATCCGGAAAACCTTTCCGGCCGTCTCCGCCAGCCCGCCGGCGACCACGACACCATTCTCATAATAAAGGCTGCGGAAGCGCTTGTCTTCCACACCCGGGGGATAGCTGACGACCGAAAGCGTAGCGGCGAGGAATTCCTTTTGGGTAAAAAACGTGAACCCTAAGGTTTCAAGCCCTGATCGGAGGGCCCGCGCCGTGCGGCTATGACGCAAGAACCTCTTCTCTAAGCCCTCCTCGAGGATGATCAGCGTGCTCTCATAAAAAGCCCGGACCTCGTTGACGCAGGGGGTGGAAAAATATTTGGAGGGGTCTTTCATGATCGGGAGCCAGCGCAGGAGGTCGGAGTAGTAAGCCGGAATCCGCGTCATAGTCTTTCGTTTTTCCAGCGCCCGTTCTGAAAGCACAAGGACGGCCAGTCCCGGCGGCACGCCGAAGCACTTCTGGGCGGCGGTGAGGACGACATCGATCCCCCAGTCATCCATCCTCTCCTCGATCCCTCCCGTCGCGCAGACCCCGTCGACGATGAAGACGAGCCCTCGCTTCTTCAGGACTTCGGCATAATCGCGGATGGGCGCGCAGGTACCGGTCGCGGTGTCCACATGTGTCGCAACAACGACCTTATAATCATAGCTCGCCAGCCTCTTCTCGAGCTCTTCCGGCAGGACCGCCTTTCCCCAGGGGCTTTCCAGGAGGTCATGGTCGAGTCCGAAGCTGCGGCAGATCTCGGCCATCCGGTTCCCGAAATAGCCTTGAGAAAGGATGAGCGCCTTCTCACCCGAAGCCAGAGAGTTGAGGAGGGCCATCTCCATAGCCAGGGTTCCTGCCCCGGCGATGATGAAGGCCTCGCCTTTTTCACAGAACACAATTTTCTTGAGGTTATCCAGAGCCTTCTGCATCTCCCCGACCATCTCCGGCCCGACGTGGGAGACGGTCGGCTGGGCAAGGCTGTGGATGATGCGGGGATGGACGGGACTCGGCCCGGGGATGAGCAGCAGTCTCTCTCTCACGCGTCTTCCTCCACTTCAGAGTCCACCCCATTTTCATTGAATGCCTTCGATAAATCAAGTGGACCATGGACTTCGCCCGGCGAGTTGACAAAGGCACCCTGAACTGACATAAAGGGTGCGAAACTAGAGACAAGAGGAAGGAGGCCTTTATGCATCCGTTAGCAGGAAAGCTTTCGAGGAGACAAAGAACTCTCCTGCCCGTGATCTGCGTCGTGCTTCTCGGCTTCCTGATCCCAGGACAAGGCGCTGCCAAGAAACCCCTCCCGGCCGGCCCCTCGATCGTTCCCAGGCCGGCCAAGATGGAGGTCGGCTCGGGCTCGTTTGAGCTCGGTCCGAAAACGAGGATCGTCCTCGACTCCCCATCTGCTGACGCCCAGGAGGTCGGAGAATTCTTGGCCGCTAAACTTCGGCGCTCGACCGCCTATCCTCTGGATATCAGTCCCTGGGCTGGACAAGTCCCTGGGGATGCGATCCTATTGCGGACCGGGGAAGGCCTGTCCAAGCTGGGAAACGAAGGCTACCGGCTCTCCGCCTTCAAAAACGGGGTAAAGATCGAAGCAGCGGCTCCCGCCGGCCTCTTCTACGGCGTCCAAACGCTCCTCCAGCTTCTCCCGCCGGAGGTGGAAGCCGGCGGCAAGGTGGAGGGGGTCACCTGGTCGATCCCGATTATTAAAATCGAAGACCGGCCTCGGTTCGTCTGGCGTGGCGCCCACCTCGATGTCGGCCGCCATTTCTTTCCCAAGGAGTTCATCAAGAAATACATCGACCTCCTGGCCATGTACAAAATGAATACGTTCCACTGGCACCTGACTGAAGACCAGGGCTGGCGGATTGAAATCAAGAAGTACCCCAGGCTGACCGAGGTCGGCGCCTGGCGCCGGGAGTCGATGGACGACGGCGTTCCTCACGGCGGCTTCTATACACAGGACGATATCCGAGAAGTCGTGGCCTACGCCAAGAAACGGTTCATCACCATCGTCCCCGAGATCGAGATGCCCGGGCATTGCCAAGCCGCCCTAGCCGCCTACCCCGAGCTCTCCTGCTCGGGCGGCCCGTTCAAAGTGGGCACCGAGTGGGGAGTCATCTATGACGTCTACTGCGCCGGCAATGAAAAAACTTTCGAATTCCTCCAGGATGTCCTGACCGAGGTCATCGACCTCTTTCCCAGCAACTTTGTCCACATCGGCGGGGATGAGGTCCCCAAGCTGCGCTGGCAGAACTGTACCAAGTGCCAGGAGCGGATCGAGGACGAGGGGCTCAAGGGCGAGGACGAGCTGCAGAGTTATTTTATCAAGAGGATGGAAAAGTTTCTTGCCGGCAAAGGAAAAAGGCTGGTCGGCTGGGACGAGATCCTGGAAGGGGGACTCGCGCCCAACGCCACGGTCATGTCCTGGCGGGGGATCGCCGGGGGGATCGAGGCCGCTCAATCCGGCCATGACGTCGTCATGTCACCGACATCTCACTGCTATTTCGATTATAATCAAGGCCAATTCGACGAGCCGCGGGGGATCGGCGGTTTTCTGCCCATCGACAAGGTGTATGAATATGAGCCGGTCCCCGTAGAACTGGCTGCCGAACAAGCCAGGCACATTCTCGGCGCCCAGGCCAACATCTGGACGGAATATCTAGCCGACTCGGCGCAAGTTGAATACATGCTCATGCCGCGTCTTCTGGCGCTCAGCGAAGTTGTCTGGTCGGAAAAAAGCCTGCGGAGCTTTGTGGATTTTTCCCGCCGCGTCGTCCCACATTACGACCGGCTGGCCGCTGCGGCCGTGAATTTCCGGCTGCCGCCGCCCGACGGTCTAGGAGGGAAAAAACTGATCTCCGGCCCGACCCAGGTCCAGGTCTATCCCCCGTTCCCGGGAGCGGAAGTCCGTCTCACGACGGATGGGACAGACCCGACCCGGGAGTCGACGCTCCTCGCCGACGGTCCGCTGGAGATCAGGGACAGCGCGGTCGTCAAGGCCCGAACGGTTCTCCGCGGCGGCCGGATGAGCCGGGTCATCAGCACTTCATTCAGCTTGATCGATCCTGAAAAGAACGGCTTGGACTATGCCTACTTCGAAGGCAGTTGGCTGAGGCTACCCAACCTGGACGTACTGATGCCCGTGAAGGAGGGTCATGTTTTCGACCTCTCCTTCGAGCCCGCGGGCCCGAGAGAAGAAGATTTCGCTCTGCTATTCAAGGGGTATTTGGACATCGAGAAGCCGGGCGAGTACACGTTTACGATGATCGTCGATGACGGCGCCCTCCTTATTATCGACGGGCAAGAGGTCGTCCGGAATGACGGGCTGTTCCGGATCCTTGAGAACAGCGGCCGGATCCACCTCGAAGCGGGGAGACATCCGATCCAGCTCGTTTATTTCCAGAAGACGGGCGACCACCGCCTGGATATTTTCTGCGAGGGCCCGGGCTTAGAAAAGCGGGCCCTTTTTCCGCATTGGTTGTTCAGGAAGTAGGCTGTCGGCCTCAGGAGCGGTAGCGGGAGGCCGAGCGCCCGGCCTTGCCGCGGAGAGTTTGGATGCACTCGTCCATCGCCTTCTCCAGATTCTCCATCGATCGGACCAGGGCAAACTGGGCCCGGGCGCGGTCCAGGTTCTGGTCCGGCCGGTGAACACGAAAATAGACGTCCCCTTCCAGGAAATCGGTGAGAAAGCGCAGGCCGATGGTGAAGGTGATGAGCCTCCCGGAAAAAACCAGAAGGTCTAGCTCCTGAGGAGTCAGGAAATCCCAGGCCTCCTCAAGATAGCCGTCGGCCAGCGCCCGGAACATCTCCAGTTCCAGCTTGACTCTGGCCAGGTCTCTTTCATCCTCGGCTGCAAAGCTCGTCGTGGTCCGGACCATGTCGCCGAAGTCGTAGAGGGACGATCCCGGCATAGTGGTGTCGAGGTCGATGACGCAGATGGCCTTCCCCGTCCGGTTGTCAAAGAGCACGTTGTTGATCTTGGTGTCATTATGAGTGATCCGGAGAGGAACGCGGCCGCCGGCCAGAGCATCGGTTATGACCGCGGCCATCGGCTCGTGCTCAAAGGCGAAGGCGATGGCGTCCCGGGCTTCCCTCGCCCGGCCGTGAGTGTCGTTTTCCAAGACCTGCTTGAACCGGGCAAAACGGCGGGGTGTGTCGTGGAAGAAGGGGATGGTTTCATGGAGAGAGGATGCGTCCAGGTCGGAAAGGAGCTTCTGGAAGCAGCCGAAGGCCCGGCCGGCTTCGAATGCTTCCTCCGGCTTGGTGGCGACGTTGACGATATGGGCGTCGCCGACAAACCGGTAGGCCCGCCAGTAATCCCTGTCCGGAGAGACATGGAAACACCCACCTGACCGGGCATGGAGTAGGTTGAGAGTCTCCCGGTCGGGATTGCAGCCCGGGGTCTTCTCGAGCTTAGCCCGGATATGACGGGTGATCTTCTCGAAATTGGCCATCAGTCGTTCGGGGTCACGGAAGACGAAGTGGTTGATGCGCTGGAAGATGAACTGCTCCCGGGTCCCGTTGTGGTCCGATTCCACAAGATAAGTGTCGTTGATGTGCCCGACCTTGAGGAGTTGCGCTCCGGCGAAATCGCCTTTGACGGCGAACTGGAAAAAAACCTGCTTCAGATCGTGCTCCGTCAAAACGACCTTCCTTCCGCCCTAATCCTCTCCGGATAAACGCCCTCGTTGATAAGCTCCCGAATATGCGAGCGAACTAGAGGCAGATCCTCGGGGTGAGTCAGACCAAACCAGCGGTCCCCGGTCGGGATGTGCTTCACCCGTATCTTCCCCGCGCGAAGCAGTTCGTTCACAGCAAGGGGGATGAAATACTCGGCCTCGGGACCCCGGTCGGAGCGCTCCAAGAAATCAACGAATCCTTTGTCCAGGTGCGCGAATAGGGTGGGCGTGAAACCCCAGAAATTCATCGAGACGACCTCGTCTCCGCTCAAGTGAATCCAACGGCCTTCCTCGTCCAGAGTCCGGGCGCCCCCGCCTTCCTTCTCGATTCTAAGCCTCTCCACAACCTCAGCCAGAAAGCCGTCGGGGTCGATACGGCAGACGCCTCGGGAAACATAGCCGTGGTCTGAAAGAGTGTTCCGGAGGCGATAGCCCATAAAGCAATACTCATCGGGCGGAGGGCTGTGGAGGGGTCTGTCCCGGAGCCACCCTGCCATTTCTGCGAATCCGCTCGGTCCATATAAATCATCGGCGTTGATGACGGAAAACGGCGTAGCGATCGCCGCCCGGCTAATCAGGACAGCATGCCCTGTCCCCCAGGGCTTTTTCCTCTCCGCCGAGATTGGAAAACCGTGAGGAATTCCAGCTGCGATCTCCTGAAAAACGTACTTGACGTCAAAGTATTCTTCCCAATAATGTCCCACTGTTTCCCGAAAGACGTTTTCGATCTCCCGGCGGATAACAAAGACCACGCGCCTAAAACCAGCCCTAATGGCCCCATACAGCGAATAGTCCAGAAGGGTTTCTCCGGCCGGGCCGATGGAGTCAACTTGTTTGAGGCCCTTGTAGCGCTTGCCGACTCCCGCGGCCAGGACGAGAAGGCTGATATCTTGCATTCCTTTTCCCTGGAAATGAAGAACCCCATTTATAGCATACAGGCAAAAGCGAAGTCAAAGAGAGGCTCGGGGGAGTCCCTCCGAAAGACGCGAATTTTTCCCAGCGTGGAAAATTCGCTCCCTGTCCTCGCTGCGCTCTCCTCTCGGCAAGCCGAGAGGAACCATGCCCGCTTCGCTGCGGAGGGCTTTCTGAGCGATCCCCCCCTCGCCTCCTGGCCAAAATAGAAGTCCTCTTTCGGATCGGGTTTGTCGCCAACTGACCCTCGCCGACCTCGGCCAAACCGCCTGCCTTATTTAAGCCCCTCGTAATTCCATAAGAGGGGTTGGGGAGATTAATATGATACAAATGAAGTCTTAAGGGCGGTTTGGCCCCTGGGTATAAGCCCGCTCCGCTGCGGAGGGCTTTCGTGAGGTCTCTGCTACTCCGACTCGGAGATGATCTTATAGTTCTTGCCGGCGAAAGAAATGATCACGTTCTGGCCGACGGAAAGATATTTGCCGATGCCCGGGAGCCGGCTGGTGAGCTCAAAATAGGCATCAGAATTGAACCGGACCTCCTCGACATCGCTTCCCTCCTGGAAGAGGCTGTCCACCCAGAACCCGTCCCGAAAATAGAAAACCTTGTCCTCTTTGTAACGGATCTTTTCCGAGATCACCTCGGAAGCCTGGTCCTTGTCCTTGAACTGCTGGGTGGCCCTGGCCAGCTTAACAGCTCCGGCGCCGGTCGTCTTCCGGGCCGTCAGAGCCTCCTGGGCCGCCGGGGCAGCCGCCGCGATGACCTCTCTTTCTTTTTCCGTCACTAGGAAGGACGTATAGGGAGTGATAATGCCGTATTTCAAACCCAGGCTGCGGACCTCGTCGGCGAGCTCCTGAGATTCCCCGTGCAGACGGATCTCCTCGAGCAGGTAGCCGACGCGGCGGGTCGCCCAGAGGCGCGGCAGGAAGCTATAAGACCCGTCCGAGCCGAGTTTCTGACCGTCCAGGGTGAAGGTCTTAAGGTCTTTTCCGACTTTTCCAGCAAATTTAATAGAAACAGGCCCGCTTCCCCGGTACCTGCCGAGGACGACGAGCTGGGAGCCCCGGAATAGGTCGGGCAGGGCAGTGGGATACAGCTGGAACACCTCGATCCCCTGGAACTTCAGGCTAACGTCTGAGAGCAACGGGGAAGAGATCTTCTCGTAATAGCCGGAGATGGCCACCTCGAGGTCTTCGTTCTCCCCGACATAGACGGACGTCCCCCGGTTCGCGGCAGAGAGCTTGTCCAGGAGCTCAGTGTTGACATCATCGCCCACCCCGAAGACTACAAGCCGGGATCCGGCCGCATTCGCTTGGTCGACGTTCTTCAGGATGTCGGGGACATCCGTAATTCCGACCGTGGGCAGGCCGTCGGTCAAGAACAGGATGTAGTTTGGCCGGTCGCCCCGAGGCATCATTCCCAAAGCCTTGAGCAACGCCTCGTTGATGTTCGTCCCACCCGAATCCTCGACGCCGCCGATGAACTCCAGGGCCTTTTCTCGGCTCGCCGCGTTGGCCGCCGCGAGCTCGGCGCTGAACAGGCTGACGCCGTCGTCGAAGTCGATAACCGAAAAATGGTCTCTCTCATCCAAATGGTTGATGATGAACCGCGCCGCTTCCCTAGCCTGCTGGATTTTCTTCCCGCTCATGCTGCCCGAGCTATCGAGAACGAGGACTATGTTCTTGTTCAGAATCCTTTCCCTGGCCTCGACGTAGCGCGGTGCGGCCAGGAGCATAAAATAGCCTCCCTGCAAATCCGCATGATCCAGGAATGACAGACCGACGTCATCCGAAGAGACCGCATAATAGACAATGAAATCCTTATCCGGCTTGACGTTTTTCTCTTCGTACCCCAGGATCGCCGTGTTCGGCCCTTCTTTTCTGACCGAGACACGGTGAGAGGGCGAGTAGACGCTGGCGATCGGGACCTTGGATTCGACTCGGACCGAAACGGCTACGTCCTCCAGCGGCCTGAGAGAGAAGCGCTCGGTGTTGAGAGGGTAGAGATAGCGGACCAGACCCTTCTCCCCTTTCAGGACTTCGGAATAGGTTAGCTGGACCCTCTTTTCACCTCGCGCCGGGATGGGAAAAACCCGGGCCCGGAAGGTGTTCCGGCCGATGTACTCGAGGAGAGCGGGGTCGCGGAGCCGACGGACGATATCCTCGTAGATGGTTCGGGCCTCCCGGCTGTCCAGGACCTCGCCCTTAACCTTCTGGTCCCCGATGTACATGGCAAATTCGGAGATGGCCGCGCCCTCGGGCAGGGGGAAAATGAACGTCCCCTCTATATCTCGGTCGTAGGTGTTGACAAAGACCTCATCGATCGACGTCTTGGCCACCTGGTCGCGGATCTCGACCGTGACATGGTGGTATTTCACCCAGAGAGGCGGGATGTTTTCGCCCGGCCGGGGGTGAGGGATGATGATCCCATCGGCCGCAGCCGCAGAAACCAGGCCGCTCAGGCCAAGCACCAGCCATCCGAAAAGAAGCCGCCAGTTTTGACATTTCCTCACCTCTGACCTCCTCCAGTGATCTTCCTCGATCCGTTGAGTAAAACTCGGCCGGGCGGAGTTCGTTCCAAATTTCCACCCTTCAACCAGCCCCACCCCGCCTCTTAGAGAGGCCTCAGTTCTCTTCTTTGACTCTCCCCACCTCAAAGAGGGGTTCCCCTTTGCTGGTAGGGGGAGTGTTGATGATGTAGAGGAGAATGCCGCCGAAGGGAGCCCGGGCTTCTTCCTTCACCTGGCCTAGGAAGTCGGTTACATAGCCGACCTTCTGGCCCTTGGCCACATAGTGACCCATCTCTGCCTGCGGATAGAAAAGCCCGTCGGTCTGGCTGTAGATGACTTCATAGCGATCGATCCACACGGGATCGGCCACAACGTCCGGCTGCCCCTCGATCATCTGGAACAAGCGCATGACCCCCATGATCCCATCGATGTTGCGGCGGATGGATTCCTCGTCAGTCCTCCCCAGAAACCCGGATTCTGTGGTGATGGCCGGCTTGCCGAGGAGCACGGCGGTGTTGCCCAAATACTTGGAGTCTTTTAGGTCCTTAGACCTGGTCTCGTCGATGATGATATGGCGGATTCCGAAAGCCAGGGTCATCGTCCGGGTGAGATCGTCCATTTTCTTCTGCCCGCTGATCATCCAGTACGAGTAGGGGATCAAGGCTTCATTCCCGTCCCCGCAGTGAAGGTCGATGAGGCAGTCGCACTTCTTGACTACTTCTTCAATCAGGACATGGGCAATCCGCTGGCTGAGCGTCCCGGCCGGATCTCCCGGAAAGACCCGGTTCAGGTTCTTCCAGTCAGAGGGACCGTAATAGATCGTCCGTCTTTGGAAGGAGGGCAGGTTGGCGATGTGCACAAGGATGAGTGTCCCCGCCAGATCCTTCGGGTCGATCATAGCCTTCAACCGATAGAGGGCCAGAATGGGCGGGTACTCAAATCCATGGACACCGGCCACAAGCGCCAGCGTTTTCCCCTTCTTGGCTCCATGGATAACGGTCACCGGGATGGATGTGCCGATGCCCTCCTTGGCCGCGACCTCGAGGAATTCCGAGACGGCTTGTCCGGGGAAAACCTTCAGCGACCCGATCACAAAAGCCTCCTGGCTGAAAGAGGTATCGGCACAACTTAGAAAAAAGGCGGCACTCAAGACGAAGAAGCCGCGGCAAAACCGGTTAGGGCGAATCTGAAGACGCATGAGACCTCCTCGATCAGAAACAGTTCGGCATCCAATTTAATCCAAAGGCGCGAGCTATGCAAAAAAATATTATCCCTCAGAAAAAGTCAGAAAAAGTGTTGCTTCGGAAAAAGACTTCTGTTATAATCCGCCGAGAAATACGAGGAGGTGTCTACATGGGCAAGTACTTGGCCATAATCGCCGGCTTGGTCGCTATGGTTTTTGGAGTTTGGCTGGTTATCGTTTGGTGGCGACCCTTCTATGAACTGGTTCTCGGATGTATCCCGCCCATTCTCTTTTTTGGAGGCCTGATCGCTCTCATCGCCGGGATCAGCAGCATTAAGGATGCGGCAAGGACGAAAAAACTCGAAGAAGAGGCCAAGGCAGAAGAAAAAAAGGCCTGAGGATCCGGCAAACTCCGGTAGAACGCTCTTCCACATCCCTATATATCTCTAGTCAAAATCCGCCTTCACATCTAGAGTCCCCCTATCGAAGGCCGAAAACTCGCGCCTGAGCGCCCTTGCGCCGGGCGAAATTTCTGTGATACCATTCGGAAAGTGGCGCCCATCGGCATTTTTCCGCTCCTCCTGACTCTTTCCCTTCTCTCTCAGACGACACGGAGCATCGAAAAAGCCTTCTTCCAGGACGATCCACGGCTGCTGTATTCTCTTCTCTCCACCCAAGGCCATGTCCACATCTCTCTTCCCGAGCCGATCTCTTTCTCTGACCAGATATCGCCGGAGCAGGCCTATTTTTTCTTCCGCCAGGTCTATGCCACCTATTCCACGTTCGAATTCTATGCCGACAGCGAGCTCCCGGTCCTGGCCAAGGAAAAAAGCTTCATTTTCAAGGCGCGCTGGTCGTTCAAAAACAAAAAAAACGATAATCAGCACGTCTTCCAGGTGTTCTTCCATCTGGCCAGAGAGAAGCCGCCAAGCGGCGGAAACCCCCAGCCACCCTGGAGGATAACAGAAATCAAAGCCGAGTCACTATGAATAAGGTCTCACCTTTCCTTCGGCCGCGCGCCCTGCGGCGCGGATGTGTCATCGGGCTGGTGCTAGCGCTCTTTTTCCTCGGCCTCTCCGCGCTCTTGCCGCGCCTGCTCACGGCCCACTATTTCCAAAAAAGCCTTGGGGGGCTGCGGCGGCAGGCCCAGTCCATCAAAAAGGAATTCGCCTTGCTCGAGACCGGCCTGCGGGCCCGGCAAAAGGCCCTGGTGGTCTCGTCGTTTCCTTACGACAAAGACAAGATCTTCGCTCTCTTCAAGGGCCAGAAGATCAACCCGGAGCTGGAGGGACTTGCCTACTACGACGAGGACGGCAGTCTGGCGGTCTGGCTAGGAAATGTCATCGAATTCCGGCCCCCTACGCTGGACAAGCCTCTGCTCGTCCGCAGCCGGGCCTCCTCCTATCTCGTCTCATCAGCCCGAGTCCGCCAATCTGAACAGGTCGTCCTTTTCCGGCTTCTGGCCTTCCGGCCCCAGCTCAGGGCGCCCTATCTCTCGGAGTATCAGTTCCTCAAGAGCGACCTGTGGAAAAGCGGGCATGTTGACTACTGGGATTTCCGCGACGACGTCTCCGGATTCGAACAGATCTTTTCCCGCCACCAGGATGAATATCGCGGCGAACCCCGGCTGGATAGCGAGACCCAACAGATCTTCTTCCCTCTTCGGAACGAGCTGGCCGAGATCGTCGCGACCGTCAACCTGACCGCACCCTCCCTTCGCTCCATTCATTCCCGCTTGCGCGAGAATATGATCCTGTTCTTCACTGTCGCCTTGGCGCTCTCTCTCGTCCTTCTCATCACCGACCTGGCCCGCTCCTATATTTCGTCGCCGCGCAAGAAGGCTGGCGCAGCCGTTCTCCTCATCCTGGCCTTGGCGGGCTTGCGCATCGCCTTCGTCCCACTCAGCCGGCTGGCGAGGGTCCAATCGCTCCGGGTCTTCTCTCCGGCTCAGGCGGGCTTCTTCTCCATCGGCGGGCTGTCCCAATCTCCGGCCGATATCCTGCTGAGCACGCTTTTTCTCTTTCTGATCGTAGGCGCCCTCGCGGTATTCGCCTGGGACCTCGTCCGGGACAAGAAGTGGTGCCTTCCCCTGGCCGTCATCTGGACGTTGGACACCCTTCTCATCGGCGCCGCGCTGTTCATGGCGGCCATTTATCACGGTTTCGTTTCCCGTCTAGTGGCCCATTCCAACCTCAACCTCCTGCGTTTCTCCGGCGATCTGTCTTTTCTGTTTCTCCACCTCGGGCTCGTTTTTTTCTTGCTGAGCTGCGGCTGCGTCGTTTTCTTATCGGTCCGCCTCGTCCGCCTTCTATCGCCTCGCTGGTCGGTTGCCCTTCCGCCTCTCATCTGGACTCCGGGAATCTTTTTGCTCGTGTATGGGACCGGTTCCCATATCCTTCTGATGATTGTCCTGATGGCCATTCTCGTCCTTGGCTATCTCATCTCCGCCCCGTTCTTATTATCCAGAAGGCGTGCTGCCGTCTTTGCCCTGATTTTCCTAGCGGCGCTCCTCAATTCCGCGGAGCTTCATCTTCAGTCCTCCGCCCGCCTCGATTCCCTCGTCCAGAACTTCCTGCGCAATACCATCCTGGCTCAGGAGGACTGGGCCGACTTTATCATCCAGCAATCGCTTCCGGAGATCGAGAAGAGAAAAGCATTCATCCTTGCCTTCCTGCAGAATCCCGATCCGTCTCCTTTCGCCCGATCCCTCTGGGAGAGCACGCTGGCGGCCAAGTTCAACTGGTATTCGATCCTGGAGGTCCTCGACGCCGAGGGCGGAGTCCTTTCCCGCTTTTCCCTCAACATCTCTCAGCTTTATCAGCCGGAGATCGAGCTGCCCCTGAGCCCAACCTGGAGGGTCTCCCGGGTGAACGTTCCTTCCCTGGGCAAAGAAAGAGACTTCATCCTGGCCTACAAAGACTGGTACTCCGAAGATCAGTATCTCGGCCGGATGACCTTTTCCCTGGCCATTGACCCGGAGATGCTGCCGTTCCTCTATTCCGCCAACCCCTATTTCGAGCTGCTCAAAGTCAGCCTGCTCCCCTCCCTCAACCAGCAGGAGTTCGGGTTTGCCATCTTCGACGGCCGGGGCAAGCTTCTCTTCAACCCCTACCGGATCTCTTCCGGGATTGCGGCCAGCACTTTGGAGCAAATCGAGCGCTCTCCGGAGGGGATATGGTCGTCTTTCCGGGACAAGGGCAGAGCCTTAAGGTCGTTTTATTTCCGCTTCCAGAACAGGGTATATGCGTTTCTCATCCCTCAAAAAAACATTTTGGGCCTGACCGTCGAGTTCCTGAAGCTGGCGATCTTCTATCTCGGCCTGGCCTTTCTTTTTCTCGTGCTGATCCCGGCCCTGATGGGAAGGAAGAAGCTGGCCAGCTATCTGTGGTCATTTTCCAGCCGAGTCAACGCCGCCTTCATCACCATCACGATGATCTCCCTCCTCCTCTTTACCCTTTTCTCGCACCGCTTTTTCACCCGGACCTTCAGCCAGCGGTTCCTGGAGGAGGCGGAAGTCCACGCCAATTTCGCCCGGAATATCATGCAGGATTTCGTCACCCTTCAGCAGGAGGAGAAGGCCACCCTTATCGCCCCGACCGACGACCTCGTCCTCTGGATCAGCTCGGCCATCGCCACCGACGTCAACCTCTATGGAGAGGGCCGGCTGATTTCCTCCAGCCGGCGCGAGTTCTTCGACTGGGGATTCCTCCCCGAGCTCATCGACGGTGAAGCCTATTACAGGATCCGGTATGAGAACACGCCGTTCTACATCCAAAGGCCGCGGATCGGCGGGTATTCCTACCAGAGCCTCACCATTCCCTATACCATTCGCCAGACACAGTTCTTAATCTCCCTCCCCTTTCCCTTCGAAGCCCAGGAGATTGCCGGTGCCACCGAGGAACTGGTGGAGTTTCTCGTTTTCGTCTCGGCATTCCTGATCCTCTTCGTCCTTCTCTTCGCCCGGGGAATCGGCCGGATGATCATCTCACCTGTGAAAAAGCTCCTGGCAGGAACGAGGGAGGTGGGTCTCGGCAACCTGGAGATTGCCGTCGAACACCGCTCGCATGACGAGATGAAATCCCTGGTCGACGGGTTCAACACCATGATCAAAGACCTGAAGAGACACCAACAGGAGATCGCTGACCTCAGCAAGAAGGTGGCCTGGGCGGAGATGGCCCAGAAGGTAGCCCACGAGATCAAGAACCCGCTGACGCCGATCCAACTCTCCGCAGAGCACATCCTCCGCGTCTATGACGACAAGAGTGGGGATTTCGAGAAGGCGCTACGCGAATCGGCCTCCTATATCATCAGCGAGGTCGAGAACCTGCGGCGTATCGCCCAAGAGTTCCTGGAGCTCTCCCGGGTCACCAGCCTCACCAAGGAGGTGTTTGACCTGAGGGAGGCCATCGTCGAAGTGGTTTCCCCCTACCGGAAGGTCATCTCCGAGAGGATCCGGTTCCGCGAAGTTTTCGAGGGCGAGAAATTCCCGGTCGAAGCGGATAAGTCCAAGATCAAAATCGCCTTCCGGAATATCTTCATCAACGCCATCGAAGCCATCCGTGGTCGCGGCGAAATCGAGATTCGGCTGCGGGCAGAAAAAGAGAAATTGGTCCTGGTCATCCGGGATTCCGGGATCGGGATGGCCAAGGATCTGGTGGAGAAGATCTTCGATCCCTACTTCTCCACCAAGGACGTGGGCACCGGACTCGGCCTTCCCATCGCCAAGAAGATCGTCGAGGATCACGGCGGCACCATCCGGGTCGAGAGCGAGGTCCAGAAAGGGACGGTCATCACCATCAGCCTGCCCAGGAAAAACTAAGGCTAGAATTTTCCCGCTGACTATGGAAGAATAGCGCCATGTCCAACATCTTGGTCGCCTATTACAGCCTTACCGGGAACACCAAAAAGATCGCCGAAGCCATCTTCGAGGCGCTGCCCCAGCGCAAGACCATCAAGCCTATGGCCGACGTCCAGAGCCTGGCCGAATACGACCTGATCTTCGCCGGCTTCCCCGTTCAATCGCATAGCGTTCCGTATAAGGCAGAGAAGTTCCTCCAGAGTATCCCCAAGGGCAAGAAGATTGCCCTCTTTTCGACCCACGGCTCGCTGACCGGCAGCCGCCTTTCCAGGGAAGCGATCGAGCATGCCGTCGTGGTCTCCTCCCAGGCGAAGCTGATCTCCACGTTTTCCTGCCGGGGCAAAGTTTCGGCGCAGGCACTTGAAGTCTTGAGCCGCTCTCCGGAGCACGAGGCCTGGGTGGACATGGCGGCCTCGGCCAGCACTCACCCCAACGAACACGATCTCGAAGAGGCCAGGGCTTTCGCCCGCTGGGCGCTGACGATCAGCCGTCAGCGGGGCTAGCTCTTCTTGGCGCCGGACTTTCGACCCTGCCTGATTTCCACAAGGGCCCCGTTCAGGCTTCGCGGATGAACAAAGGCAACGAGGACTCCCCCCGCCCCAGTCTGAGGTGTGTCTGACACAAATCCAAGGCCGGCCCGGCTGAGTTCGTCCATCGCCGTTTCGATATCGTCCACCTCGAGAGTGAAATGTTGGATGCCCTCGCCTCGAGATTCCAGGAACTTGGCGACCGGAGAGGCAGCGCCGAGCGGCGCAACCAGCTCGATCTCGGGGCCTTCGGCGAAGCGGAGATGGGCAAGACGCACCCCCCTTTCCGGGATCTCCTCGATCGGGCCCGGCTCGGCGGCGAACAGGGCCGACCATCTTTTCAGGCTCTCTTCCAGGTCGCGGACGGCGATCCCGATATGGTGGACTCCCTTGACCTTCATCCCTTCTCCTTCAGGCAGGCGATGAGTCTGTCGGCTACGGTATAGGGATCGGTCCGGCGGTGGTAGATCTGGTCCACGTACTCTTCAAAAACGGAATCCGGGATGTCCCGGCTGATGAGCTGGTCGATCTTTTCCCGGATCACGTCCCGCAGCATCCAGGCGATAAGCCGTTTCCTCCGGACCTCCTGCACGCGCAGGTCTCGCTTCCCCATCAGGCGGTCGACCTCGGATAACATCCCGTCCACCCCCTGTCCTTTAGTGGCTACGGCCTTGATCACAGGCGGCTTGTCTTTGTCCGGGAGCCCCAGGTCCAGCATGGCCCGGAGCTGGCGCTCCATCTTCTCGGCGCCGGGATGATCGGCCTTGTTGATGACGAAGATATCGGCAATCTCCATGATCCCGGCCTTGAAGGCCTGGATCTCGTCGCCTGCGTCGGGAGTGAGGACAACGAGGACGAGGTCGGCCAGTTTGACGACTTCCACTTCGTCCTGGCCCACTCCGACCGTCTCGACGAGGATATAGTCCTTGCCGGCCGCTTCGAGAATGGCGATGGCCTCGCCGGTAGCCTTGGCCAGGCCGCCGAGATGGCCGCGGGTGGCCATGCTGCGGATGAAGACATCGGCGTCGACGCTGTGTCGCATCATCCGGATCCGGTCCCCGAGGATGGCCCCGCCGCTGAACGGAGATGACGGGTCGACGGCCACGATCCCGATTTTGCGCCCTGCCGCGCGAAGCCGGCCGATGAGCTGATCGACCAGTGTGCTCTTCCCCGTTCCCGGCGCTCCCGTTATTCCCAGCACAACGGCGTCTTTTCGAAAGGTGAAGACCTGGCGCATCAGCCGCTGGGCGGCGGCCGAATTATTCTCGACGAGCGAGATGGCCTTGGCGATGGCCCGGGCGTTCCCTCGCCTTATCTCTTTGATCAAGTCCCTCAGTACTCCGACAGGACCTTCTGGGCGATGATCCAGCGCTGGATTTCGGAGGTCCCCTCGCCGATCGTTCCCAGCTTGGAATCCCGGTAGAATTTTTCGACGGGGTAGTCCTTGGTGAAGCCATACCCGGCGAGGATTTGGACGGCGTTCGAGGACGCCCGGACAGCGAGCTCCGAAGCAAAAAGTTTGGCCATGGCCGATTCCTTGGGAATCTTTTTGCCCTGGTCTTCAAGGAAGGCGGCACGGTAGGTCAGCAGGCGCGCCGCATCGAGCTCGGTAAAACCGTCGGCCAGCATCCATTGGATGGCCTGGAAATTGGCGATCGGCTGGTTGAATTGGACCCGTTCCTTGGCGTATTTCAGGGCGGCTTCCAGCGCGCCGGCCGCAACCCCCAAAGAAAAGCCGGCGATGCTCACCCGGCCGCCGTCGAGGATGGCCATGGCCCCGCGGTAGCCGTCATTCTCCTTGCCAAGCAGGTTCTCGGCCGGGACCTGGACGTCTTCGAAGATGAGCTCAGAGGTATCGGACGCCCGAATCCCCAGCTTGTCCTCCTTCTTTCCCGGCCGGAATCCCGGCATGCCTTTTTCCAGGATGAAGGCCGACATGCCGTTCCTGCCTTTGGCCGGGTCGGTAACCGCCATGACGACACAGATTTCGGCGAGAGAGCCGTTGGTGATGAAGAGCTTGGTCCCGTTGAGCAGCCAGTGATCGCCCTTCTTCTCCGCCCGCGACTTCATGGCGGCAGCATCGGAGCCGGCTCCCGACTCGGTCAGTGCCCAGGCGCCGAGGGTCTGGCCCGAAGCCAGCCGGGTCAGGTATTTGTCCTTCTGGGCCGGCGTCCCGAAGAGGTTGAGGTGGTTCGAGCAGAGGGAGTTGTGAGCGGCCACGACCAGCCCGACGGAAGGGTCAACCTTGGATATTTCCTCCAGGATGAGGACATAGTCGATGTTGGAATATCCGCAGCCGGAGTATTCGGGTGGGATGATGATGCCCAGGAGCCCCAGGTCGGCCAGTTTCTTGGTCAAGACATCGGGCCACGTGCCCTTCTCATCGAACTCCTTGATGAGCGGCTGGATCTCTTTCTGGGCGAAATTGCGGATCGTTTCCTTGAGGCTCAGTTGATCATCAGAAAACATGAAATCCATAGACCTCTCCTCCTTGTCCGAGCGCTTTTCCCATCTTACTTTTAAGGGGAGCCAGAATCAAGAGGGTTATTTTCGCCTCATTCATTATCGATGATGACCGATGTCCCCCCGACCGCTCCCCTACCCGTCTCCAGGTTCCGGATGATCACGCGGCATTCATACTTCCCCGGAGCGAGCCTAAAATTAGCCTGGTGAATGACGTTCTCTTTTGGGAATTCTGCGGCTGTCTTAACTTCCCGCTTGAGCTCCACCGTGTTACCCCTGTCATCGAAAACGATACTGACGATCTCGAATTTGCCCTGAAGGACTTCCTGGATCTTTTCAAGAGGGAGTTCGGCGGCGAGGCAGAGGTTGACCTTCTTGTCAGCAGGACAGGGCAGTGTGGCCACGGGAATGCGGATCGGGACCTGGAAGACGGGGTCTTCGTTCAAGGCCAGGTCGACGAGATGGAGCATCTTCTCGAGTTCGCTGTATTCACGGAACGGCTTGGGGCTGTAATATCCCTTCTGGGCATGGACCTCGCATCCGGGCCGGACCACCTCGACTATGAGTTGATGGAAGGCGCCGTCCCACTTCTCATCGATGGAATAACCTAGGACATAATAGCAGCCGGTCAGGTTCTGGATCTTCTCTATGTGTTTCTCATACTGGTTGATGTTCCCGAAATATTTGCCGCCGGTGGCGCTGGTGATCTTCTGGAGGGTGAAGACGCCCATGGTCTTGAGGTCTTTTTTGAGGCTCGCTCCGATCTCTTCTGTGTCCAGCGCGTAGACGATGCAATTCGAAGCGGCCAGTTCCTTGAGCATGTCTTCGTATCTCTGCTTGAGAAGGGACTCGCCGAAGCTGCCAAAACGTCCGTCGCCGTAAGGAGCCTGGATTCCGTAAATGAGGGAATAAGGGACCCCCGAGGAGAGAAAAACGACGCTCTTTTGCCCCGGCACGTAGCGCAGAGCCAGCGCCAGGTCCTTGAGGCGGTCGGCAAACATCAGGGCATGCAGCTCCCCTTTCTCCGCGAACACCCACTGTTTCATGTCCGGTTTTCCCTCGAGGTCTGGCTTGGCGCCCATATCGGGGAGTCTTCTTTCATTTCCCCGGAGAGTGGCCTTGCCCCAGCCGGCGGCGTCGGCCGGGTTCTGCCCGGTGACCGCCTCGTAATACTTTTCCTGGAGGTTGTCCACCCGGCCCGAGACCTTCTTCAGACCGAACGCTTCGACGACGTCCCGCACCTTCGGGTGGTCGGAGGTCAGATACTCCCAAAGCTGCAGGCCTCCTATGCCGGAATAGGAGAGGACACCGACCTCATCCGTAGGCCGGAGCTGCGTGTCGATAAAATGAAGGGCTGCTTCCTTGGCCTTGACGACGCCTTTGGGGTTGTTGTAGGCGAAATCAAAAAGAAAAATGAACTTGCGCGGCATCAGGTCTCGAGGGGGCTGGAGAGGAGTGGCCTCGAGGCTCAGCGGCGGGGACTCGGGTTCCAGAGAGGGGAGCTTCAAAGCGTGCCGTTCGAACTCGCTGATCGTCTGGATCCTTCCGTTGTCATGGATGAGGAAATCCTCTTTCCGGAGGTCCAGGACAGGATTTCCCTTCTTGTCAACGACAAAGACCTGGACGAGCTTCAGGGTGACGGCGACTTCGTAGCGGAGTTCGTCCTTGACCTGCTGTTCCTGGCCTGGAGGCACAGGTACCCCGGGAGATGTGGACACTTGCAGAATGAACAAGAGGGCGGCTGCCGAAGAGAGAAACGTTTTCATTTTCCCTGGGCTATGCCTCTATTGTAGCGCTGTCCCGTCCGGCACGCAAGGAGTGGGTCCCGGCACGTTGACAGCAACCTCTGATTCGGCTACATTCGAAAGGTGATCCCCGGTCTTTTCCGACTTATTTTCTATCTCGTCGTCGCCTATGTCATCTACCTCTTTCTCCGGCTTTTCTTGTCGCCGCGCCGTCCCGCCCGGCGCAACACAAACCGCCCGGAGCCCTCGGGCGTCATGGTCAAGGATGAAACCTGCAATACCTATCTTCCCAGGGAAGAGGCGATCCTGGAAAAGGCGGAAGGGAAGGACTATTACTTCTGTTCCCAGGAATGCCGGCAGAAGTTCTTGAAGCAGAGGAAAACCCGAACCTAGGACCAGGCGATCCGGAAATCCCCGAACTCGCCCCGGAAATCCTCCCAGGTCACCTCAACATTCTCGATCTCAGCCATGGGCGGACCCTGTTTCAGACGGGCGATCAGCTCTTCCAGGCGTTCCTTTTCACCTTCGGCCAAGACCTCAACCCGGCTGTCCAAAAGGTTCCTAACCCAGCCCGTGAGACCCAGAGAGGCCGCCCAACGCCGGGTGTGGTCGCGGAAGAAAACTCCCTGTACGCGGCCGGAAACAAAGACACGAGCCCTGGCTTTCATCGGACGTGGCGATATGCTAACATAGCCCCGCCAACCCGTAAAGACCTTTTTCGGTACCAGGATAGAATCGGTATCATTGACAGATTTCGCCATGGAGAAGGTTCTGCTCTCGATCGCCGGATTCGACCCTTCGTCCGGAGCCGGGGTTCTTTTGGACGTCGCGGTCTTCCGCCGCTTCGGTTTCCTCGGCACCGGAATTTTAACTGCTGTCACCGCCCAGAACAGTCGCCGGGTCACGGACGTCCGCTGCCTCGGCCGCCGGTTTCTGCTCAGGCAGTATGAAACGCTCGTCCGGGACGTATCTCCATCCGGAATCAAAGTGGGCATGCTGGGCTGCCGCGGGAATATCCCGGCACTGAGCCGCATCCTGGCTCAGCACCAGGAAATACCGATCGTTGTCGACCCCGTTTTCCAGTCGAGCTCGGGCCGGTGGCTGCTGGAAAAGGACGCCGTTTCGTCCTATCTCGCCCGGATCAAAGGGAAGATCGCCCTGCTGACGCCGAACCTTCAGGAAGCCTCTTTGATCTCCGGCCTCCGCTTGAGAGAACCGGAGGCCATGAAAGAGGCCGCCCGCCGGATCGTCGACCGCATCGCCGCGCCCTGCTTGGTCAAAGGCGGACACCTTGCCCGAGAGGTAGTGGACGTCCTCTATGACGGCCTGAAGTTCCATCTTTTCCCCCACAAAAAGGTGCCCGGGGATGTCCACGGCACCGGCTGCTTCTTTTCTTCGAGCCTGCTCAGCTATCTCGTCATGGGGAGCTCGTTGGTGGAAGCCTGCGCCCTTGCCTCCGAATTCACCCAGGCGGCACTCGGGAAAGCGGTGCGCTTAGGGAAGGGACGGGAAGTGTTTTTCTTGTTTTAGCCTCCCGACTGTTCTTACTTTCGGTTCTCCCCTTGTTCAGGAGCCCCCTCCTGCTCGATGATGTCATCGGCCCGCCCGATGACCTGGGGGGAAAACTCCACGCCCTGCAGCTTGGCCGCCGCCAGGTTAAGATGGAGCCGGACGCGGCTCATTGATTGGATGGGAATGCGGCCGGGATCCTCTCCGTTCTTGACCCGGGTGGCGATCTCACCAGTCTTGTAGCCCATTTCGAAAAAGTCCCAGCCCATCGCGGCGCAGGCTCCCAGACGCGTAAAAAGTGGGAATCCTCCAAAGAGAGGGACCGCGTTTTCCCTGGCCAGTCGGCCCAGTGACTCAAAGGAGGCGTTGATCGTATTGTCGGAGATCGGGAAAAAGAGATCGACTTTTTTATTGAGCAGAATCTGCCCGGACAATAGGACTTCGTTGACATTGGCCACGGGCACGGCGACCACCTCGAACCCCAACTCCCCCGCTTCTTCCCGCAGCCGCTGGAGATAGTACTCGGAGTTGAGCTCGGCCGGCGTCCAGATGGTCCCGATCCTTCCGGCGCCGGGAAGCACTTCGCGGATAAGAGTAAGCGTCTGTTGAATCGGAGCGGTGGAAGCGACTCCGGTAATGTTGCGGCCGTGGTTTTCGGCGGACCTTCCCACGCCGAGAAGATGCGGGTTAGCTACCGAGGTAAAGATGACCGGAACCCTCGGAGCGGCCATCATGGCCGCCTGGAGGCACTGCGTGGACAGGGCGATGATCATGTCCGCCCTCTGGTCGACAAACTCCTGGGCAATGCGCCGAGCTTCGGTGACATCGCCCATGGCGTTCCGGAGCACAAGCCGGACGTTGACTCCGTCCCTCAGGCCGTTGTCCATCAGGGCCTGAATGAATCCTTTCCGGGCTTCGTTCAGAGTCGGGGCGTCGGTGATCTGGAAAATGCCCAAGGTGAAGAGCTTTTCGGCCGGCTTCCTGCAGCTGCCGGAAATCCAGGCCAGGATGAACAGAAAAACGAAGCCGACGATGACGGGTCTTCTCATCGCACCGCTTTCTCAAAAACTTCTGGCGAAATATTGCCGCCGCTCACCACGAGCGCCACTTTCCTTCCGGCCAGCCGGGCCCAGTCCTTAATCAGGCCGGCCAGAGAGAGCGCTCCCGCCCCTTCCACCATCTTGTGATGGTGCTCCAGCAGAAGCGACATGGCCCTTTTGATCAGCGACTCTTCAACGAGGATGATGCCGTCGAGAAGCTCGCGGCACAGCGAGAAGGTGATGCAGCCGGGCTCAAGACCCCCGGCCACGGCGTCGGCGATCGTCTCCTCTTCGGTGATCTCGACGATGTCTCCGGCGGCGAGAGAAGCGGCCATAACAGCCGAGTGGGAAGGCTCGACGCCGTACACTTCGACCGCCCGGCCAGCCCCCTTGAAGCAACCGGCGATCCCGGCGATCAGGCCTCCGCCGCCCACCGGAACGAGTGCCGCTTCGACGCCCGGAAGGTCCTCCAGGATCTCCAGGCCAATCGTGCCCTGACCGGCGATGATTCCCTCGTCATTATAGGGAGAGATGAAAGTCCTCCCCGTCTCCCCGGCCAGCTGACGAGCCCAGACCTCGGCCTTCTCGCAACTCTCTCCGTGGATGATGATTTCGGCCCGTCCTTTTTCCAGTCGTTCTCGTTTGGTTGCGGCCGCGTTCTGAGGGAGGACGAGAGTCAGACCGACTCCCTCCATTTCGGCAGCCAGGCTGACACCCAGGCCATGGTTTCCGGTGGAGGCCGAGACAACCCCCCTCCTTTTTTCCTCCGGCGACAGAGAGCGGACCTTGTTCAAGGCCCCGCGGAACTTAAACGAGCCGGTCCGCTGCTCGCTTTCCCATTTCATATAGACTCTGGCTCCCGTCAGGCTGCTCAAGGCCGGAGAGAATTCGAGTGGGGTTCTACGGATATCTGACCTGATCCGGTTGCAGGCCACCATGATCTTTTCGGTTAAGTCACGAGAGATCACTTCTTCTTGGCCCGCCATGATTCCCGGTCCTAGTCTAGCCTGATTTTCATTTTTTTGCACGGTTTTCTTTCGACGCAAACGGCACCTCCGCCCCTGCAAGGAGATAGGATTGAACCGTAATGGCTTTTCCCAGCCGCCCCAAATGAATATAATAGGACCGCAATGAGCCGTTACTACATCGGGACCGCCGGCTGGAGCTATGAGGACTGGGAGGGGATCGTCTATCCGCCGAACAAGGAGCGCGGCTTTCACCCTCTCACCTACCTGGCCGCTTACATCAACATCGTAGAGGTCAACAGCACCTTCTATCGCCCGCCGGTTCTCTCCATGTCGCTTTTCTGGGTCAAGAAGGTGGCCGACTTTCCGGAATTTCTCCTGGCCATCAAGGCGCATCAGGCCTTCACCCACGACCGGGAGAGTTGGTCCCAGAAGGATGTGGACGGCTTCAAGCTCGGGATCGAGCCGCTTCGGGCCGAAGGCCGTCTGGCCACGCTGCTCTTTCAATTCCCCTGGTCTTTCCATCACTCCGACCCCAACGCCGGTTATCTGGCCCGGCTTTTCCAGGCGTTCTCCGGCTACCCGATGACCGTTGAGGTGCGCCATTCCTCTTGGGATCGTCCGGATTTCTACGGCCTCCTCAGCCAGCACCGCGTCTGCTTCTGCAACATCGACCAGCCGGTGATCGGCAGCTCCCTCCGTCCCAGCGCCCGTACGACGATCCGCGACTATTCGTATGTCCGGCTCCACGGCCGGAATTATCGTGACTGGTTCAGAGAAGAGGCCGGCCGCGACGACCGCTACAACTATCTCTACGGCAATGAAGAGCTCGATGAATGGGTCGAGAGGATCAAGGACCTCGGCCGGAACACCGACAAGGTCTTCGTCATCACCAACAACCACTATCGCGGCCAGGCCCTGGCCAACGCCCTTCAGATTAAGAACAAAATCACGGGCCAACTGCTCAACATCCCCCGGACGATGCTCCAGAAGTATCCCGTCCTTATGGATATCGCCAAGAAGCTGGCCAAGGGTCAGCTCGACCTGTTCGAGGAAAAGAAATAAGGGAGGAGAAAGACCGTCAATGTGGTGGGAAAACGAATTCGTCACGGCTCGGAAGCGTAGACTTTATCTCGGAGGGAGATCGGCCGAAGAGATCGCCGGGCGGCACGGCACCCCTCTTCTCGTCTACGGGCGGCGCCAGATCCTGGCCAACTACGAGACTCTGGTCCGGACTTTTTCCAAGACCTCAAGACTTCCGCTTCGGGTCTGCTACGCCATGAAGGCCAACCCTCACCGGGAGATCTTGAGGCTGCTGCGGAGGCAGGGCGCCTGGATCGACGCCGTTTCTCCCCGGGAAGTTGAAGAAGCGCTCCGGGCCGGTTTTTCCGCCCGGAGGATCCTGTTCACGGGGACCTCGCTCGGCCATGCGGACCTTCGCCGTGCCTTCCGAGTCGACGGGCTGACCGTTAATATCGACGCGCTGGAACAGCTGGAGCTGATGCAGGAGCTGAAGAAAAAAGAATTCCGGGAGAAGACGATCCGGGTTTCAGTCCGCTGGAACCCAGGAATCGGACGGGGGTTCAACCCCCGGGCGATCACGGCCGGAGCCCGCTCCACCGACGGCACTCCTATCAAGTTCGGCGTCGAAAAGAGCAAGGTTCTAGCGGCCTTCGAGAAGGCCTCCTCCTCCGGCTTTCTTCCGGTCGGCCTGCACCAGCATCTCGGCTCGGGCTGGGTGGATGAAGATTACGAGGTCGTCAGCACGGCCGTCGACAGGATGATCGCCATGGCCAGCCGGGCGGAGAAGGAGGGGTTTCGGCTGGAATTCCTGGACTTCGGCGGCGGCTTTGGACCCCGGTATGAAGAGCGGCAGCGAGTGTTCCCGCTCCGGAGATACGCCGCTCATATCACCCGCCGCATCGCTGAAGCCGGGCTCAGAGTCGAGGCCATCGCCGTCGAGCCGGGCAAGTACTTGGTCGCAGACGCGGGAGTGCTTTTATTGGGCGTCCAATACCTCAAAGAGAGCTATGGTCAACTCTTCGCCTGCGTCAACTCCGGAACGTATAACAGCCTGCCCAGGCCGGCCATCTATCCGCAAGCCCGCCACCACATCGTCCACTGCGGTCGGGTCTATGACGGGAAAATGAGGCCTGTGACCGTGGCCGGCAACCTCTGCGAGACGGGCGATGTTTTCGGAAAGGAGATCCCGATGCCGGTCCCTCAAAGTGGCGACATCCTGGCGGTGCTGGGCGCAGGGGCTTACGGCCGGAGCATGGCCTCGAACTTCAACCTGCGGGACATTCCCGAAGAAGTCTTTATCTGAGGATCTCCAGGAGAGCGTTTTCCAGGCTGGGATAAGAAAACTGGAAACCGGCCCTGAGCAGGGCCCGGGGCAGGACCTTCTGGCCGGCATCGATCCGGCTGCGAACGATCTCCTGTTTCTTTTTAGCCGTCCACCGGCTCGAACCGATATTCTCACCGGCCAGGTTGACGATCCCCAACGCGCGGGAGGCCAGTTCGAGCCAGCCGTCAGAGGTGCGGCCGTCCCATCGGGCAGGTCTAACCCGGTTTCCGAACAACGACGAGGCCTTCTGCGGATTTCGCGTTAAGACGGCGACTTCATAGCCCTCTTTAGCCAGATCCAAGGCCAGGGGCCGGCCGATGAATCCGGTGGCTCCGCTGATGATGAATAGTCCACGGCTCATGATTGGCCCGTTCTGGTTTATCCGGAAGATGAGTTTATTATGGCATGGTGGCCCCGGGCCTTACAAGGATAATCGTTACTATTTCGATATTTTTACTAGAGTAAGTGGCGGGCTTCGGCCGTCTTTCGCCGCAGGTAGAAGATGTACGGCTCCAGGTTTTCGTTCGGGCTGCGGAGCCCGTCATAGAAAAGGTTGATGACCGGGATACCGTGCTCCTTCTCCACCCAGCTCAGCAGGGCGCTGCTGACTGCGCCGATGTCAATCCCGATCTGGATTCTGTCGTTCATGGGATTGAGAGCCCGCTCAAGATGTCACGCTGTCACTTCATTATGGGCCGCCGGCAGCGAAAAAATCAAACCCAGCGCTTGACAGGCCGAAATCAAAAAAATATATATCCCCTCGAACACAAAGGAGGCAACATGAACAGGAGAATTCTTGGTCTTTTGCTGGTTCTTGTATTGGCTTCGCTCTTTATTGCGGCCGACGAGGATAAGCCTTTCAACGGCCTGAACCTCAACCTGGGGAATCTAACCCGCCTTTCCAAGGCTCAGACCCGTTCGATCAGCCCGGAAAACTTCACGGGCGAAAAGGGCAAGGCCGGGATGTCGCTGGACGGTCCGGCCATGAACGCCGCCCGCGACCTGGGCCAAGGATGGAAGGTCTCTCCCTATGTGAGGATTAAGCCAAAAGAGACCTTCGTCATGGCCGACGTCCAGGGAGAAGGCGCCATCCAGCAGATCTGGCTGACACCGGCCGGAGCCTGGCGGTTCGCCATCATCCGGTTCTATTGGGACGGCGAGACCGAGCCCTCGGTCGAATGCCCGGTCGGCGATTTCTTCGCCTGCGGCTGGGGACGCTACGCCCAGATCTCGTCGCTGGCCGTCTGCGTCAACCCCGGGAGCGCCTTCAACTGCTACTGGCAGATGCCGTTCCGGAAGGGATTCAGAGTCACTCTCGAGAACATCGCCGACGACAACTTTACCCTTTATTACCAGATCAACTACACACTGACCGATGTGCCGGACGACGCCGCCTATTTTCACGCCCAGTTCCGGCGGGTCAACCCTCTGCCCTACAAAAGCGTCTACACGATCGTGGACGGGATCAAGGGCTGGGGCCACTATGTCGGCACCTACATGGCCTGGGGCGTCAACAACAACAACTGGTGGGGCGAGGGAGAGATCAAGTTCTTCCTCGACGATGACAAGGATTTCCCGACGATCTGCGGAACGGGCACAGAGGACTACTTCTGCGGGTCGTATGATTTCGACACCAAGAGGCCAGAGGGCACGGTCCAGTACACAGAGCATACGACACCCTACAGCGGGCTGGCCCAGGTCATAAGGGGCGACGGGCACTACGATGTCGAGCAGAGGTTCGGCCTCTACCGGTGGCACATCATGGATCCTATCCGGTTCGAGAAAGAATTGAAAGTAACGATCCAGGCGCTCGGCTGGCGTTCGGGCGGCCGCTACCTTCCGCTCCAGGATGATATTTCCTCTGTTGCCTTTTGGTACCAGCAGGAACCCCACGCTCCCTTCCCGAAGCTGCCCAATAAGGACTATTTGGAAATCATCTAATGGCCAAGAGACATTGAGTGGCGATCGAAAACCTCGGATGCAATCGCGGAGGTCTTGGAAACGGCGGTCACCGGCGCCAAGGAGTGTAAATTCAAGATCTATCTATAAACCAAGCAAACCCTCTAAAAGGCTTCATGTCGGGTAACACCGAACTAGTCTGGACTTGACAGGCCTCTGGTCCAGACTTATATTCTGGATAGAAAAGGGGCTTGGCCGGCATGAAACAGAGGGCTTTTATCGTTTTCATTTTCTTGGTATCCGCCTTTTTTACCACGCGCTGCAGCATCAGCGATCTTTTTCCGGTCGAAGGGAAAATATTCTTTAGCGTGATGGAAATCCATAGATCGTATGACTGCAACTGCGCTCCCGATATCGCCCTAACCATGAAGACCGAAAAGTCTTATAGCTGCCTGGGTTACCAAATCAAGACAGAGATGTTGCGTTCGGGCGGGCAAATCGATCTCAAGATCTTGGGGATAAAGCCCCCCGAGGGGTTTAGTTTGCCGGCATTGGGCCCGGCAGCTACCAGCAAACTACTGGACCTCCCGGAGGGAACGTACGCCCTGAACCTTTATTACAATTATGCCGTCGACCGCTATCACCTAATCGTCAAGGCGGACTCGCTCCAGGTCGTCAGCACTGTTCCCTCCTTTTCCCAACCTGAGTTCACTATCTTCTGGCGCTTCCCCCCGAACTCATTCGCCTATCTCTGCGGGACGATGACGGAGACCTCCTGGATCTGTGACGATTTCTTGTCCCGGCTCTTGAAGGAAGTCGACCTCGAGGAGTTCCATTTCCCGGATTATGGGGAAATTCCCTATCCTCGCTCCAGCGAAGGCCATTACTACAACGCGCCGGCGAGATACTTCAAATACGACACGGAGGAAGATTTCGACAGGGCCGGGAAACTCTTGGAGTCCTATGCCGAGAGCATCACAGTGAACTATCAGGGAGTTGGGATATCTCTTGCCAACTGGAAGGGCCGGTTTTTTTATTCCTGGCTTTTCGAGGACCGTTGAATCGCTAGCTCTTGCGTTTGAGCTCCAGATTTCCGGTTTCGCCGTCCGCAGATTCCCAGTTCCCGACAAGCAAATCACCGCTGAGTTTCAGCGTCAACTTAATCTTCATGTAATCGGACCCGTTGAAGATCGTGAATTCCGCCGTCAGCGTGCCGTCCACAAACTTGCCGTTCTCCAGTTCGGACTCGTTGGCCATTCCCATGGAATCCGACACCGTCCCGGAATAGGTCTCCCCTTCTTTCTTGAGGACCAGGGTTACCTGATCATCACCCGAATCGGGAATATAGGTCGATCCCGCCCATGTCCCAGTAAGGTCGGAATCCTGACCGAAGAGAGGGCCCAACGCAAAAGCGAGTGCGACTGTCAGAAGAAACAGGAAAACCAGTTTTTTCATGCCCATTCCTCCACGAAAATTGGGTAGAATAGTCCACCATTCATAAAATACGCAAGAGAGACCTATAAAGTTCCGGCCGAACGCCGCCCGACAAGGGCTATTTCTTGGGATAGGGAGGCCGCTCCGGGAATTTCAGCGGATTCTTCTGGATCCTGTCTAGGATGACCTCGATGGCTTTTTCCAGCTGGAGGTCCCGGCCGGCCACGGCCGAGCCCGGGTCGTTGTCGATAAGGATATCCGGGTCGGCGCCGTGGTTTTCGACAATCCACTTCCCTTCCCTGCCGTAAAAGGCGTTGTTCGACTGTTCGACCCGGCCGTTGTCAATCGTCGTCTGGCCGTTGAGGATGCCGACCAGGCCACCCCAGGAAGGTACGCCGACGACGGTGCCGAGCTTACGCGTTTTGAAATGATCGACAAAGGCCTCGCCGTCCGAGCCGTTGTTCTCGTTGGAGATGACCACGTAATTGCCGTTCCCGGCCGTACCGGGATAGCGGAAGGGCACCATGCCCCGCAGCACGTTGAAGGAAGTCAGCTCACGTTCGAGCTTGTCGATTAGGAAATACTCGGTCCAACCGCCGGAGTTGCGGCGCAGGTCGAGGATGATCCCGTCCTTATAGCGGAAGGCGCGCCAGTACTTGTCGAACTCACCGATGCCACCCGGTCCCATGGCGTTAATGTGCATATAGCCGACGCGGCCGTTCGTCGCCTGGTTGATCTTGCGGATATTGTCCTGAATCCAGCGGAAGTAACGGAGTTGCTGGTCGCTGCGCAGGGGCTCGACCTCGTAGGTCTTGGCCCCTTCCATGGCCGGCCGCGCATTGACCGTGACTTTGACCTTCTGTCCCTGCGCAACCTGGAGGAGCTTGAAGTAATCGTCGCCGGCCTTGAGGGGGACGCCGTTGATCGCCAGGAGATAGTCTCCCTTTTTGACGGTGATATCCGGCCGGACGAGCGGCCCGACGAGGTTCAAGTTGATCTCCGTCGGCCCGTATATCCTGGAGAGCTTGTAGAACCCGGCCGCCGAATCCGGAGCGAGGTCCGCGCCGAGCAGGCCGGTGAAAAGGGGTGATTTGGGCCCAGCGGCCGGACCGTAGTCGCCTCCGCCGATATACGTGTGGGAGACACAGAGCTCGCCGACCATCTGCGACATGACCCAATTCAGCTCATCCCGCGACGAAAGATGGGGAATATAAGCCCGGTATTTTTCTCCCTTGGCCTTCCAGTCGCGGCCGTGGAAGCCGGCATCATAGAAGAAATCCCGGTACCAGCGCCAGCAATCGCTGAAGATTTGGTTCCACTCCTCCTGAAGGCTGCCGCGGTAGAGGAGCGTCGAGAGGTCCAGCCGCTCGCCCAATCCCTTGCTCTGATAGGCCTTATCTACGGATATCGCGTGGATATCGTCTTCCTTCCGGACGATGAGCTGCTCGCCGTTCGTCGAGAGGTCAAACTCGCGCACCTTGTCGCTGAGGACAACATCCTTCCTGGCGGCGACGTCGAAGACGTGGAGGTCCCACTTGGTTGCGCCCCTGGGATTGAAGATCTCTTCGTACTCGTCATCGGTGAACTTATCCACGGAAGCCCAGAGCACCTTGCCCTTGCCGGCCTTGAGGTAGAAATAGTTTCCCGCCGGGACGGGCAGAGGATAGACCCGCTGGGCCAGCCCTTCGAGGTCGATCCGGAAGGGTTCTGCCTCGGCCTTCTTTTCGCCTTTCTCCTCTGGAGCGTCAGCGGCGAAGGGCGGTTTTTCGCCGGCCCGGAGCTGGACGGCCATCACCTGCTGGGGAGTGTCGATGACGTGATTGTCTTCATAGAAATCCATCTGGACGTTGAAGTTCCGGCTGGAGACAAAATAGAGGTAGCGGCCGTCGGCATCAAAAGACGGGTACAGGTTATCATAGAAGTCATCGGTTATGGCATGGCGCTTTCCCGTCGCCGTATCGCAGAGAAAGATTTGGCTGTTGCGGTTGTACTGGACAAGGCTGTAGGCGACCCAACGGGAGTCGGGCGCCCAGCCATAGTCGCTGATCTCCCAGTAGAACTCGTCGTTCTTCATCTGGTTGGAGGAATCCACCTTGGTGAGCCTCTTTGAAGCAATGTCCAGGACGAAGATCGAGAAGTCTTTGTTGCCGAAGAGGATCTTCTTCCCGTCCGGAGACCAGAGAAGATGATAGACCGTCCGGTCGAGGTCGGTCGTGAGCGGCGTCCACTCGCCGCCCTCGGCCTTCTGAAGGTAGAGCTGATAATCTCCGCTCTCATCCGAGAAAAAGGCAATCCATTTCCCGTCGGGTGACGGGGCGGGGTACATCTCCCGCGTGCCGGGGGTATGGGAAAGGTTCGCGGCTGGATTTTTCTCCACGGGCACTGTAAAAACGTCGCCCCGCGCCTCCAGGACAACGGCCTTCCCGTCATCGGCGATCTTGACGTGGTGGATATAATCGCGCGGGTTGATGACCCGGTCTCGGAGAGCCCAGCGGTCGGAGGGGACGAGCACGGCGATCTTCCGGGATTGGGCGCTTTGGAGGTCGAGCAGGCGGATGTATCCATCCTGGACGTAGACGATCGATCGGCCGTCCGTATTCGGCATCATGACATCGAAGTCCGAGTACATCGTGACGGGACGAACCTCCTGGCTGCCGATCTTCTGGCTGTAGATATTGCTGATGCCGTTGCCGCGGTCGGAAACATAGTACATAGTGTCGTCGATCCACATGGGGTAGCTGTTCTTGCCGACATAGTCCGAGACGGGCGTGTATTTCTTGGCATCGCCTTCGTACTTCCAAATGTCCTGGTACCGGCCTCCCTTATAGCGCTTCCAGTAATATTCCTCGTCGCCGCGGCGGCAATAGAGGAAGCTCCGCCCGTCGGGAGAGAAACTGATGAGGACCCCCCGGTCGAGCGGGAGACGCTCCGGCGCACCGCCCTTGACAGAGACATAATAGAGGTTCGGATCACGGCCGACGACATTCTCGAACATGGATCGGAAGATAATTTTCGTGCCATCGGGGGTCCAGGCGATGACCTGAGCGAAGCCGGGCTGGTGGGTCAGCCGGGTGGGCATTCCGCCCTCGGCCGGCATGAGATAGACCGATTGACCGCCCTCATATCCGGCCGAGAAGGCGATCCATTTCCCATCGGGCGAGAACTTGGCCATGGCCTCGATGCCGGGGAAAGTCGTGATCCGGCAGGCTCTTCCTCCCTGGGCGCTGACCAGCCAGAGGTCGCCTTCGTAGGTGAACACAATCTTATCTTGATGAACGCTCGGGAAGCGGAAGAACCGCCCCTCCTCGACGGCCAGCGCAGCGCCGGCCACCAGACCGAATAGCGCTATCGTAACCAAAAGCTTTTTCATGAAACACCTCTTTCCAAATAGATCGACACGTCGACTTAGGACGCTATTTTTTCGCAACCGGAAGGCTAAGTCAAATAGGGCCAGCGGAGCTCCAGCGCTAGCTTCAGCCGTGACTCCGGGGATCTACCTTGGCCCGCGGACTATGCTGACGCACATGCCCTCGGCGCTCAGTTCTGCGAATGTCGTCTCGAGTCCGGGATCGTTTTGGATGGCGGCCAGGTAATCCTGCATGTCACGGGCATAGTTGGTGACGTTGTGGCCGACGATGGCCCCGCCCGTCACGACGCGGCATCTGGGGGAATATCTCAGAATTCCTTCAGAAACGAGCAGTTGTGGATTTTAACGATGCCGGCGCCGTCGCGGCGGACCTCGCCCCGGAGGCAGCAGACGGGCGGCTGTCCGAAGCTCAGACAACGCCTCTCCCCTACCCCCTCAAGAAGCCCGGTCTCATCCTCGAATAAATAAAAATACTTGCGGCCGCCGTTCGTGTCTTTGAGCCGGGCATCCACGACACGCACCACGAGCTCCACCTGCTGTCCGGAGTAATGGCCCAAATCTTTGACCCGGAGCTCCGGCCTCTTCCCTTCGAAAAGCTCGAGGGAATCCGGCCCCGGGCTGAACCCGAGAGAGTCGACGAGCATCTTGGCCTTCTCGAGCGGATTCATGTCCGCCACCTCCTCCATGTCCTCGATCCCCTGGAAATAGCGCAAAACCTGCCGCGTCCGCCGCGGCTCCAGGGAATCGAACACCCCGGCCTTGATGAGGGACAGGAGCTCCGCTCTTCCGAGATGGACGCGGGCCAGGAAATCCTCGACCGAAGCGAACTCGCTGTCCTTGCGCTCAGCGATGATCTTCTCGATTGTCTTGAGGGCCAGCCCCTTGATCGAGGTCAACCCGACCCGGATGTTCGGCCCTTCGACTTCAAATAAATGGCCACTCCGGTTGATATCAGGGCCTAAAAAATTGATGCCGCGGCGCTTGGCCTCTTCGATGTACTCGGTCAGCATGTAGTACCCGCCGCCGGCGTTGAGCACGGCCGCCAGATACGGCACGGTGTGATGGACCTTGAGATAGACGGCCTGGTAGGCCATGGCGGCGTACGAGGCGCTGTGGGCCTTGTTGAAGGAGTAGGAGGAGAATTTCTCCATGGTCGTCCAGAGCTTCTCCACCTCGGCCGCGGTATAGCCTCGCTCCCGTGCTTCCCTGAAGAACTTCTCCTTGAGCACCGTCCGGGTGCCATTCTTTTTCTTGAGGGACCGGCGCAAGAGGTCGCCCTCCTCCGGCGGCATCCCCGCCGCCCGCTCGGCCACCTGCATCACCTGCTCTTCGTAAAGGAGAAGGCCGCCGGTCTCGGGCAGGATTTTCTCGAGGAGGGGCTCCCGGAAGGCCTGTTTCTTCTCCCGGACACGGAGCAGTGCCTCCTTCATCCCGCTCTCGGTCGGCCCGGGCCGGATGAGGGCCAGGGCCTGGGTTAGCTCGTAGATATTCTCCGGCTTCATCCGGCGGAGGAGGTTCATCATGGCCGGACTCTCCACTTGGAAGCAGCCGATGGTCTGGGCCGTCTGGAGCAGCTTGTAGGTCTTGGCGTCACCGGGTGGAATGCTCCGGAGGTTGAGCCTCTCCTTGGTCTCCGAGATGGCCGCCAGCCCCCGCACCGAGAGCAAGTCGAGCTTGATGAGCTTAAGGTCCTCGACCGCGTCCCGGTCGAAGTGGCTCATGATGAGCCCCTTGGCCGATTCCTCGAGCGGGAGGTATCGGCTCGCCGCAGCGGGCGTGAGGATGACGCCGCCGACATGGAGCGAGATCTCGGCGTAAACTCCGCCGAGCTCCGAGGCCATCTTCCAGATTTCGAGTTGGCCGGCCGCCGGCTTATCGCGTCTCAAGAAATCGGGCTCGGCGAAAAAGGGAATCCGGTTGCTCAGCGACCGCGCCTCCTCCGGCGGGAGGCCGAAGGCCCGGGCCGTCTCGTAGAGGGCGGAGCGGGCGCGGTAGTTCTTCAGGCTGCAGACAAAGGCACCTCCCGTTTTTTCTCCCCGGCCGTATTTCTTCAGGACATAGTTGAGGACCTCGTCGCGCCGGCGGGAGTCGAAATCCAGGTCGATGTCCGGCGGGTCGTTCCGGCCGCTGTTGAGGAAGCGCTCGAAATAGAGGTCAAATTCGATCGGGCTGACGTGAGAGATGCCGAGAAGGTAGGCCAGGTAGGATGATGCACCCGAGCCTTTGAGGTTGTAGAGGATGCGGTGGCGCCGGCTGAACTCGATGACGTCGTGGACGATGAGGAAGTAGGGTGCAAACCCGGATTTCTCGATGACCTCGAGTTCGCGCCGGGCCCGCTGCCTTTCGCGCCAGCTCAAATCCTTGGCGCTGTGGAGCCGCTCCATGACGAGCTCGCGCAGCGTCGTCGGAAAAAGGTCGGGGGGGAGCGGCGGCACGATGCCCTCGAAGGTGAAGCGGCATTTCTCGGCGACTTCGGACGTCCGCCGGAAGGCCTCCTGGGCGGCGGAGCCGAACTTCTTCAGGGCAAGTGTTTCCTGGTCCGGGCCGAAGAGTGCCGTCTTCTCCGCCAGCTTGTCCTTCTCCGGCGGATAAGGAACTTTCTTGGTGATGGCGTGGAGAAGGATCAGGCGCTCCGGGCTCTGGATGAACTTGATGGGGTTGGCCCAGACGAGCGGGAGGTTGTAGGCGCGGGCCCACTCGATCGTCTTCTGAAAATTGGCGAAATCACAACCCAAGTAAAAATTGCCATCGCTCGATGAATCGAGATCAAGGCCCGTCCCGTCGACGCCTTCAGCCCTGGGCACATATACAGTGACGAGGCCGTCGGTCGCCAACCGGACCCTTTCTTGAACTCTCGCCGACGAACCTTCACCGCTCGCCGTCTTTTTTACGCTTTCCTCCGCAGCCGCTTCCTCGACCGGCCGCCTCCCCTTTTGATTGAAGATCTCCATCAAGTTCCAGTAGCCTTCCCGGCTTTTGACGAGAAAGACGAACGTCCGGCCGTCGACCTCGAGCTCGCAGCCGAAAAGAGGCCGGAACCCCCGCGCCTCGGCCGCCCTCTTCCACTTCGCCCAGCCGTAGAGGTTCTCGATGTCGGTGAGGGCCGCGGCCGCCATCCTCTTCTGCGAAACCCACGCCGACGCCTCCTCCAGCGTGGCACTCCCCTTGCCGCGGCTGTAAACCGAATGTAGGCGCAGCGGAACGAACAAGCTCAAGCTCTATTCCCTCTCCCCCTCTACTTCATCCTCCCCCGCCAGAGGGGAGGAATACAGGCCGGCTTCATGCGCAGCCAGTGTTCGGGGACATGGGTTACCAGTGTTCGGACACATCGGTAACACTTCATCGCAAATCACTTCGTCAGAGAGGCGGTCTTGAGGACGAACCCGCGCCTCTGCTCGAACGCGTAGACGGCGTCGAGCATCCTCTCCCGGACTGTCAGGAGCGAGCCGAACCCGTACTTCTCCCGCACCCGGTCGACGGCCGCGCCCAGTCGCTCTTCCCGGTCCGAGTACGGCTCAAAGAGCGACAGAGACCTCGACCTCACCAGGTCCGAGGCCTTGACGCCGACGAGCCTCAAGGCCAGACGCGACGAGGCGAAAAGATTGAGGAAAAGGTCCTCGGCCACCCGGTAGATCCCGCCCATCTCCTGGAGGGGCGTGAGGAGCAGGCGCCGCCTGACTTCGGTCTTGAAGTCGGAGTAGCGGGCCTTGACCTCGATGACGTGGGCGAAGAGGTGCTCCTGCCGCAGGCCGAGGGTCAGCCGGTCGCAGAGGTAGGCCATATGAGCTAGGAGCAGCCGCCTGTCCCAGAGGTCCTCGAGGAACGTCGTCTCCCGCGAGACGGACTTGGGGACGGTGGGCGTGAACACGGGCCGGCTGTCGATCCCCCGCGACTGGAGATAGACCTCCTCGCCCTCGAGGCCGAAAAGGGAGCGCAGCGCCGGCCGCGGCATCCCCCAGAGGTCGCCGATCTTGTGGATGTTGAGCATCCGGAGGACGACCTGGGCCTTGGGCCCAATGCCTGGCAGGCTCTCGATGCCGAGACCGCGGAGGAACTCCTCCTCGCAGCCCTCCCCGACCTCGAAGAACCCGGCGGGCTTGGCCTTTTTGGTGGCCAGCTTGGCCAGGATCTTGTTGGGCGCCATACCGACCGAGACCTTGAGCCCGGTCTCCTTCTCGATGCGCGACTTCATCTGCCGGGCGGCGTCGGAGAAGGACGAATAGAGCGGCCGGCAGCGGGTGAAATCGAGGTAGGCCTCGTCGAGCGAGGCCTCTTCGACGTCGGGTGTATACTCATGGAGGATGCGGAAGAACTTCTCGGAGAAGGCCTGGTAGACCTGGTAGTTGCCACGGATGAAGAGGCCGTTCGGGCAGAGCTGGTAGGCCTTGCGCAGGGGCATGCCGGAGTGGACGCCGTAGCGGCGGGCCTCATAGTTGCAGGTCGAGGCCACGCCCCGCTCGTGGGGCAGGCCGCCGACGATGACCGGCTTGCCGATGAGGGCGGGGTTGAGGAGCTCCTCGACGGCCGCGAAAAAGGCATCGATGTCGATGTGGACGATCGAACGGCGCTTCATCCCGGCCTCCTCAAGGACGACATTCCTCCCTTGTCATGTGAGCGCAGCCAAACAATCCCCTCAGTACTTCCGCAGCAGACCGATGACCCTCCCGACGACCCGGAGCTCCTTGACCTCGACCGGCGCAAACTCCGGGTTCTCGGGGACGAGGAGGATGCGGCCGTTCTCCCGGCGGAGCCTCTTCAACGTCACCGAGCCGTCGTCCAGGCGGGCCACCACCATCTCGCCGGAGTTGGCCGTGTTCGTGCTCTCCAGGAGCACGCGGTCGCCGTCGTCGATGTAGGCGTCCACCATGCTCTTCCCGGCCACCCGGATGCAGAAGATGTTGCCGCGGCGGCGGCCGACCATCCACTCGGGCACATCCACGCTCTCGCCGAGGGAGTCGAAGACTTCCTGCGGCCGGCCGGCCGGGGCGACGCCGACCAGGGGCACCTTGACCTGGATGTCGAGCGGCGAAGGGCCCCCGGCGAGGCGCAGCTCCCCTCCCTCGCGGCTGAGGTATCCTTTCCGCTCCAGGCTCAGGATGTGCTTGAAGACGGCCGAGGGGTTTGCGATGCCCAGCCGTCTCCCGAGCTCCCGGATGGTCGGCGGAAAGCCGTGCTCGAGGACGAACCTTTCGATGGCTTGGAGGGCCTTCCTCTGGCGCTGGGTCAGCTCTTTGCGCAGCCTGTTTACCATTTTGTTCACCATATATAAAATAAGCCGGAGATAAGCCTTTGTCAAGTGGAAAGTTTTGAATGAGGTTCTCTGGCAGAAATGGGGAAACTTCATATCCAGATTATTCTTATTTCACTCTCGAGCTGCTCGAATTCCCTGTTTCCCGTAAGCAGCTCACCCTTATTCACCCTTGTCAGGGCAGCGGCGAAGCAATCGGCGTAGGAGATTTTATGTTTGACTTTGAATCGGCCCGCTTCTTTGGCCAAAGGCTGGTCAACATCGACGATCCCGATGGGAAGCGCCTGGATGGCCCTCGCGACCTCTTCCGCCTTTTCTGGTCCATGTCTTCTTAAGACGACATAATAAACCTCGCCGAAATTAAACAATTGTATTACAATTTCAGCGTATACTCCATGCATAGGACACATCACATGTCTTGGCCAAATCTTGTCCGAGGGGCCATTCTTTAAGACGTCCGGGACCCAAATCCATTCTCAAGGATCATCCCTGTTTATAAAATTGCTTTCAATTCTCATCACTCGCCTGCTAAAATGTTTAGAGGGCGCAAGGCATAAAGAAGTATGATCAACACGAAGCTCAAAAATAAGACGGTCTTGATTACTGGCGCAAACACGGGGATCGGGAAGACGATTGCCCTGGCCTTTGCCGCCCAGGGGACCAATGTCGTCATCCACTATCTCGGTCGAAAGATCGATATCGAGGAGCCTTTCCAGCCGGAATATTATGGTTTTTCAGGCAAACAAGGCGCCTTGGAATTGGCCGAGCAAATTAAGGACAAAGGTGGCAAGGCGATTATTGCGGAAGCCAATTTGATGGTGCCCGAGGCCATTCCCGGGCTGTTCGATGAGGCGGAAAAGGCTTTCGGCCGAGTCGATCTCCTGGTCAACAATGCGGCCCATTGCGAACTGCCCGACAATATATTCTCGGTGACAGCATCAAACATCGAGCGTCATTTTGCAGTGAACACGCGGGCGACAGTGCTCTTGATTTCGGAATTCGTCAAAAGATACAAGGTGAGGGGCGGAGATTGGGGAAGGATAATCAACCTCAGCACAGACGCCGCCCAGGCCTTTGGCACCCAAATCTCTTACGGAGCCAGCAAAGCGGCCATCGAAGCCTACACGCGAGGCATCGCCTGGGAGGTTGGGCATCTTGGGATCACCGTTAATACAGTCGCCCCGGGGCCGGTTCAAACCGGCTGGATGAGCGCTGAACTGGTGGAAAAAGTTCTGCCCGACATTCCCCTCGGACGAGTCGGGACGCCCGAAGACATCGCCGACGTCATCGTCTTCCTCGCCTCAGAGCAGGCTCGCTGGCTGACGGGCCAGGTCATCAAGGTCTCGGGCGGACACTGCATTTAAAGAACTCGCGCCATCCCAAGAGCGAGGCGAGGAGCTCTTTTCTCTCCCGAAGCTAATCTAGCGGTCGAGGGTGACCTCTTCGCGGTAGTCGATTGATATCTTGGGCCCTTTCTTCGATTTGAGCAGCTGAATCGCCTTAAGATATAGCTCGTTCTTCTTCTGCCAGACCCGGTTCAGGTTCCTGGCATAACCGGCGATTCCTACGTCCAGCCATTTCCCTTTTATCAGTTTTCTCATCATTTGTTTGAGGGAATAAAATTTCTTATGGCTGAAGATCTGGGCCCGCTGCAAGTCGAAAATAGACAAGCGGGCCGGCCGGAAGACGACATGGTGGGCATCGTAGAGGGCCCAATCCCGGAACTGGATCCGATTCTCCTGGCTCACCTTATCAAAAAATTCTGACCCGGGGAGAGGCGTCAGGATGAGGAACTGGGTGGAGTTCAGCTTTGACCTCTTGGCGAATTTGACCGTCTGCTTGACGGTCTTCCAGTCATCTTCATCAAACCCGTAGACGAACATCCCGTGAATGCCGATCCGATTCTTGCGAAGGACTTTTATGGCGTCCGCCATTTCTTCGACGGTCTGCTTTTTTTTCATGGCTTTCAGGCTTTCCGGGTTCACCGATTCAAACCCGATGTAAAGCGTATGGCAGCCGGCCTTCTTCATCAGCCTGACCAGCTCCAGGTCCTTGGCCACGTCGGCGCGCACCTGGGTCGTCCACTTGAACTTGAACCTCTCCTTGATCATTGCTTCTAGCAATTCCTTGGCCCGTTTGCGGTCGGCGGTGAAATTGTCGTCATAGAAAAAAATGAGGTTCTTCCGCTCATTGTAGCGCCGCAACTCCTCCATGATATTTTCGGTCGAGCGGAACCGGTATTTCTTGCCGAACATGCTAGTCACGGAACAGAAAGAGCAGCCGAATGGGCAGCCCCTGCTCGTCTGGACGGGAATGCTTCTCAACCTGGATATTCCCTTTCTCGTCAATTTCAGCAGGGAGAGGTCCGGAAACGGAATTTGATCGAGGTCTTTCAAGAAGGGCCGCAGGGCGTTGTGGATGACCTGGCCGTTCTCTCTGTAGGATAAGTTGGAGATCTCAGAGAGGCTGCCGCCTTTTTCCCAAGCGTCTATAAAGGCCATCAGGGTTTGTTCCCCCTCCCCGCGGATGACAAAGTCCGCATGCTCCATCGCCTCATCAGCCATGAACGTTACGTGTGGCCCACCCATCAGGACCGGGATCCCCCGCTTCTTGATCCTGTCCGCTATGGCATAGGCCCTGGGCGCAGTCGATGTGATGGTCGAGATCCCCACCAGGTCGGCCGATTCCATAACCGCAAAGTCGATTTCCCGCAGTTCCTCGACGAAGATTTCCACCTCCCAGCCCCGCTGCTTCATCATCGTGCCCAGGATGATCGGGCCCAGCCGGGGCAAGGGGAAACGCGAAAAGATGTGCAGGTTGGGAGCCTTCGGTTCGATGAAAACGATCTTGCTCATCTCATTTTCCTTTGGATTTCTTGACTTCTCTCTTCTGGTTCCTGCTGTACAGGTCGGATATCTCTTTCTTCTTTTTTTTCAACAGGTCCTCCCACCGCTTTATGCCCTTCTGGAACTTGCCCATCTTGTCGAACAGGACATCGATCTCCTTGAGCATGGAATTGAGCTTGTCGGAAACCTCTTGCGGCGGGAAAGCCTCCGGGTTTTCCTGGATGGCCAGGAAAGTCCGGAAGGAGTCGGAAACTTCCTTGATCTCTTCGAGGCTGTAGCCGAAAAGCTGAAGATCGCGGACAAGCTCACAGATATCGACATAGACTCCGGAATAGAGCCGGAATCCTCCTTCGCTCCGCATATCGGGCTCGATGAGGCCCTTGTCCTCCCAGTGCTTGATCGTCCGGGGGCTCAACCCGACCCGTTCAGCCAGATCCCCGACAGTCAGGTACCGATCCGGGTCCTTGAATTTTCGTTTCTTTTCGGAGTCCCCGGGTAATCCGATCTTCTTGAGGATTTTCTGGATCTCGGGGGTCTCGTAGCCCAGCTCGGTAAGCTTCTGAATGGCCGCGGCTCTTTTGCTCATCTCTTCCGAATAGAGCGGGATCTTCTCGTCTGTGAACCCGGCCGGGTTCAGCAGCCTAGCCTTTTCCCATTCCCGAAGAGATGCGTCCTGCAGATTGAACTTGGCAATGAACTCATCCCGCGTGAAGATATTCTTATTCATTACATACCTGCGCGTTTATTAAATGAATCTTTAATTTATACATATACGTACACGTATATATTTGTTATCCGGCCTTGTCAAGCCTTTTTTTGCCTATCGGGACGTAGCGGCCCAAATGTGGTCCACCCGGACTCTTGCCAAAAGGAGTGGAACGTGCGATAAATAACGCATGGCCAAAGAAAGACTGCCCAATCCCGACCGCCTCAAGAAAAGGCTCGATATCAAGACGCCGATCATCGGCTTCTATGATGCTCCGGACCCGGCGCTGTTCGAACCCTTGGTCTCGCCCGAGGGGCGGGCCTGCGTCTACTCCTTCTATCGCCCTTGGCTGCAGGGGAAGACGCTCCACATCACTAAGGACCGGTACGGCTGCGGCGGCGCCGGTCACTGGATGTGGGGAATTCAGCTCCGGTCGAGAAAAGAATTCATCGAGTTCCTGGTGGACGACGAGGGACTCAAGGCTTCACACGCCCTGATGGGGAAATGGATCGATGCGGCAAGACCATACCGAGCCGAGCACCCTCACCTCTTTCTCGGGCCGCTCAAGGAAGAAGCCTGGCCTTATGTCAAGACCATCACTTTCCTTGTGAACCCCGACCAGCTGAGCGCCCTGGCCATCGGAGCTCAGTATCACAGCGCTCCCGACGACCCGCCACCGGTCATCGCGCCGTTCGGGTCGGGCTGCTCGCAGTTCCAGCCGTTCAAGAATCTGGATATTGCTCAGGCCTCGATCGGCTCCACCGATATTGCCATGCGCCAGCATCTTCCCCCCGACATGCTGACCTTCACGGTCACCAAGTTGATGTTTAAACAGCTGTGTGAGCTGGACGAGAAGAGCTTCCTCTACAAGCCTTTCCTGCAACGTCTCAAGCAAGCCCGTGGGGGGAGACTCTAGGCTTCGATTCTCACAGCTTCCAGGTGCCGGCCACGATCAGGTTCGTGCCGTTGATATGTCCTGCCCGGTCTGAAGCGAGGAAGCTCACAGCTTCGGCGACATCCGTCTTTTTGCCAAAGAGCTCCGGCGACACCTTCCCTCCCGCCGGCATGATTCCGCCCTCGATCAGCCCCGGCGAGACCATGTTCACGGTGATTCCGGACTTGAGCTCCGAGGCTGCGGCGGAGCGGGTTAGGATGAGGAGCGCCGTCTTGGCCACGGCGTAGGCGGCGATCCCGGAGAAAGCGGTCAGCTGCTCGACCCGATGGTAGCCGATGTTGATGATCCGGCCCCAGCGGCGTTCTCGCATCCCCGGAAGCACCGAAGTGATTCCCCAGAAGGCGCCCAGCAGGATGCTCCGGAACATCAGCTCCCAATCGGCGGTGGTCAGATCCGGCCAGGGCTTGACGATGATGGGGCCGAAATTATTGACTAGGACGTCCAGCCGGCCGAAATGCTCCTCGACTTGGCGAATGAGGTTCTTGGCTTCGCCCTCGTTGGTCAAGTCGGCATGAAAGGCCCGGACCGCTTTCCTCTTGTTTCTTATCTCGCTCGCGACCTCTTCAGCCGCGTTTTCGTTCTCTCGGTAATGGACGGCGATTCCATCCACATCATCGGCCAGCCGGATGGCGATCTCCCGGCCGATGCCCCGGCTGCTCCCCGTGACCAAGGCGATCCGGTTGTTCATGACGGTCTCTCTCTTGTTTTCGGATTTAAGCGATGGCCCTATTATACCCAGAACTCGGGCAAACGAAATACCGAAGAAAATTCTTAACGAGCCAGATCAAACTCCGGGGCCCAACAATCCGGAGATATGCTTCTCGGCGGCGAACAGGTCGGAGGCGACGAAGTCGACGAAACTGAAGTCCTGGCCTCGACTGTACTCGGAGGGGACGGCGATGGTATAGCAGCCCGCTCTTTTACCGGCCAGGGCGCCGTTGGACGAATCCTCGAGGACGATGCATTGCTTCGGCTCGAGGCCCAATCGGACGCAGGTACTAAGATAGATTTCCGGATCCGGCTTTCCCTTTTTGATCTCGTCAGAAGCCTGGAGGACGTTGAACTTCTCCCGGATTTTCAGCCGGTCGACCACGACCTCCATGAATTCCCTTTGCGCGCCGGTGCAGACGGCCAGCTTCAGCTTCCCATAAAACGTGTCCAGGATATGAAAAAGCCCCGGCATAGCTTCAGATTCGTCCCGGTATTTCTCCCGCATGCGGGCGTCCCTCAAGGCCAGGGCTTCCTCCGCCGAAATCGGAAGTTCGAGGTCCTCGACGAAGATCCTTAGGCCTTCGATCGGCCGGCGACCCATCATCTTCCAGAGGGTCTCTTCCTTGACCTCTTTTCGGTAGCTCCCGGCCAGGTCTTTTTCGACCTGCCAATACAGCCGCTCGCTGTCGATCATCAACCCGTCCATATCGAAGATCAGAGCTTTAAACATAGGGAGCTTACTATTTAGATGTACTTATATGCTGTCATTGCGGGCATAATACTATTAAGAAATCCGCTTGGATAGGGCCGCCTGGGTAACTCTACTTCAGCTCACCGACCGCTTTCTCCACGGCCTCGAGGACCTCTCCCCGCTCGACGACCTCCTTGAGCGTGTTGATATCGCCATAGATCGGCCGGTCCTCCTCGAGATGGGCGACATGTTTCCGGATCACCTCATGCGCAGCCTGGACACCCTTGCTCGGCTTGAGCGGAGCGCGGAAATCGATCGCCTGGGCACCGGACATCATTTCGATCCCGAGAACCGCCCAAGCGTTGTCGATGATCTGCTTTGTCTTGAGGGCTGTCGTCCAGCCCATGCTGACGAAGTCCTCCTGGTCGGCAGCCGCAGGTATGGACCCGGTCGCAGCCGGGTGCGAAAGGACGCGGTTCTCGCAGACGAGCGCACCGGCCGTGTACTGAGAGAGCATCAACCCCGAGAACATCCCGGCACCCTTTGTCAGAAACGCCGGCAAGCCGACGCTGAGGTGGGGGTTCATCAGCCGGTTGAGCCGGCGCTCGGACAGCACCGCCACCGTAGTCACGCTTATCCCCAGGAGCTCGAGGGCGAAGGCCTGCGGCGTCCCCTGGAAATTCGCTCCCGTCAGGACGAGCTGCTCATCCGGGAAAAAGACAGGATTGTCGGCGGCATGGTTGAGCTCGATTTCGAGCATGTTGCGGGCCCATTTGAGAGCATCTCGGGCGGCGCCGGTCACCTGGGGTGTGCTCCGCAGGCTGTAGGCATCCTGGACTTTCTTTTTCCCGATCTTGGCCAGGAGCTCGCTCCCTTCTGTGATCCGCCGGATGTTCTCGGCGGACTCGAGTGCGCCGGGGTAGCCGCGCACCTTATGGAGCCGCTCGTCGTAGGCCTTCATATTGGCGTTGAGCACTTCGAGCGTCATGGCGGCGGCGATTTCGGCATTCTTGAGGAAACGGTGGGCATCATAGATTTCGAGTGCGCCCAGCCCCGTGATGACGTTCGAACCGTTGATTGTGGCCAGACCGTCGCGGGCTTTGAGGACCACCGGTTTGATGCCGGCCCTTTTCAGAGCTTCCGCGGACGGCAGCCTCTCCCCCTGGTAGAAACACTCCCCTTCCCCCATGATACCCAGGGCGATCTGCGACATCGGGGAAAGGTCGCCGCAGGCGCCGACCGACCCCTTTTCGCAGACGACGGGCGTCACGCCGCGATTGATCATCTCTTTCATCGTCTCGGTCAAGACCAGCCTCATGCCGGAATGACCATGGCAGTGACAGCTGATCCGGCTCAGCATGGCCGCCCGGACGATGTCGATGGGCAGAGGCTTCCCATAGCCGGCGGCATGGCTGTAGATGATATACCTCTGGTATTTTTCGACCTGCTCCGGCGTCAGGACGACCTCGGAAAGCTCGCCGATGCCCGTGTTGACTCCATACATAATCTCCCCTTTCTGGATTTTGTCCTCGAGCAGGGCGCGGCACTTCTCGATCCGCTTTTTCGCCTCGGGATCGAGCTCGACTTTCTCGTTCTCCCTGGCGATTTGGACCACCTTCTCGATGGTCAGGTTATGCCCGTCAACTATGATGGCCATGATCACTTCTCCTATAAAGAAAATTAAGCAAAGATGATATCGAAAGAGGTCAAATAAGGCAAGCGCCGCCTTGACACCGATCGTGAGCGACGGGTATATTGGGCGGCATGTTGTGTGAGCCGGAGATCAGAATCAGGATGTTGAGTCCGCGCGTGACCAAAGAAAGAACAGTCGCCTTGAGAAAAATAAGACAGAGTATCCTTCAGGCGTTTGCTTTGGGGCTGTTTCTGAGCTCGCCGGGACTCGCGGCCGAGGTCCTGGCCGTCCGAGTCAACCAGGGTCCGAAGATCGACGGCTTCTTGTCCGATTCTGTGTGGCAATCGGCGGTCCCTTTCACTGGATTCCGGATGGTCGAACCCCAGCCCAATTCCGACCCGACTGAGAAGACCGAGCTGCGGGTCCTGTATGACGAAGTAAGCCTCTTCATCGGCGTCCTATGCTTGGACAGCGAGCCGGGCCGCATTGCCGCCAACACCATGGCCCACGACGGTTCGGAAGGCTCGGGGGGAGGCTCGATGGGCTACGGCTTTCACCATGGAGGCCCGAACACCTCAAGCGATGACCTCATTCGAGTCCTCATCGACCCCTTCCAGGACAAACGGAACGCCTACCTATTTTATGTCAACCCCCTCGGCGCGCGCAGCGAAGGATTGGCCTACGGCGGGGACCCGAGCCTCAACTGGGATGGCATCTGGGAAGCCAAAAGCCGAGTTCTGGAGAACGGTTGGAGCGCGGAGCTACGGATTCCGTTCAAGACAATCTCGTTCAAGCCTGGACTCACAGTCTGGGGCATCAACGTCGAGAGGATTGTCCCTCGAAAGCTGGAAACGATCCGTCTGTCGGGGACGAACCGGGACAGCAATTTCAACAACCCCATGGAGGCCGCCGCCCTCACCGGGATTGAGAACGTCCGGCAGGGAAAAGGGTTTACCTTCAAGCCTTACGGTCTCGCCAGCTCGGCCGGCAGTGTCGTCGGAACGGGCGGGAGGGACAATCATCTCGATGGCGGGTTCGATATCTACAAGAACTTCACGCCCAACCTCGTCGGCGTCGTCAGTTATAACATGGACTTCGCCGAAACCGAGGTCGATGAGCGGAGGATCAACCTGACTCGCTTCCCGCTTTTTTTCCCGGAAAAGCGGATGTTCTTCCTGGAAGGCTCGGAGACGTTCAACTTCAGCTCGAGCATCAGTTTTATGCCCTTTTTCAGCCGCCGGATCGGGCTCTTCGAGGGCGAACAGGTGCCGGTCCGTTTCGGCACCAAGCTCTATGGCAAAATCGGCAGCACCAATATCTCGGCGCTCGACGTTCAGACCGGCGATTTTCCGGGGCTTCCGGGCCGCAACCTCTTTGCCGCCCGGATGACTCAAAACGTCTTCGCCGAGAGCAAGGTCGGGTGGGTCCTCACCAACGGCAGCCCGACAGGCGAGAAGAATACTCTGGCCGGAGTTGACTTCAACTATTCGACATCCCGGTTCACGGGCAATAAGAACCTCATGCTGGCAGCCTGGATGGCCTATAACTGGAACGAGAAGTCCGGCCGCCACCACGGCTTTGGCTTGCGGGCCAACTATCCCAACAACCTGTGGAACGTAGAGAGCACGTATGCTTACTATGGAGAAGCCCTGGACCCGGGACTCGGCTACATGATGCGGCAGAGCTTCCAGACTTTCTATGTCCGGCTGGCCTACCAGCCGCGGCCGGAGAGGGGATTCCTGGACAACATTGTCCGGCAATTTTTTTTCCAGACGAGCTTCGACTACTACTGGGACCTTTCCGGCCGGCTCGAAACGAGGCGGGTCCAGTTCACGCCCTTGAGCTTCCAGACCGAGAGCGGAGAACGCTTCGAGTTCGAAGTCGGCCCCAACCGAGATGTTTTGCCTTACGATTTCGAAGTCGCCGAGGGCGTCATCTTGCCTGCCGGTCCGTATGACTTCACGAACTACCGTCTCTCGTTCAACACGGCCAGCCATCGTTTCGCGATTCTTGACGCCGGCTACAGCTTCGGCCGGTTTTACTCGGGCCGCTTGGACGAAAGATCCCTCGGCCTGGCGGTCAAGATTGACGGATACGCCAATCTATCATTCAGGGTCGACCTCGTCCGAGGCCGGTTGCCCCAGGAGAATTTCAAGGAGAACATCTATGAATTCAAAGCCGATTTTTTTCTTTCCCCGGATCTCGGCTTCATGAACTACATCCAGTACGACGACATCTCCAGGAGGCTGGGCTGGAACGCGCGACTGCGCTGGCAGATCACACCCGGCAACGATATCTATCTTGTTTATAACAAGAATTGGGAGAGGAGGTACGACCCCGCTGCCCGCTTCTTCTCTCTCCAGGATCGCGGCGTTCTTAAGATCACCCTCTCGATCAGGCCATAACCCGGATTGCGGTTTTCCGTCCTTCCCTATAGGATGGGCTGAGGAAAGACTCGGAGGAGGCCCGATGATCGAAATTAACCACGTCTCAAAAAGCTACAACAAGGGGACCGTCCGAGCAGTCGATGACCTGACGCTGACCGTTCCTCCGGGCGAGATTTTCGGTTTCTTAGGCCCGAACGGAGCCGGTAAGACGACGACGATCAAGATGATCGTCGGCATCCTCAAGCCCGACGGCGGAACGATCAGGATCGCCGGCCTGGACAACCGGGCCGATGCCCTTCGCTGCAAGGCCATGACCGTTTACGTACCCGACGAACCGGAAATCTACGAACGCCTCAAAGGGATCGAGTACCTCAATTTCATGGGCGATGTCTATGGCGTTTCCGGCGGCGAGCGGCGGAGCCGGATCGAGCACTGGCTCGAGGCCTTCGAGCTTTCCCGCGCCGTGGCCGACCCCATCCAGACCTACTCCCACGGCATGCGGCAGAAGATTATTCTGACGGCTGCGCTGATGATCAACCCTCGAGTCCTCGTCCTCGACGAGCCCATGGTCGGTCTTGACCCCCGCTCCTCTCATCTCCTTAAGGAAGCCATGCGGGAGCATTGCGAAGGCGGAGGAACGCTGTTCTTCTCCACTCATATCATGGAAGTCGCCGAGCGCCTCTGCGACCGGCTCGCCATCATCCATAAGGGACGGCTAGTTGCCTGCGGGACGATGGCCGAGCTCCGAGACCAGGCCAAGGACAAGGCCTCTCTGGAAAATATCTTCCTGGAGCTGACCGAGTCATGAGCCCGACCGCCGCCCTCGTCAAGGCCGCTCTGAACTCCAATTTCGGTTGGTCAGTCGTACGCCACCGTCTGTTCGTTCAGAAGCGCGACCGTTGGATGGTCCCCCTTATTGCCCTGGCTGTAGTTGGTGTCGTTCCGACGCTTGTCCTATATGTCCGCCTCCTCGGAACTGTCTTTGATATGCTTAAATCGCTCGGACAGGAAAAGGCGCTGCTGACGCTGGCCGTCCTGGCCGGCCAGCTCATTATCCTCGTCTTCGGCCTGTTCTACCTCATCGCCACCTTCTATTTCTCCAGGGACCTGGAATACCTCGTAGCCCTCCCTCTCAAACCGTCCCAGATCATGCTGTCCAAGTTCGCCGTCGTCTTAATCAACGAGTACCTGACCATGGCTCCGTTTATCCTACCGGCCCTGATCGTTTACGGCTTTAAGAAGGATGGAGGACTGGAATATTGGCTAATCATGCCCCTGGCTTACATCCTCCTTCCGGTCATTCCCCTGGCGGCCGCAGGACTCGGGGTGGTCGGGATGATGCGGCTGGTCAACATCGGGAAGAAGAAAGACCTGCTGATCATCATCGGTTCGCTGGTCCTCATCGCCGCCGCTCTCTTCCTCCAATTCGGCCTGAGCCGGGCCGCTGGAACCTCGGGTCTGGATGCTCAAAAAATCATCGCAATGATCGCCTCCCCGGATGGACTGGTCCAGACGATCGGCCGCCGCTTTCCGCCTGCTATCTGGGCGACACGCTTCCTTCATAACGGCTTGATGACAGCTTCGGGTTTATCCGCTTTTGCCCTTTTCGCGGGCCTTTCGATCCTGCTTTTCGGCGGCCTCATAGCCGGCGCCCAGCGCCTTTTCTTCGGGGGCCTAGTGGGGTTGAGCGAGCGAAGTGGGGTCCGAGTCCGTGGCGGCAAGGCATTGGCGATCAAGTTCTCTTCAGGCCACCACCCGGTGAAAGCCATTTTCCTGCGCGAGGTCCGGCTGATGAACAGGACGCCGATTTTCCTCCTCAATGGCGTCCTGGGGGTCCTCATGGTCCCGGTCATTCTCGCCCTGACTCTGAACACGGGTAAACCGGGTGATGACAGCGCCAACATCCTCCGCCTTATGACTTCAGCGAAGCCGGTCACGGGAGTCCTGGTGACGACGATGTTTATGATCGTCTGCGCTACGCTAAGCGGCGTCGCCTCGTCCTCTTTCTCCAGGGAAGGACGGAAATTCTGGGTCTCCAAGGTCATCCCCGTGGATTACCGCCAGCAGGTCTTGGCCAAATTTCTCCACTCTATGGCAATCGCCTTGCTGGGAATCGGGGGCGCTACTGCGGTCCTTGTCTTCCGCTTCCGCCTGGCTGCCGGTCAGTGGCTGCCCAGCCTGGCCCTGGCCTTGCCCGTCACGGCTTTTCTGACCTTCCTGAACCTGGCGGTTGACCTGGCCCGGCCGTTGCTCGACTGGATCAGCCCCCAAAAAGCGATGAAGCAGAACCTCAATGTACTCATCGCCATGTTCCTCGACTTGGGATTCCTTTTCCTTTATGGAGTTGCCTTTATCGCCCTGGGCAAATCCGGCCTCAGACTTGCGGCCGTCCTGGGGATTTTGGCAGTGCTCGGTTTGGGACTGGCCTGCCTGGCCTATACCCTGGTCCTGCAGTTCGCCCTCCGGCGATATCCGTCTATTGAAGCTTGAAGACGAGTCATCGCTTATGGCCTTTTCTTGGCATGATATTTGCTGTAAAATAGTGGTGAATCGGAGGTAGCTATAATGATAAAAAATAAGCTCATCCTGGGACTTATTCAGGTCGCCGCGGTTTTCCTTTTTTTCTCGATTTCTCTTCCGGCCGAGAATATCGTCCAGAGCACCTGGACGGCATCCCCTCCTCAGATCGACGGCCAGAGCGAGGAATGGCAGGGAGATGCCATGGCCTTTGAAAAAAGCGTCGGGGTAGATTATGCCTTCCGGAACGATGGTCGCAACCTCTACGTCCTGTTCATTTTCAAGGAACCCAAGTTCCTCAGCTCCATTGATATGACGGGAATCACCCTGTATGCCAACACCTTGGGCAAGAAAGACAAGGATTGGGGCGTCAGGTTTGTCAAAAAGACTGTCAACGGAGAGCAGCTCATCGATTACATGGAAAAAATGGGGCAGCCGCTTACGGAAGAAAGAAAACTGGAGCTAAAGAATAAGCCGCAGTTTATCATCTTTGCGGCAACCGCGGTTAATAAAAAAGGAGAAGACATTTTCCCCGCCGCTCCTATCCAGGAGATCGACCTGCCCGGTTTCAGGATCGGGAGACAGCAAAACCTAGTCCTCTATGAATTCCGGATTCCCCTGGCCTCCCGGGAGGTTCATCCGGCCGGGATCGGAACGGAGCCGGGAGAGGACATCAAAATCGGGTTCGAATGGGGCGGGATGACCAAGGAGATGAAAGAGACGATGAGAGGGCAGACCCGCGGCACCGGGACCGGATCCGATATGGCCAAGGAAACAGCGACGGGAACCTACGAGGGCTCTCTTTCCACGGGGCCGGGGGGCCCGAAGAAGTATTCGTTCTGGGTGGATGTGAAGCTGGCCCAGACCGAGTAGGTTTTTGCCCTAAGGAGAGGGATTGATTTGAGCAAGGCAAAAGTCGCTCTCCTGAAGACCTCTCCAACCGGCGTGCTCGATGATATCGGCCGGCTTTTCGAACTCGCCGACGGACCCAAGTCCCTTGACAAGGCCGTTCCGACCATCCTGAAAGACAATATTTCCTGGCATTATCCCTTTCCCTCAGCGAACACAACACCCTGGCAGCTCGAAGGAACGATCCTCGCCCTGAAGAAAAATGGCTTCTCCTCCCTCTCCTGCGTCCAGAACAAGACCGAGGTCACGAATGCCTACAAGGGAGAAGACCTCAACGGCTACCGGCCGATCTTTGAAGCCCACGGCGTCGGAGTGCTCTTCAATTTCAAGAAAGAGGACATGAAATGGATCGTCCACACTCCTAAAAGCAGAATGCTCGTCCTGGACAAGGTCTTTAAGAACAGAATCCGAATCCCCGAGTACTTCGTCGGCAAGAACATGGTCCACCTGCCCACGGTCAAGTGCCACATTTATACGACCACGACCGGCGCCATGAAGAACGCTTTCGGCGGGCTGCTGACCCACAAGCGCCATTACACTCACACGTTCATCCATGAAACCCTGGTCGACCTCCTGGCCATTCAAAAAGAAATCCATCCGGGGCTCTTCTGCATCATGGACGGCACCACGGCCGGCAACGGACCGGGGCCGCGGATCATGAAGCCGGTCACCAAGGACGTCCTCCTGGCCAGCGCAGATCAAGTGGCCATAGACGCCGTCGCTGCCAAGTTGATGGGCTTCGACCCGATGAGCATCAAATACATCAAACTGGCCCACGAGGCCGGACTGGGCATCGGACGCCCCGAGGAAATCGAGATCGTGGGCGACACGAGCCTGGCTCAACAAAGCTGGGACTTTCGGGTCGGCCGGTCCTTCCATCGGTTGGCTGGCTGGTTCACTTGGTTCGGCCCCACCCGCATCTTCCAGAAGCTGCTGACCCGGCCTCCGCTTCTCTACCTCTTGACTTTGTACTCCTATATCTATCACGATGTAGTTCACTGGCCACTCCGGGAAAAGCGCGTGGCCAAGAGGTGGCTCGCCGAGTCCGGTTGGGGACGGCTCTTCCAGGAGTACCGTGAAAAAGGAGCTCTGCGTCCGTCACCAGGGTGACCTGTCTGACCCGTCACCAGAAACGAAAGGAGAGAACGATGGACCTTTTTGAGAAGTGCATCGGTTTCTACTCAGACCCAGAATGTGCCCAGAAATACGGTTACCCGACCAACCCCCGGACCGCCCAAAGTCTGGGCCTGTATCCGTATTTCATCCCCATCGAGCAGGCAGAGGGACCGGAGGCCGTCATCAAAGGGAAGACATTCATCATGATCGGCTCGAACAATTATCTCGGCCTGACCATCCATCCCCGGGTTAAGGAGGCGGCCATTGAAGCCGTCCGCAAGTATGGGACGAGCTGCACGGGATCTCGATTCCTCAACGGCACGCTGGAAATGCACCTGGAACTCGAGGAGAGGTTGGCGAAATTTGTCGGCCAGGAGGCGGCCCTCGTCTATAGCACTGGCTTCCAGGTCAACCTCGGCACGATCCCGGCAATCGTCGACCGGGGAGATATCATCATCACAGATAAAGAGGTTCATGCGAGCATCGTCGACGGCGTCCGGCAGGCCAAGGTCCAGAAAGGTATCCACCCCCGCCATTATCGACACAACGACCCGGCCGACCTGGAGAAAATCCTGAAATCCTGCCCGGCCGAGCCCGCCAAGCTGGTCATCGTCGATGGGGTGTTCAGCATGGGGGGGGATATCGCTCCCCTGCCCGACATCATCCCCCTCTGCCGCGCCTACGGAGCGCGGCTCATGGTCGACGACGCTCATTCCCTGGGAGTCCTCGGGGGCGGCCGCGGCACGGCCCAGCACTTCAACTGCGTTGGGGATGTGGACCTTGTCATGGGGACGTTCAGCAAGTCATTGGCGTCCGTCGGGGGATTCATCGCCGGACCCAAAGAGGCCATCCACTGGATCCAGCATTTCTCCCGGACCTTTATTTTCAGCGCCAGCCTGCCTCCGGCGAACGTCGCCACGGTCCTCGCCTGCCTCGACGTCATCGAGAAGGAGCCTGAACGGGTCCAAAGACTTACTCAGGTCGGCGAGAGGATGAGGATTGAACTCAGGGCCATGGGATACAATATCGGCCCCAGCCAGACCCCGATCATCCCCATCGTCATCGGCGACCAATTCAGCACCATCAGGGCCTGGAAGATCCTGTTCGATGCGGGGATATATACGAATGTGGCCTTGCCTCCGGCTGTCCCTCCCAATTCGGCCATTCTCCGGACGAGCTACATGGCCACCCACACCGACGCCCACCTGGACAAAGTCCTGGAGACCTTCAGAGAGGTCAAGGAAGAGCTCCACCTGGCCATGTGAGCGAAATGTGCTTTTTCAGAACTCGAGACGCGTTTTGGCCGCGCTATTTTCTACTTCTATTGGCCGCCGTCTCGGTCTCTCTCTTCTTCCCTCTTCTGTTCATCGTTCTTCCCGCCGTTTTCGCTCACCTCTTCCTTGTCCTCTTCCGGGCAAAACCGCTCGAGAACCCAGTCCTCCGCTTCTGTCTCTTGGCGCCGCCATCCTTCCGAAGCCCGCCTTTCTAGACTCTTCCCCTCTTTCCGCCTGGATGAACTATGATTCCCATTTGAGGAGGAGACTTGAGTGAGAAATAATAAAACTTTTTATCATTCCAAAGAAGCGCCGGACGTGAAGAATAAGCCCGGCCTGGCCATAAAATTCCGGGCCGCTTTCAACAGAGCCCGCGGCATTCCTGTCGAAATCAACCTGAGCGCCCACCGGAGGACAATCGACCAAGTTCATGCTTTCCGAAGAGAGAGCGCTCTTCACCACGCGTCCGATGCTGAGCTCGGCGCGCTGTCGCGGAAGCTCCGCGCTCGGGTGGCGTCGGAGCCTCACCCCGAAAGAGCTGCGGTCGAGGCCTTCGCGCTCGTTTATGAGGCTTGCTGCCGGACCATCGAGCTCGTCCCCCATGATGTCCAGATGGTCGCGGGGCTGGCGATGCTGGAGCGTAGGATCGCCGAGCTTCCCACCGGCGAGGGCAAGACGCTAGCGGCGGTGTTCCCCGCTTATCTCCAGGCACTAACAGGCCGGGGGGTTCATATCTTAACGTTCAACGATTACCTGGCCCGGCGGGACGCCGCCTGGATGGGACCGATCTACCGACTCCTGGGACTCAGCGTCGGGTTTGTCCGGGAAGGCATGAGTAAGCCCGAAAAGCGGAGCGCCTATGCCTGTGATGTTAGCTACGCAACGGCCAAGGAAGCCGGGTTCGATTTCCTCCGCGACCAACTCGCCCACGAGACGGACGATCTCGTCCACCGGCCTTTCCATGTGGCCCTGGTGGATGAGGCCGACTCGATCCTGGTCGACGAAGCCCGGATCCCGTTGGTCATCTCAGGGGCGGCGGGTGAGTTCAACACGGACGCCGAACGGCTCGCTCCTTTAATCCGCCGGCTGGTCCCTGGCCGGGACTATGAAACGGATGAAGAAAAGAGCAACGTCTTTCCCACCGACGCCGGCCTGGAGAAGCTGGAGCAGTCCCTCGGCTGCGGAGATCTCTACTCTTCGCATAACGAGCAGCTCTTGGCCGCGGTTCATTGCGCCCTCCACGCCGAAGTCCTCCTCCAGCGCGACGTCGACTACATCGTCAGGAACGGACGCATCGAGATCGTGGACGAATTCACCGGACGGATCATGGAGAAACGCCATTGGCCGGACGGTCTCCAGGCGGCCGTCGAGGCCAAAGAGAACCTGTTCCGCGGATCCGAGGGACGCATCCTCGGCTCGATCACTCTCCAGCATTATTTCCGGCTCTATCCCCAGCTGTGCGGGATGACGGCCACGGCTCAACCCTCGGCCGCGGAGCTCGAGGAATTCTACGGCCTTGATGTCGCCGCCATACCGCCCCACCGGCCCTGTATCCGAGTCGATCATCCGGATGTCGTTTTCACGCACAGAAAGGCGAAAACACGCGCCCTGATCCAGGAGATCGCGGATGTCCATGCCTCAGGACGCCCCATCTTGGTCGGGACGTTGAGCGTGCGGGAGTCGGAAGAGCTGGCGACGGCATTGAAGGAATCGGGCGTCCACTGCGATGTCCTCAATGCCAGGAATGACGAGCTCGAGGCCAAGATCATCGCCGAGGCCGGGCGGCTCTGTGCCGTCACTATTTCGACCAACATGGCCGGCCGCGGCACTGACATCCGGCTCGGCGGCGGGAACGAGGCGGAGCGGGAAGAGGTTGCCGCACTGGGCGGGCTGTATGTGATCGGCACCAACAGGCACGAGAGTCTGCGCATCGACCGCCAGCTCCGGGGCCGTTCCGGCCGCCAGGGCGATCCAGGATCATCCCGCTTCTTTATCAGCCTGGAGGACGAGATCTTTGAGCGCTATGGGCTGCGGACCAGGTTTTTCAGCCGCTATCGCCTCGATAAGCAGGACGAGGAAGTGGACGACTCGGTCATCCGGAGGGACATCGTCCACGCCCAAAAGGTCATCGAGGGCCAGAATTTTGACGTCCGGAAAACCCTCCGGTCGTATTCCGAGTTCATCGAGAGCCAGCGGAAGATCGTCCAGCAAAAAAGGGAGAACATCCTGTTATCTCGCGATGCAACCTGGGAGAAGAACCGGCTCCCGCCAACACTCCAGGCCAGGGGAATCGCCCGGTTCGGCCCTCAAGATTGGGGAGAAATCCTGAGGCAGGTCAGGCTCTTTCATCTGGACCGTTGCTGGGCAGACCACCTGGCCTTGCTGGCCGATGTCCGGGAGAGCATCCATATCGTCAGCCTGGGCGGGAAGGAACCTCTGCATGAGTTCCATAATAGGGCTGCCGACGCCTTCGCCGAGATGGAGAAGCAGTCCGATAGAGTCATAATCAAGACCCTGAGAGAACTGGTCAAGAAGCAGGGACCCGTTGACCTCGCCGCCGAGGGGCTCAAAGGCCCAACATCGACCTGGACCTACCTGGTCAATGAGGAGCAGTTCGGCTGGGGCGTTGAGCTCTTGAAAGGAAAAAACCTCGGTTTCGCCGTCGGCGCAGCGGCCTTCTGGGGACCGCTTTTCGTCTTCACCCTTCTGATGAAGCGGCTGCGCCGTCGAAAAAAGTAGGCCGTGAAGACCAGGCTCGGGAAGCGCCGCCCGGAATACATGTCCGCCTGCTCGCAATCTCGACTTCTCCTCGTAATTGGATTTTTTCTCCTGCTGAGTCTCCTCGCCTCACCGCAGGAGAATCCCGGCTATTGGAAGACCTGGCTGGACGAGGTTGAGCCGATTATGACCAAGAACGAACGGACCGTCTTCAAAGGCCTTCAGACGGAGGAGGGCCGGAAGAGATTTCAATCCCTTTTCTGGAAAGTCCGGGACGCAACGCCCGGGACGCCCGAAAACGAATTCATGACCGAGTACTACAGCCGCCGGCGTTATGCCGAGAGCCGCCTGGAGGGCGCCCAGTACCTCAGTTCCGGGGAAACGGCAAGAGCCAAAGAGCTCCTCGAGAAGTTCATCGTCAAGGACTCGGAAAACAAGAATGCCGCTCTGGCCAAAGAGATCTTGAGAAGCCTGGGCCAGGAACCGGGGGCTGCCCGTTAGCTTCCTTTTGATCCCTTGATTTTCTGTTCAAGCGCCCGGCCCTTCTGGAGCTCCGTCGAGTACTCGGCCAACCGGCCGAGCCGGTTATAGATATCGGCCAGCACATAATGGCCGAGGGGGGCGGACTCGGCTTCCGGGTCAAGCTCAAGCCCCTTCTTGGCCAGCCCCATCGCTTCCTCGAAGTTCTCATTCAGGTCGAGGTAGGCCTTGGCTAAGAAGAGATAGGCCCGGGCAAAACCCTGGTTCGCGTCAATCGCCTCCTTGAGCTCATAGACCTGCTCACGCAAAAGCCCCAATTTCCCGTAAAGAAGAGCGAGGTTGAAATGAGCCGGGTCAGCGCCCGGGTGGATCTCGATCTCTTTTTTGTATTCCTCCATCGCCCTCTTCGGGTCTCCTTTCTCCTCATAGAGGAGCCCCAGGTTGTAATGGGCGTCGGGGATGCGCGGCCTCATCTCCAAAGCTTGGAGGAGCTCTTTCTCGGCCCGCTCGAGCATCTTTTTTTCCAGCAAGGCGGCGCCCAGGTTGTTGTGAGCCAGCGAGCTGTGCTCGGGGTCGATCGAGATGCCCTCCTCGAGATGGGCAATGGCCTTGTCGAGGTCTTTCGTCTCCAGAAAGATCTCACCCAGGTTGACATGCGGTTTGGGGTCTCTCGGATCGAGCTGGATGGCCCGCTCGAACCCGGCGATGGCCTCATCATACCTTTTTAGCTTTTTATAAGCTTGGGCCAGGGTGAAGACGGCCGCGTTGTATTCCGGGTCGATCTTCAAGGCCTCCTTGCACTCCTTCGCAGCCTCTTCGGCGCGGTCGAGCTGCAGGTAGATATTGGCTCGGACCTGACGGGCTTCCATGATCCCCGGGTCCTGCTTGATCACCTGGTCGAGCATGGTCAGGGCGTCCTCATATTCCCTGTTTGAGGACGCGCCCTCGGCCATCTTGATCTTGTTGTAGAGAATAATCTTGTCCTTGGGATCGCCCAAGTTACCTGTCTGGTTCAGCTTCGCCCCGGAGGTGAACCCGCCGATGTAACCCAAGGCCATCAGTTTCTCGCGGGAATCATCGTCCAGCTGCTGAGGGCCCTTGTCTTCGACCCCCTTCCTGGACATCTTTTCTTCCAGCCTCTCCAGCTGCCGGACGAATTTTTCGGCCACGGAGCTTTCGCGGCCGAAAACATTTTCCCTTTCTCGGGGATCCAGGGTCAGGTCATAGAGTTCGGGCCGGGGCGCCAGGATAAACTTGAATCTCGAGGTCCGCAGGCTCTTGAGCTCGCTCCAGCCGTAATGGTAGCGGGGATAGAAACTTTCACTGTAGGCTTCCCTATCCTGTTCCGCCTTCCGTCCCGCGATCAAAGGAAGAAGGCTTTGTCCCTGAACGGCCTTAGGCACGGGAAGGCCCAGGATCTCACAGAGAGTGGGCATGAGGTCGATGTTTTGCACTTGGGCGGCGATCGTTTTTCCCCGGAGTTCGGCCGAGGGAATCCGGATGATCATGGGAACTGAGACAGTGGCATCATAGATGAAGAATCCATGAGAGCTCTCATGGTGCTCGCCCAGACTCTCTCCATGGTCTCCGACGACGACGACCACCGTTTTCTCCAGCAGGCCTTTTTCCCTGAGGCTCTCCAGGACCCGGCCGATCAAGGAATCCGCATAGGCGATCTCGCCGTCGTAGAGGCCGTACTCCTGTCCCTCATATTGAGTCTTGTAGGGCTCGGGAGGTTCATAGGGCGTGTGGGGGTCATAGAGGTGGATCCAGCTGAAAAACCTAGGTGGCGCGTTCTTCTCGAACCACTCAAAAAAAGCCTTAATGACTTCTCCGCCCTCCCTCTGGACGGAATCCAGGCTGATCTTCTTGTATTTGGCGAAATCGAAATTGTCGTAATAGTAATCGAAACCCTGATTGACGCCCCAGCGGGAATCAAGGACGAAGGCACCGATAAAGGCGCTGGTGGCCCATCCCGCCTGGCGCAAGACCTCGGCCAGTGTCACCTGATCCTCTTCCAGATAGAACCCGCCGTTATCCCTGACGCCGTGGAAGAACGGATAGCTCCCCGTAAACATGGACGAATGGGAGGGCAAGGTGAGCGGGCATTGCGCGGTGGCGTTTTGAAACAAGATCCCCTCTGCGGCCAAGCCGTCGATGTTGGGCGTCTTGATCAGCGGATAGCCGTAACATCCGATATGGTCGGCGCGGGTTGTATCGAGGGTGAAAAAGAGGACGTTGAGGTCGGACGGCTTGAGGGGGGCGATCCAGCGGCCGACCTCGGCCGCCGGCCCTTTCTTGCCCATTAAGAATCCCTTGACCTGGACAAGGTAAAAAAGAACAGCCACAGCGGCGATCCCTGCCAGGATGACAAGAAACAAGGAAGGCCTGATCCGTCGGGTCATTATAGGAGTGTGGAATCGATCATTTTCTGATAGAGGAAAGCGGCCTGGATATACTGATCGGCCGCACCCTCATGGTCATTCTGGACAAGGGCACGTTGGGCATTTCCCTCGCATGCCTTCGCCTTTTCATACAGCCAGGGATCGATCTTCCCGGAAGCGGGATTTTCAGCCGCGCTCCTCATGTTGGCCATCAAGACGGCTAGGCTCTTCAGGCATGCGTTGGCGTCGGCACATTGGCCGCTCAGACGAAAGACCTGCTCCAGAACAGAACAAAGCGTCCGGCTTCCGGAAAAGTCGCTGTTGTTAAAGGCTTTTTCCGCGTCCTGTTCGCGGCGGCTGGCCACCCGGTAAAGCACGTTATTTTCAATCCCGCGCGTGGCCCGAAGCTTGCCCTTGGTCTCGACCAGAAAAGACTTCGCTTCCAGCGCTTTGTCTCTTTGGGCCACCATGGTCAGGAGCTTCTGCATCTCGTCCTGGCCCTCTTTCTTGCTCTTTTGGGCTTCTTCGATCCGCCCTTCCTCATGGAGTCTATTGCCTTCGCGGACCTTTTGATAGGCGTTTGCCCAAGTCTCGTCGAAGGCGGCACCCTGGGGAATAACACCCTTGATATTGGCCATCTGCTTTTCAAAATTCAGGATGTCCCGGATCTCTTTTTGGCTCAGCTTGCGGAGGGCGTCGGGGCTGAATAGCGAGAAAAGGCTTGTCACCCCTTCGGTTTTTTGGCCGGGAGATCTTTCTGCCCCAGCCTCCGGCCCCGGAGGCGGCTGCGGAGGCTTGGCCACATAGACTCTTCTGGCGCGGTCGGCCTCATCGCCGATTGTCCGGGCCGGCTCTTTCCGCAGGAATTGATACCAGATAAGAACGAACGCCATGACCATAGCGATTCCCACACCCGCCCAGACCCATGACTTGGCCAGACGCTTTGCCCCGCGGAAAGACCCGGTCATCACGCCCTTCTCCGCCTGAGGCAACTCTCCTTCGGCCAAAGTCAGGTCTTCGTACAGCTCCTCCGCACTCGGGTAGCGAGCGGCCTTGTCCTTGGCCAGGCACTTGAGGATAATCCGGGTCACAGCTTCCGAGACCAGGGGATTGGACTCCTGCGGATTCCGGGGCGCCTCCTGCTTGTGCTTGATGAGGACGGCGAAAGGTGTTTCTCCTGCAAAGGGAACCCGGCCGGTGACCATCTCGTAGAGGATGACGCCCAGGGCATAGATATCGGTGCGCTTGTCAACCTCAATCGTCTCGACCTGTTCCGGCGACATGTATTCGGGCGTGCCGACCATGACGCCCGAGCCGGTGAGACCTTCTGCCTCCGTGAAGCGGGCGATGCCAAAATCCATGATCCGCGCGCTGCCCTCCCGGTCGATCATGATGTTCTGGGGCTTCAAATCCCGGTGAATGATGCCCATCCGGTGGGCCTCGGACAATCCCTCGCAGACCTGCTTGGCCAGGCTGATCGCCTTTCTCGGGGCCAGCTGTCCGGACCTGCGGATAAAGCTCTTGAGGTTTTCCCCTTCCACATACTCCATGGTGATATAGAACGTGTGGTCTGCCTCGCCGAGGTCGAACATCCGGCCGACATGCCTGTGCCCGATCTTCCGGGCGAACCTCAGTTCGTTGCGAAAGCGGTCGATTGCTTTTTCGTTGACGCTGATCTCCGGATGGACCACCTTGAGGGCGATGACCTCCCCGATCTTCTGGTCATACACCTTGTAGACACGGCCCATCCCGCCCCGGCCGAGCTCCTCGATGACCTCATAGCGCCCGGCGAAGAGGCTTCCTCGGGTCAGGCCCGCTGGAGAGATCTCGAGGGTCAAGGTCTGGTCGATCGGACCATTTTTGTCCATCTGAAGGGGGGTGGCACACTTATGACAGAACCGGCTGTCGGGCCGGTTATCGGCTTGGCATTGAGGGCAAATCATGGGACTCTGCTCTCCCCTACAAATACACCGCCTTCAACGCGTTGTCAATTTGGGGAGAGAAATACGGCTGATCCCTACATCCCGTACATCTGGATAATTTCCTGCTTGGTCTTGCCCAGGATATTGAACTTCTTCCCCACCTTGATGAAGGCGTCGAGCGCCCGGTCGAGGTGGTGGATTTCGTGGCCGGCCGAGATCTGCGTTCGGATGCGGGCCTGGCCCTGGGGAACGACCGGGAAAAAGAACCCGATGGCGTAGATCCCCTCATCGTAGAGGGCCTTGGAAAAGTCCTGGGAGAGCTTGGCGTTGAATAGCATCACGGGGACGATGGGCGTATCCCCTTCTCTGAGGACAAACCCCGCTTCGGTCAGTCCTTTGCGCCAGTAGGCGGCGTTTTTCTCCAGCTTGTCCCGCCGCTCCGTGCTCGCGCTCAGGATCTCCATGACCTTGAGGACGCCGGAGACAACGACAGGCGCGATGGTATTGGAGAAAAGATAAGGGCGGGCCCGCTGCCGGCACATCTCAACGAGCTCCCTTCGGCCGGACACGCAGCCGCCGGACGCTCCGCCGAGCGCCTTACCGAAGGTGGTCGTGATGATGTCGATCTTGCCCATGACCCCGCATTTTTCGTGGGTTCCCCGGCCCGTCTTGCCGATAAACCCGCTGGAGTGGGAATCATCGACCAGGAGCATGGCGTCATATTTTTCGCCCAGCGCTACCATCTCGTCGAGCTTGGCCGTGTCGCCGTCCATCGAGAAGACACCGTCCGTGATGACCATCTTCAGCCGCTTGTCGGCATGGAGCTGGAGCTTCTCTTCGAGGTGAGCCATATCGGAGTGCTTGTAGGTGTCATGCATGGCACTGCAGAGGCGGATGCCGTCGATGAGCGAGGCATGGACCAGGCGGTCCGAGATCATGACGTCGTCTTTGGTCAGGACGGCCTCGAAGACGCCCGCATTGGCGTCCATACAGGACGGGAAGAGAAGCGTATCCTCAGTCCCCAGAAACTCCGTCATCCTCCGCTCCAGCTCCCGGTGGATGTCCTGGGTGCCGCAGATGAACCGGACCGAGGACATGCCGTAGCCGCGGCTTTCCAGTCCTTCATGGGCCGCTTTCACGACATCCGGGTGGCTGGAGAGGCCGAGGTAATTGTTGGAGCACATGTTGATGACCTTTTTGAGCGGCGCTCCCGCCGGGAATTCCACTTCGATATCCGCCGCCTGCGGCGAATGGATGAAGCGCTCCTGCTTGAACAGACCGGCATCCTGGATGGCCTTGACCAGTCCTTGGTAAAGGTTACGAATTTTTTCAGGGTAAGCCATTAGCCCTTTTTCCCGACGAATTCCTCGACGAGCACGGCGATCTTGTTCACGGAGTCGAACGCTTCCGGAGTCGCCTTGTCGTCGGGAATCTGGATGTTGTACCTGTTCTCCAGAAAACGCTTCAGGGAGACCATCGAAAACGAGTCGACGATTCCCCCCGAGATCAAGGGAGTGTCGAAGTTGAGAGGCTCGCTGTCGTCTTCGAGGTATTCCTTGGTCACGTATTGCAGGATGATGTCCTTCAAACCTTCCATTTCCTATTCTCCTTATTCATTTCATTCGTTTTCCAGGGTGGAGGTGTCACCGATCTCCTCGCCCCATTCTTTGGCATGGAGAATGCGGCGCATGATCTTGCCGCTCCGCGTCTTGGGCAGCGAATCGACGAACTCGATCTCCTGGGGCATGGCCAGCGGGGAAAGTTTCTTGCGGATGAAGTTCATGATCTCGAGGTCGAGGTCTTTGCTGGCCGCAAACCCGGGTTTGAGCGTCACGTAGGCCTTGACGACTTCGAGGTTGAGCGGGTCCGGCTTCGAGACCACGGCGGACTCGGCCACAGCCGGGTGTTCAAGGAGAGCTGACTCGACCTCGAAGGGGCTGACCAGGTGGCCGGCGGTGTTGATGATGTCGTCATCCCGGCCGGCGAACCAGTAGTACCCGTCCTTATCCATCCGGGCCCGGTCGCCGGTGATATACCAGTTGTTCCGGAATTTCTTCTGAAAAGCTTCTTCGTTCCGCCAATAGGTCCGCATCCGCGAGGGCCAATCGAACTTGAGGCCCACGAGGCCGATCTTGCCAGGAGCCGGATAGGGCTCGCTTCGGCTCGGGTCGAGGATGGTACCGGTGATCCCTGGGAACGGCTTTCCCATCGACCCCGGCCGGACCTCCATTCCAGGATAATTGCTGATGACGATACAGCCGGTTTCGGTTTGCCAATAGGTGTCCAGGAAGGGCCGGCCGAATACTCTTTCCGACCAGACCACGGCCTCCGAGTTCAGCGGCTCGCCGACGCTGGCCAGGTGGCGCAACGACGATAGGTCGAACTTCTTGACGATCTCATCGCCCCCCTTCATCAGCGAGCGGATGGCCGTGGGCGCGGAATACCACATCGAGATGCGGTTCTTCTCGATGAAGCGGTACCAGGCCTCGGTCGAGAACCCCGCATCCAGAACGCACTGGGTGACGCCCAGGCTGAAGGGGGCGATGATGCCATAGGAGGTGCCGGTCACCCAGCCGGGGTCGGCCGTGCACCAATAGATATCGTTTTCCTGGAGGTCGAGCACCCATTTGGCGGTGAGATACTGGGAGATGAGCGAGTAGTGAACATGTTGGACGCCCTTCGGCATGCCGGTCGTGCCCGAGGTGTAGTGCAGGACTGAAGGCGATTCCGCTTTGGCCGGGAAGCACTCCAGGTCTTCGACGGGATTCGACGCTTCAAGGGAGAACGCCACTTCCCTCTCCTTGAGGGGCGCTTTTCCGTCGTGGTCGACGATGATGATGTGTTTGAGATGCGGCAGCTTGTCCAGGATCTTGCGAACCTTGAATATATGTTTCTTCTGGGTGAGGACGGCCGACGTCTCGGCATTGCTCAGCCGCACAAGGAGCGATTCGTCGCCGAAAGCCGAGAACAGCGGCTGGGCGATGGCGCCGATCTTCAAAATGCCCAGAAAGCCCAGGTAGAGCTCCGGGATCCTATCCATGAACAGGCAAACCCGGTCCTCGTTCTTAAGGCCGAGGCCGCGCAGGAATGTTCCGATGGTGTTCGAGGCCAGGCGGATGTCGTTGTAGGTGTACCTTCTCTCGACTCCGCTGAATCCCTCGTGGATGAGCGCAATTTTTGAAGCCTTGCCCTGCCGGCAGATCCGATCAGTCGCATACCAGCCGATGTTGATGACGTCGCCGGGCTTGAAACCGAGCTCTTTTTCGGCAATGGACCAGGAAAAATCTCTGATTCTATCCTCGTATGAACCGATATGCGACATGAGACTCCTCTCGAACCTAGTTTTTCTCTAGGACGACGACCGCTTTGGCTAGTTCCTTGATGTGGGAAAGCGTGACATGAAGCCCGGTGATGCCGTTTTCCTCGCAGAAGTCCTTCACCTTTCCCTGCAGGAACAGTTCGGGCTTCCCCTGCTCATTGTTCAAGATCTCGATATCGACAAAGCGGTAGCCGCCTTTCCATCCGGTGCCGATGGCCTTGAGGAAGGCCTCTTTGGCTGCGAACCTGGCGGCGAAATGCTGGGCGCTCTTGGCCTTCGATTCACAATAGGCAATCTCCCGGGGAGTGAAGACCCGCTTTTTTAGGCCCTCTGTCCGGCGGAGCTTCTCTTCCACGCGCTGGATTTCGATGATGTCCGTGCCGATGCCGAAAACCAAGAAACAACCTCTCTCCAAAAAGACAGTTTATTATAGAGAAATGCCCCAAAATGTCAAAATCCCGCATTGAATCATCTTATCAGTAGTGTCCCAACGTTGAAAACAAAAAATCCTCCATTACGCACATAATGAATAAAATAAAGAACATTTCAGCCGTAATCGATTTGAACGCGATTTTGTATAATCGGCGCTCTTTCGCACTCCAAGGAGCGACCGATGAACACCCAGTCTACCGTCTTCGCCCAGATCATGACCTTTCTGCCGATGCACGAATTCCGAAAATGCGTGCGGCGTTATCGAGGAGACTACAAGGTCAAGAGATTTTCTTGTTTCGATCAATTCCTCTGTCTGGCCTTTGCCCAGCTGACCTACAGGGAAAGTCTCCGCGATATCGTGTCCTGCTTGCGAACGATGCAAAATCGGCTCTATCACATGGGCATCCGCAGCCCTGTCTCCCGCAACAACTTGGCCCATGCCAACGAGATGCGCGACTGGAGGATCTATGCCGACTTCGCTCACGTCCTCATCGCCGAGGCGCGGACGCTCTATCGCGACGAGGACATCGGACTGGATCTCCAAAATACGGTCTACGCCTTCGATTCGACCACGATCGATCTGTGCCTGTCGCTTTTTCCTTGGGCTTTTTTTCGAAAAAGGAAAGGGGCCATCAAACTCCATACACTCCTCGACTTGAGAGGCGCCATCCCTACCTTTATCTATATAACAGAAGGGAAAACGCACGATGTTCGAATCCTCGACGTCCTCCCGCTCGAGCCGGGTTCTTTCTACATCCTGGACCGAGGATATTTGGACTACTCCCGGCTCTATACTCTTCATCAAGGCCGGACGTTCTTCGTCACCCGAGCCAAATCGAATCTTCAATCGCGAAGACTCCGCTCGCGAGCCGTCGATAAAACCATGGACTTGACCTCGGACCAGACGATCGTCCTGACCGGTCCCAAATCCAAGACCGAGTATCCCGAGCCGCTTCGTCGGGTGCGGTTCTACGATCGGGAAAACGATCGTCACTTGATCTTCCTGACGAATAACTTTCTTCTGCCCGCTTTGACGATCGCCAAACTCTACAAGCTCCGCTGGCAAGTGGAACTGTTCTTCCGCTGGATCAAACAAAACCTGCGGATCAAATCGTTTTACGGGACATCGGAGAACGCGGTACGAACGCAGATCTGGGTGGCCATCGCGATTTACGCCCTCGTCGCGATCATTAGGAAAAGGATGGACCTGAAGCCCCCACTCTACAATATTTTGCAGATTTTGAGCGTGACCGCATTTGAGAAAGTCCCATTGAATCAACTGCTTGCCGAAACAGACGATCATGATTCGATGGTCGCCGATTGTAACCAGTTAGTTTTGTTCAACTTATAATGGGACACGCGTG
>JAFNEO010000020.1:496-21848 GCA_017886205.1 Candidatus Aminicenantota bacterium | reverse complement strand
GGCGCGTCCCCGTCCGTCCTCGCCTAAGACCCGCCCACCCGCCACCATCGGCTGCGGGCGGGCGGGGACTGGCGCCGTGCCACCCCTCCCTCGATCATCCCTCAAATCACGGAAACAGAGATGCTTCCGGCCAGCTAGATTTTTTGAGAAGAGACGTCCAGAGATCAGGTTTTATTAAACTGATAGAGGGAAAGATGATCAATCAGGTATCCTAGAGCAAACCCGAAGATGCTGAGAGCGACTCCATAGGGGACCGAAAACGGCCAAGCTGGAAGGCTTATCGGCAATATCTTCAGCGCAGAGAAGAAGCTGAGCAGGGCGAAGCCTCCCCCCAAGACAAGACTCAGGGCTCCCGCCAGAGGCCTTTTCTTCTTGAAGACAAACATGGCCATTCCGGGGACAAACAGGCCTTCGGCCAGGATCTCGGAGGCCAGTCCGAGGGTTTGCAGGATGCTCTGTAAACGGGTGGCGATGCCAAAGGCCAGCAGCGCCACGAGAACTGTAGCCAGACGCCCCGCCCTAACGGCCGAACGAGAATTGACCCTGGCCGGAGGTGAAATCTCATAATAAATGTCCCGGGTCAAGGTCAGCGCGCCGGTATTGATGGCCGTATCCATCGTTGAGAGGATGGCGGCGACAACGGCGACAAACAGAAATCCACCTCCCAGAATCCCGGCCTTGGAGGCGATGATCTCCGAGATGAGGGGATGGGAAAGGCCTCGGCTGGATAGGAGGGGGAGTGAGCGCATGCCGATGAACACGACCAGGCCGTAGAGAACGATGAACGCCCCGGCCGCGGCCAATAGTCCCTGCCGGGCCTTCTTGATCGACCGGGCGGCCTGGATCCTCTGCCAGGCGATGGGTGAGATCGTCCAAGCCAGGAGGAATGACAGGGCGATAAGGGCGTTTCTCTGCCCGTCCTGGAAAAAATGAAAATAGCCGGTGTTGCCCGCTTGCTGGGCCGCCACGGCGACTGCCTGGACTGATGACGAACAGGCAACATAAACGGCTAGCCCGGCCATCCCCGCCATGAGCAGAAAGCATTGGAGGACGTCGGTGGCGACCACGGAGAATAAACCGCCGCTGAGAAGATAGACGAGGACAACAGCCGTGCCCAGTCCCAGGCTCCAGACATAAGGAAGCCCTAGGAAAGGCCTCAGGAATTGACCCAAGGCGACCATCTGAGAGGAGGCCAGGACAATCATGTACCAGAGGATCAAGACTGAGGCGGCATGCCGGACCGCCTTGCCGTAGCGGGCTTCGACGAGGCCGGGCAGGGTTTGGACGTCCAAGCGGCGGATGGGGCCGGCCAGGAAAAAAGCCAGGAGGAGGACGGTCGCCACCGCCGGGACACCGACCAACCAGAAGGCGCTCACGCCGACGCGGAACGCTTCGTCTGTTGTGACGATGATGGAGGTGGCCCCGAACCAGGCGGCGGTCAAGGAGAGGAAGACGAGCGAGGCGGGCAGGGAGCGCGAGGCCAGGAAAAAATCCTCCAGGCCGCTCATCCGGCGGGAAAACTTCAGACCCACGACAAGCAAGGCGACGAAATAGCCGGCCAGAAAGAATAATAGCTCCGGGCGCATGGCTGCTTTTATAGCAAAAACTCCCCGTTTTATCTATAATTGCCGTGAGATGAAGCTTAAAAGAAGGCGGTTCCTGTGGCTTCTCCTGGTCCTCTTCCCCTCTTTTGCCTCTCCCCTCCAAGCACCCCGGGAGGTCGCCCTGAACATCGAGAAGGCCTTCGCTTCGCTCCGCTCGCTCCGGGCCGACTTCGAGCAATCCTACTACTCCGCCTCGATGGCGACTCCTCTGCTGGAGAAAGGAAAGCTCTACCTCCAGAAGCCGGACCTGATGCGCTGGGAATACCTGGAACCGGAGCGTAATATATTTATATATAAGGAAGGCGTTTCACTGGCCTATTTCCCCGAGGATAACCAGCTCTACCGCCATGCCCTCTCCCCGGAAGAGAAGGACTGGGCGATTTTTCCCCTGCTTACGGGCCGGGCCAAGATCGCCGACACCTTCCGGTCGGAAGGGAACTCGGCCGGCTCGACAATGTAGGTGTCGGCGATCTTGGCCCGGCCNNTGCGCTGGGAATACCTGGAACCGGAGCGTAATATATTTATATATAAGGAAGGCGTTTCACTGGCCTATTTCCCCGAGGATAACCAGCTCTACCGCCATGCCCTCTCCCCGGAAGAGAAGGACTGGGCGATTTTTCCCCTGCTTACGGGCCGGGCCAAGATCGCCGACACCTACATTGTCGAGCCGGCCGAGTTCCCTTCCGACCGGAAATCGCCCGTGCAGATCAAGTTGATCCCCAAGACGGAGGGTGAGATCTCCTATATCCTGCTCGAGGCCGATCCGGGAACATGGCTCCTCGAGAAGGCCGTTATCCTGGATTGGGCGGGAAACAAACAGGAATTCCGCTTCCACGGGCTCAAACTCGACCCTCGCCTCGACCCCCGGACGTTTGAGCTGGACGTCCCGGCCGACTGCGAAGTCATCGATGACCTCCCCCCGATGAAAAAATAGCTAAACCAAATGCGGCGCCGTCCGTATGAATTCCTGAGGACAGGAAGTCCTCCATGAATGAAGAACAAGATCAGGTTCTCGTCAGGCGGACCCTTCGAGGAGACAAAAAGGCCTTTGAGATGATCGTCCGGAAGTATCAGCGGCCGCTCCTGAACTACGTCGGCCGCATGGTCGGAGAGAGGGAGCTGGCGCTGGATTTCACCCAGGACGTTTTCGTCCGAGCTTACGCATCGCTCCGCTCCTTCGAGCCCCAATACAAGTTCAGCACCTGGCTGTTCAAGATCGCCTCGAACCTGGTCATTGACCACTGGCGGAAGAAAAAGCTCCCCGCATTTTCCTTGAGCGAGCCACTGGGCGAAGACGGAGATTGTCTGACCGTCGATGTCCCCGATGATGAGCCGGCGGTCGCGCGAAAATTCGAACTGGCGGAGCTTCGACAGAGGATTGAGACAGCCTTAGAGAAGCTGCCCGGTCCGCTGCGCGAGCTCTTCGTCTGGAGACACGTCAACGAACTGAGCTACGAAGAGATGGCCGAGATCAAGGGCCTTCCCCTCGGCACCATCAAGAACCGGGTTTTCCAGGCCAAAGAAATGGTCCGCCGGCTTCTCCAGGAGATGTCATGAACTGCTTTAAAATCAACGACATCTATGACTACATCGAAGGAAGCCTCTCTTCGGAGCGGAGGGAAGAGCTGGAGCGGCACCTGAGCGTCTGTCCGAGATGTCGGCGGGCGGTCGAGGACCGCAAGCTCATCGCCGGGGCCGCTTTCGGCCTGCCGCCGCTCGCGATCCCGGACGATTTTACAGACCGGGTCATGGCCCGGATCGCCCCGGCGAAGGTCAAGCCCCCGGTCTGGCTGTTCATCTTGGCTTGCGCTTCCTCCTTCCTGGCCTTGACGGCAATGGTCATGAACGCCTCCGGGAGAAGCGCCCTGGGAGTCATCTCCGGAGCCAGCCACTCCTTCTGGGAATATGTCAAGAGCGCCGCCGTTCTCACGGCCAAAGTAGCGACTCTTCTCTCGCTCGCCGGGAAGACGGTCCGTCCCCTCCTCGAGGCTGCTTCCAAGGGCCTTTCCCTGCTGACGTCGTTCATCCATCCGGGTCTTCAGGTCCTGATCCTCGTCGTGGCCATATGTCTTGTGGTCAGCCTCTTTTTCGGGATGAAAAAGAAATTATCGTTGGGAGATTAGCCATGAGGAATAGAACCCTGTTCGTTTTCCTGGCGCTCGTCCTGGCCGGCGCTCTGCTCCCGCTCCGCGGCGTCCAGAACGTCAGCCTCAAGGAAGATGTCTTCGTTGCCAAGGACGAGGTCCAGAAAAGTATCCTCTCTTTCGGCGGAGATGTCACCGTCGAGGGCAGGGTGAGAGAAAACATCATCGTTTTCGGCGGGTCGATCACTCTGAGCGGTGAAGTCGGCGATTCCGTCGTCGGCATCGGGTCGGCCATCACGCTCAAGCCGTCCGCTGTGGTCAAAGGTGACGCCGTCTCGCTGGGCGGGACGCTCCAAAAAGAACCCGGCTGCGTCATCGAGGGGGATACCGTTTATTTCAAGGGCGGAGAGGCCATCTCCAAGCTTTTCAGCGGGGGTATCTTCTCCTTCCCCTTGATGCCAATCATCCTGATCATCAAGTTGATCGGATTTTTTATCTGGCTGCTGATCGGCCTGGCCGTGGCTGCCCTCTTTCCACGCCAGCTGTCCCTTGCCTCTTCTCAGATCCGGTCCGCCTTCTGGCCGGTCGCGGGGACCGGGTTCGTCGCCGCCATCCTCTTCGGCGGACTGGTCGTCGTCTTCGCCCTCCTGTCCCTCGTCCTGATCGGGATCCCGTTCCTGCTGGTCCTGGGAGCCATAGGCCTAGTCGTCAAGATCTTCGGGCAGGTGGCTCTTTTCTACTTTTTCGGGGAGAGCCTGGGCAAGTCTTTCGGCCACCGGAGCCCGGCCCCGGCGGCGGCGGTCGTCATCGGACTCGTAGTCGTCAGCTTTATCAAGTTCATCCCCATCCTGGGTTTCCTCTTCTCGTTCTGCTTGAGCGTCATCGGTTGGGGTGTGACCATCCGGACCAAGTTCGGCACCAGGGAAAACTGGCTGAAGAGAAAGGTCTAAACAGGAAGGGGTTTTATTTAGGGGGGACGAGCTCTCAGCGCTCGAGGATCTCTTTTTCCTTGGCCGCGGCGATCTCGTCGATCTTCTTGGAATAATCGTCGATGACTTTCTGGAGCAGCTCCAGGCCGTTGAACTTGTCGTCCTCGGCGATCTTTTTGTCCTTCTCGAGCTGCTCGATCTGCTCCTTGCATTCGCGGCGCATGTTCCGGAGGGCCGTCTTCTCGTCCTCGAGCATCTTCTTAATTTTCTTGGCCATCTCCCGGCGCCTCTCATCGTCGAGGGGCGGGATCGGAACCTTGATCGTCTTCCCGTCGTTCAGCGGGTTGAATCCCAGGTCGGCGGCGCGGATGGCCTTGTCGATGGGCTCGAGAAGCGTGGGGTCCCAGGGTTGGACGGTGATGAGGGTCGGGTCCGGGATGCCCAGGGTGGCCAACTGGTTGACCGGAGTCAGCGTCCCGTAGTATTCAACCTTGAGGTCCTCGAACAGGCTGAGGTTGGCCCGGCCGGTCCGCACCTTGCTGAGGTCCTTACGGAAGTGGTCGGCCGAAACCTTCATCTTGCCCTCGAGAGCTTTCAGAACGTCCTTGACCATCTGTCCCCTCCCTTAATAGACCAGAGTCCCGACTTTCTCGCCCAGGACGGCCTTCTTGATGTTGCCGCGCCTGTTCAGGTTGAACACCAGGATAGGCAGGCTATTGTCTTTGCACAGAGATATGGCCGTGGAATCCATGACCTTGAGGCCTTTTTTGATGACATCGATGTAGTGGATAGTCGGAAATTTCTTGGCCGTCTTGTCGAGCATTGGGTCGGCGCTGAAAACCCCGTCCACCTTGGTAGCTTTCATGATCACCTGGGCTCTGATCTCGAGCGCCCGCAGGGCCGCGGCCGTGTCGGTGGTGAAATAGGGGCTCCCGATCCCGGCGCTGAAGACGACGATCCGGTCCTTTTCCAGGTGGCGGATAATCCGGCGCCGGATGAAAGGCTCGGCCAGGGCCTTGATCTCGATAGCCGAGACATGGCGGCAGAACAGGCCGACCTTCTCCAGAGCTTCCTGGAGGGCGATGCCGTTGATGACCGTAGCCAACAAGCCCATCTGGTCGGCGGCCGCCCGGTCCAGGCCGGACGCGATGCCGCGAATACCGCGAAAAATGTTCCCCCCGCCGATCATGATGGCGACCTGGATGCCCAAGTCATGGACCTCCTTGATCTCCTGGGCGATGGCCTGGGCCCGTTCGAAATCGATCCCGTAGGACTGCTTGCCCAGCAGGGCTTCCCCCGACAACTTGAGAAGAACGCGTGTGTAGGCCGGCTTTTGGCGAGCCATCGGTCTATCAGCTCTTGCCCAGCTCGAACCGGGCGAAGCGTCGCACCTTGATGTTCTCCCCGAACTTGGCGATGGTGGAGGCGATGATCTGCTGGATCGTCTGTTTGTCGTCCCTGATATAAGGCTGGTCCAGGAGGCAGACCTCCTCGTAGTACTTCTTGAGCTTGCCCTCGACGATCTTCTCGATGATCTGGGGCGGCTTCTTGGTATCCTGGAGCTGGGCGCGGATGATCTCCTTCTCCTGCCCCAGCTCAGTTGCCGGGATGTCCGCCGAGGAGACAAAGCGCGGGTTGGCGGCCGCGATCTGCATGGCGACATTCTTGGCCAATTCCTTGAACTCGTCGTTGCGGGCGACGAAATCGGACTCGCAGTTGACCTCGACCAGTACACCAAGCTTGCCTTCCAGGTGAATATAGGCGTAAACGATCCCCTGGGAGGCCTCCCGGTTCATCCGCTCCTGGGCCCGGGCGGCTCCTTTTTTCCGCAGGACGGCGATGGCCTTGTCGATATCGCCCTGGCACTCGGCCAAGGCCTCCTTGCATTCCATGACTCCGATCCCGGTCCTTTGCCGGAGTTCCTTGACCCTTTCCGCGGTGATTTCCATTATTCTCTCCTTGTCGACCGCCAGCCCTCAGCCCTTTCCGGCCCCGGGTGATCCTTCTCTCGAAGAGGACGCCCCTTCTGTGCCCTCCTCTCCTTCCTTCTTGGCCGCTTCCATCTCTTTCTCCAGCCGGCTCTTCCTCCCCTCGATCACCGCCTCGGCGACCTTGGAGGTGAAGAGCTCGATCGCCCGGACCGCGTCATCGTTCCCGGGGATGGGATAGTCGATGTTCTCGGGATTGCCGTTGGTGTCCACGACCGCTACGATGGGGATGCCCAGCTTCTGGGCCTCGACGAGGGCGATCTCCTCCTTGGCCGAATCGATCACGAACATGGCACCGGGAAGGTCGGTCATGTTCTTGATGCCGCCCAGGTTCTTGGTCAGCTTCTTGTGGAGCTTTTCCATCTTGGACTGATCCTTCTTGGAGAGCAGGTCCCAGCGGCCGTCCTCCTTCATTTCGTCCATCTCGACCAGCTTCTCGACGCTCCCCCGGACCACCCCGAAGTTCGTCAGCAGGCCGCCCAGCCAGCGCTGGTTGACGTAGCTGCACTCGCATCGGCTGGCCGTTTCGCGGATGATGTCCTGGGCCTGCTTCTTCGTCCCGACGAAGAGGATCTGCCTGTCGGCCTCGGCGATCCCTTTGACGAACTGGAGCGCCTCCTTGAAGATCTTGATCGTCTTCTGCAGGTCGATGATGTAAATGCCGTTGCGCTGGCCGAAGATGAACTCCTTCATCTTAGGATTCCAGCGCTTGGTCTGGTGCCCGAAATGAACACCGGCCTCTAAGAGCTCTTTCATCGTAACGGAAACCAATTCGATCCCTCCCTTACCGCTTGTGATACTGCGGCGCTTTTCTCGCGCCCAGCAGCCCGTACTTTTTTCTTTCCTTGATGCGGGAATCCCGCGTCAGGAAGCCGGCGTCCTTCAAGGTCGGCCTGAGCTCCCGGTTGAACTCCACCAGCGCGCGGGCGATGCCCAGCCGGATGGCCTCGGCCTGACCCTTCAACCCTCCCCCGCTGATCCTCAAGAAGATGTCAAACTTGCTCTCGGTATCGGTCAGCAGCAGCGGCTGTCGGATGATATATTTATGAGAATCCAGGTGAAAGTATTCGGCAAACGGACGGGGCCTCTTGTCCACGATCAGCGTGACATCCCCTTTTCCGGAGCGCAGGAAGACCCTGGCCACCGACGTCTTTCTTTTTCCCGTACCGTAATATTGGATTAGACTCATGAGCGCCTCCTAGAACTGGTATTCCTGCGGTCTCTGGGCGTCATGCGGATGGCTGGGCCCACGGTAGACCTTGAGCTTCTTGAAGACCTGCCGGCCGAGCTTGTTCTTGGGGATCATCCCCCAGACGGCGCGGCGGATGACCTCTTCGGGCTTGTCCGCGAGGAGACCTTTGAGGATTTCGCTCTTCAGACCGCCGGGATATTGAGAATGGGAATAATAGACCTTCTGCTCGGTTTTCCGGCCGGTGGCGGTGATCTTTTCGGCGTTGACCACGATCACGAAATCGCCGGTATCGCAGGAAGCGGAGAATTCCGGCTTGTTCTTGCCGCGCAGCAGGACGGCCACCTCGGTGGCCAGGCGCCCCAAGACTCTACCCTCGGCGTTGACTAGCCACCAGCGCCTCACGATGTCATCCTTTTTAGGGACAAAGGTTTTCATCACGTTCTTCCTTAGTTCTTATAAAGAATAGAAAAAACTCTTACCGAATGAGGGGAATAAAATACTAGATATCGGGAAAATTGTCAATTCACCGGGCGAGACAGCAAACGAACAAAACCGGGTTTCTACCCCGTCTTCTTGAGCTCGTCTTCCAGCTTTTTCTTCTCGGCCGCCCGCTTGCGGGTCTCGTTCCATCGGTCCATCGCGCGGTCGGCTTCGGCTTTGTAGCGGGCTTCCTTATCGGGCTCGAGCTTGCTCAGCACGCTCTGGTAGAGGACACTCATCCAGCTATAGGGTTCCGGGTATTCGGGGTCGAGCTCGTTGGCTTTTTCCAGCGCCTTGAGGGCCTCCTGGGCCGACTTCAGCCGGTCAGCGGCGGGCAGGTTCTGGAAGCGGTAGGACCGCGACCAGCGGTTGACGCCCTTGGCCAGCCAGGCTTCGGCGTTGTTGGGGTCGAGCGCGATCCTCATGTCCCAATATTCGGCGGCCTGGTCATAGACCTCGGGCGCAGGGGCGAGGTTTTCGAAATAGTTGGCGAGATAGGCATACCCCTGGGGGTTCAGCGGGTCGAGCTCGATCCTCCGCAGGTACATCGATTCGGCCTTGGCCCGCAGCTCCGCCTTCTCGGCGGCGTATCTCTTGTAGAATTCGGCCACGACGTAGTAATTGCCCATGTTGCCGGGCTCGAGGTCGAGGATCCGAAGGTAGAGCTTTTCGGCCGAATCGAAATCCTTCAGCTTGTCGTACATGTCGCCGAGGGAGAAGATGATCTCTTTGTTCGTCGGCTCGGCCTCGTAGGCTTTCTTGAAGGCATCGAGCGCTTTATTGGCGACCTCCATGTTCTCCGGAGTGTTGACGCCGATTTTGAAGAGGCTCTTGTAGCTCTCACCCAGGAACCGATAGGCCTGGATCAGGTTCGGGTTGTATTTCAGGGTGTTCTCATACTCTTGCATCGCTTTCCGGAATTTGCCGTCCTTGAAGAATTGATTGGCCTTGGAAAAATGAAAATTGGCCCTGAGCTTGCCCACGCTCATCTTCTCACAGCCGGTGAAGACGGAGATGAAGATAAAGACCAGCAGCAGCGCGAAGATAGAGCCGACTCTCTTATGACTCATCACAGCCTCCTTAGAATGTCAAAACAGTGCCCAAACGGGAGATCAATGTATAATAGAACAAGGGTCTAAGTCAACTCCTTCTCATCACCAGCCGAAGCGGCGTCCCCCACAGACCGAACCGTTCGCGCAGGGCCTGGAGGAAATACTTTTCATAAGCGGGAAGCAAGGCGGCCGGAGTGTGGGTGAATAGGATGAAAGTCGGCGGCCGGATGCCTTTCTGGGTCATGTACTTTATCTTCAAACGCCGCTTGGTCTTGGTCAGGGGGGGACGGGTGACGTTGATCCAGGCCAGGAACTCGTTGAGCCGGGGTGTCTCTACCTTCTGGGAGCCGCGTTCGTAGACTTCTTCGGCCTGGTCGAGAATCTTGACGACGCCCTTGCCGGTCAGGGCGGAGACGAAGACGAGCGGAGCGTAGCTCACGAAGGGCATCCCCCGGAAGACGCTTGCTTTAACAACCTGGGGCGATTCGCCCTTGGGGATCAAGTCCCACTTGTTCAGAGCCAGGAGCAAGGGCTTGCCCGATTCATAGGCAAGGTGGGCGATTGTCATGTCCTGCCGGGTGGGGAATTCCCCCGCATCCAGGACCTGGCAGAGGACATCCGCCCGGGCGATGTCTTTCCTGGCCCGGATGATTCCGGCCTTCTCTCGTTCGTCCCGCGTCCGGCTCAACCGCCGCACCCCTGCCGTGTCGACGAGGCAGAAGACCTTCTTATTCCTGACCACATAGGTGTCGGTACTATCCCGGGTCGTGCCCGGCGCGCTGCTCACGATCAGGCGCTCCTCCCCGCAGAGACGGTTGATAAGCGAGGACTTGCCGACATTGATCCGGCCGATGACGGCCACCCGCAGCGGCCGGAGGATTTCCATCTCCGCCGGACTGTCGGGAAGAAGGGTGGCCAACGCCTCTTCGAGCTCATCAAGGTTTCTCTTGTGTTCGGCGGCGACGGCCACGATCGTCTCTGTCTTGAGGCGGTTGAAATAGTCTCCCAGCCGGCTCTCCTGGAGCGCGGAATCGATCTTGTTGAGGACCGCGATGACCGGTTTCCCGAGCTTCCTCAGGGACAGAAAAAGCTCCTCCTCGGCGGGCGCAAGGTCCCTTTTTCCGTCGAGGACGAGCAGGATAATGTCGGCCTTACGGGCCGTAGCCCAGGCTTTTTCCGCCACCGCGGCGGCCAGGGGAGCCTCGGACGGGTCGTACAGCCCGCCGGTATCAGTCAGGATGAACTTTTTTCCCCGGAGCTCCCCGAGGGCGGAGACGGCATCGCGGGTCATCCCCGGCAGCGAGTGGACCAGGGACTTTTTTCTCCCCAGCAGCTGGTTGAAAAGGGTGGACTTGCCGACGTTGGGAAAACCCACGATGGCGACCTGGGGCAGGCTTTTCATGGGGATGGAACCGTCACTGGGCGTTCAGCGAATAGAGTGGGACGAAGGGCTGGCTTAGGTTGATGTGACCGCCCAGCGTTTCTTTTTCACTGCCCTCGACCAGGATGAAGACCTTCTTGATCGGCTTGAAATTGTAAACCAGGGTGTTGACAATGGAATAGACGGTGGCCAGCTCGGCCGAAGACCCCGAGGGATGTTTTTCCATGATCTCCCGCGAGAGGTCGACATAGGCCACGCCGTCCTTGGTGATAAAGAGCTGCCGCAGCTTAGTTTCGGGAGGCAGGGGCGAGATGTACCCCTTGTCCGAGCCCCGGATCAGCTCCTCGACAGCCTGCTCGGCCTCTTCGACGATCGAGGGGCCGGCGAGGATCTCCCTCTGCTCGGGATGAAGGAGACTGTCGTCCTCGGAGAGGAAAAAGAGACTCACCGTCTTTGCCTCACGCGCGGGTGCGGGCTCCGGCGGGCTTTCGGCCGGCGACATCACGACGGCCGACTTGACCTTCTCCCCGCCCTCGCCCCTGATCAGGATCGCCGCCAGAACCAGGACGACGATCAGGGACAACCCGAAAAGGGTCCACTGGGCCGGAGTTATGCTTCGCTTCTTCATGACAGCAGTCTGATGTAACGGACAAGACCGCGGTAGATGGCCTGGGCGACATTCTCCTGGAAGGCCTCCTGAACCAGGTCTCTCTCCTCTTCGGGGTTGGAGATGAAAGCCGACTCGACCAGGACGGCCGGGCAGGCCACTCCGGTTAGCACCTTGAACGGCGCCTGCTTGATGCCGCGGTCCTTCGTGCCCAGGAGCGAGTTCAGCTCGTCCTGGATGATCTCGGCCAGCCGCTGGCTCTGTTTGAGGTAGGCGGACTGGGCCATGTCCCAGAGGATCATCATGATGTCGTCCTTGTTCTCGGTGGCCAGGGGCTTGTCAAAATCAGCCGAGTTGTTCTCGAGGTAGGCCAGACGTCGCGCCTCCTCATCGGTGGCGTTCAGGCTGAGAAAAAACGTTTCCGAGCCGTTGGCGTTCCGGCGATAAGAACTGTTGGCATGGACGCTGATGAAGAGCTCCGCGCGATGGTTGTTGGCGATGGCCGCCCTGTTCTCGAGGGTCACGTCTATGTCTCTGTCCCGAGTCAGCTCGACGTGGAAGGCCAGGTTTTTCTCGATCAGCGCCTTGAGTCTGAGGCTGATGGCCAGGGTGATGTCTTTCTCGAGGGTCCCGAACTTGCCCTTGGCCCCGACCTCCAGCCCTCCGTGTCCGGGATCGATGACGATCGTCCGGATCCCTTTGGCCGCCGCAGAGCTCCCCTCGACAGGGGGGGGCGTAACCTCGACGGCGGACGGCGGCTCCTCCTTTTTTTCCAGCTCGGGAGGAACCTGTGGGGCCTCTAACCCCACCGCCTCGCCGGCCGGCGGCTCGGCCAGCTCGTAGAAATCGATGACCAGCTGACGCTTTTTCTCGATCTGGAAGGAATCCTGACGGAAGCGCTCGTGCCGGACTTCAATGACGATGATGTACAGGTCGCCGCTCGTGACCCAGCTGAAGGACTTGATAAAGCGGCTCTTGACCGGCTCGGTCCTCAGCCGGAAGGGTGAGGTGGAGCTGATCCGGACCAGGAGCAGGTTGCCGTCCTTCTCCAGCGTGATGGGAAGGGAGGAGGGAAAGGTGACGATGACGCGGCTGTAATCCTCGTAGTCCTGCGCCGAGACTCTGAGCGTGGGCTGGGCGGCCGCAAAGGAGAGGAGGGAGAAGAAGAGGAGAGAGAAGGCAGCCAGTCGCCGTGTCGTCGTCTCGTTAGTGCCTATCAATTCCGCTCAGCGCAACAGGATGGTGGAGGCGGCGGGAATCGAACCCGCGTCCGGAGACATTCAGCCGGAAGCCTCTACATGCATATCCTCTTCCTTGTTCTCGTTCGGCGGCGCTCGAAGAGGAAAAGCGCCGCAAAACCAGCCCTAGGTGCATTTCACTCACCAGGCTCAGGGCTAACCGGGCTCGCTATCCTGCTGGTCGACGCCTCCCGGGAACCGCAGGAGAGAACCCGGGAAACGGCATGCCTATCTCTTAGGCAGCGACAGGATGTGCTTCTGCACTTACTTGTTTCCACCGTTTTACGAGGTCGATGGAATCTCGACATGCAGCTTCCGCCTCACTATCCCCGTCGAATCCGTTCGCCCCCATCCTTCAAACCTTATTATAGAGAGGCCGAGGGCCAGTTGTCAACGTGCAACTTGACCGCCTTCGCCGTCAAAGCTAAGCTAAGGGAAACTAACCGCTGGCCGAAAGCACGATGAGCACGCTCCGCCGCTGGCTAATTATGGCCTGCCTAAGCTTGTCAGGCGGCATCATCTACCTCCTGCCCTTCCTCAGGGAAGTCTATTATCTCCCCCTGCAGAAGGCGCTCGGAGTTTCGAACACCCAGCTCGGCGTGCTGATGAGCGTTTTCGGGGCCGCGGCGTTGCTGACCTATTTCCCCGGCGGCTGGCTGGCCGACCGTGTCTCTCCCCGCAAGCTGATCACCTTTTCCATGCTGGCCACCGGACTCTCCGGGCTCTATTTCGCTACGTTTCCTTCCTATCCTCTGTCCATCGCCATCCACGGTTTCTGGGGGATCACCTGCTCCTTGACGTTCTGGGGCGCCATGATCAAGGCCACTCGGGACTGGGCCCCGAGCACGGAGCAGGGCCGGGCCTTCGGCATTCTGGAAAGCGGAAGGGGCATCGCCGAACTCGCGACCTCTACGGCTTTCCTGGCCGTATTCGCCAGGCTGGGGAGCGGCAACCTGGCGCTCTCCTGGGTGATCATTTTGTTCTCATTCACGGACATCCTGATCGCGCTCATGGCTTGGTTTACTCTCCCGGACTCGACAAGAGAAGAACGGGAAGCGAAAGAGGCGCGGCCCAAGATCGGCCCGAGGCAGGTCCTCGCGGTCCTGAAAATGCCCGTGGTCTGGCTGATTTCGGTCGTCATCATGGCCGCCTATGGGGCCTATTGGGGATCCTATTATTTTACGCCTTACGCCACGGATGCTTTTCTGATGAGTGTCGTCTTCGGAGGAGCGATCGGCGTCGGCAAGATGTGGCTTAAGCCGCTGTCCGCTTTGGGAGCCGGGTTTCTGGCGGATAGAGCCGGGACTTCAAGGACAGTGGCCTGGTGTCTGGCCATCCTGATCGCCAGCTTTGGTGTATTCGTGCTCATACCTGGAAACCCGAAACTGATTCTTGTCCTGATCGTGAACACCGCTGTGGCATCGTTGGCCATCTTTGCGCTCCGGGGCATCTATTTCGCGCTCCTAGAAGAAGGGGGAATTCCCCTGGTCGTCACGGGCACGGCGGCTGGGATCGTCTCCGTGGTCGGGTTTACGCCCGACGTGTTCATGCCGATCGTCGGAGGGGTCCTCCTGGACCGGTACCCGGGTGGACTGGGGTACAGATACTTTTTCGGTCTGATCGTGATGCTTTGCGTCCTCGGCCTGCTCGCGAGCCTGATCATTCTCAGCCGATACAGGCAAACAAGAGAAAGGCCGTTCCCGGCTGGGAAAGCCGGCACTCGAGAATCGTAAAGCCCTAAGGGAGAAAAAGCATGACCGACCTATTTCCACGTCTTTCCAAGAAGCAATTCCGCCGGATGCACGAGGCCAGCCTGGAAATCCTGGAGCGTGTCGGAGTGCGGTTGTATCTCGCGGAGGCCGTCGAGCTGCTCAAGAAAGCGGGGGCCCGGGTGAACGACGGCAACCTGGTCCGCGTTCCTCCGGGCGTCGTGGAGAGGGCTTTCCTCTCCGTCCCCAAGCAGGTGACGCTCTACGACCGTAAGGGAAATCCAGCCATGCCGGTGGGCGGCTATCGCTCCTTCTACGGGCCGGGTTCGGATTGTCTGAACATCATCGACCACCGGTCGGGCGAGCGCCGCAAGCCCGTCGTCCAGGACGTCGTCGAAGGCGTCACTCTCTGCGATCGTCTGCCGCACATCGACTATGCGATGTCCATGGTCCTGCCCGCGGATGTCGATGGAACCATCGCCGACCGCTACCAGATAGAGGCCATGCTGTCTTACACCACCAAACCCATTATCTTCGTCACCTATGAAATGAGTGGCTGCCGGGACGCGGTGGAGATGGCCGAGGCCGTCATGGGAGGGGCGGAGGCGCTGCGCCGCACTCCCACCATCGCCTGCTACATCAACGCGGTCTCGGGTCTTCGGCATAACAAAGAGGCCCTCGAGAAGCTCCTCTTCCTGGCCTCCAAGAATCTCCCCTCGCTCTATATCCCGGCTTCGACGGCCGCCATCACGAGCCCGGTGACTCCCGCCGGCTCTGTCGCCCTCGACTACGCCGGCGTCCTGGTCGGGCTCGTCCTTTCCCAGTTGAAACGCGAAGGCGCCCCGGTCATCGTTCCGGGTATGCCTCCCGGAGGAACCTTCGACATGAAGACTCTCGTCACCTCCTACTGCGAGCCCGAACGGACGATCACCACCGCCCTGAGCCATCGTTACGGGCTTCCCATGTTCGCCATAGCCGGAGCGTCCGAGGCCAAAACCTTCGACCAGCAGGCGGCGGCGGAGGCAACGCTCAGCCTGGTCGTCGAGACCCTGGCCGGGAGCAACATCATCCACGACCTCGGCTATCTCGAGTCGGGGCTCACCTTCTCTTTTGCCCAGCTCCTCCTAGGCAACGAGGTCGTCAGCTGGCTCAAAGCCTTCACCAAGGGATATGAGGTCAACGACGAAACTCTGGCCCTGGACTTGATCGCTGAGCTGGGGCCCGAAGGGGATTTCCTGAACACACCGCATACCCTCAAGCACTACCGGGAACGCTGGTACCCGAATCTTTTTGAACGGGCAACCTATGAGGGCTGGCTCTCTAAGGGCGGGAAAAGCCTGGCCGAGCGGGCTAAAGAAATGATCGATTCCATCCTGGCCGAGCACAAACCGGAGCCTCTGCCCGTCAAAACCAGGGAAAGACTCCGCGAGATCGTCTTGAGAGCTAAGCCGGGATAGGACGCGGCGGTGGGGCCCTTGAATTATATAGTCATTTAGACTATATTACTTGGATAGGGATAGATGAGAAACGTTTTTACAATCACTGAGGCCAAGGCGAGACTGTCCGAGCTCATCAGTCGTCTGATCTATCGAAAGGAGAGGATCGTGCTGACCAAGAAAGGGAAGGAAGTCGCCATCATCATGCCTTTCGAGGAATATCAGGAACTGGATAAAAAGGGCGGAGGGTTGATCAAAGCCCGCGGCATACTGGCTGGCTTGGACCGGGAAATCGATGAGATGAGCGAGGCCATCTATGAGGAAAGAGAGAAAGAAAAGGGGCGAGAGGTGGCTCTCTGATGTATCTCTTTGACACGGACATTCTGAGCAACGTCGTCAAGGCCAAGCCTTCGCTATCGCTCTTAGAAAAACTCAGCAAATTGCCGCCGGACATGCAGTTTACGACGGCGATCAGTGTCGGCGAGATTTACTACGGCGCTTTGAGGTCGGCCCATGGGGAGCGAATCCTGAAGGCTTTCGAGGATAAAGTGTTTCCGCAGCTTACCATTCTGGCGTTCGATGAAGAAAGCGCCAAGGTTTATGGTAAAACTAAGGTTCGGATGGAAAAGAGAGGGCTGAACGCAAGCGAGCCCGACCTGCGGATCGCGTCCATAGCCGTTCAGCATAAGTTCACTGTTATCACCGGCAACACCAGGCACTTCGAAAAAATCCCCGGCGTCTCTTTCGAAAATTGGCTATAACTTTCCACTGCCCTACGGGCCACCCGCGAACGATGAAAACCCCCTCCTCCCGACCTCCTCCCACCGGGGGAGGAGGATATTTTGCTTGTGCGTCCGTTCGTTCTCCCTTATCACAAGGGGAAGCGTAGGGATGGCTGTCACTTTTCCTCCCCCCGCCGCGGGGGAGGATAGAGGAGAGGGGGATTCTCTGGGTAACCGACTCTTCTTGCCAGCCCCCTGCTATTGGAACTTAACGAGGCGCACGGGGCCGAAGAGGCCTGACTCTGTAAATTCGCCGTAGCTGTTGTTGATCAAGTTAGCAACCCTGATGCGGACTTCATTCTGGCCGGGACACAAGGCGTCGCCAATGTCGAACACGTGCGGACCCCAGAGCCGAGCTCCGCAGCTCTTGCCGTTCACCCAGACCTCGGCGACGTGGCCGACCTTTCCCAGGTCGAGTTGCAGTGACTTCCCCGGCTTTTCCAAAAGAAACGTCTTGGTGTAATCCAGCAACCCGCTGAATTTCTGGAGGCCCCAGGCACTCCAATCTTCGAGCGGTTTCTCAACCCCCTGTGCAAACTCGGCTGGCGGAGTCGTCGGATATTCCGTCACCGGCTGGATTGTGGTATCACAAATGATCTTCCAAGGTCCATCGATAGTCGCGACAACCTCGATATCGGGTTTTCGTTCCGCCGATCCGCTGTGAGCCTCTTTCTTCGGATCGAAAACAAGCCAATAAGCCTCGTAAGGTTTGAACACCAAGGTGAGAGCACTCCCCTCGTTCGTGTCAGCCGAGGCTACTGGACGAATCCCGCCCGTTTCGCAATCCCAGATTGACGCCGCGCCGCGGACACCTCGGACTGCAACCTTGCACGTCTGCCACTCTTCGGTGTTATTGGCCAGCCAGAAGAACTCCCGGCCGTCAATACGGCGGCGGTGCTGAAGCATCGGAAAGGCGCCGGCGCTAAACCGAATGGGACTCTGGAGACCCGGTGCCTCCTTCCCTCCCTCGAACAACTCCTTCAACCCGGCCTCCCCGCAGGCCGTGAAAGTCGGCCGGGAGCGCAGGCCGTCCATCAGCTCCTTCATCCGGGGATCGCCCATCCCTTGTTCCGCGGAAGCTGTGGGAAGCTCGCCGAGAGCGTAAACGTAGCCGCCGGCCTTGGCGAAATCGACGATCTTTTGCGCCGTTTCGAGCGACAGGATATCCAGCGCCGGCAGAACTAGCGTCCGGAAGGCGAAGTCACTGCGGACAAGGCTCCCCTGCTTAACTTCCATCTGCTTGAGATAATAGCGGTCCCCAACGAGGAATTCGAGGCGCGCCGCCGTCAGATCATCAATGGCCTGGGCATAGATCTTATCAATCGCGTTGATCCGCTTTCCTGCAGGATGCTCCTCGGAAAAAGACCACATCTGGACATCGAGGAGCTCGGCGTCGGCCTGCATCCAGGCGGATTCGATCGGGTTATAGAGAAGGACATCGGGGATGGCGTGTCCCATGGAGTTGATGAAGCTCGCCCGCCGGGCGAAATCCGTCCACATATGAAGATACGGAAACATCGGGTTCTCCGAGTACCAGTCGGGCGGCCAGGGGTTCCCGGTCAGCTTGCGGGTGGTAAAGACGCCGTGCGGGATGATGTGGCTCATTCCCCAGGCGGTCACCGCGTTCGCGGCCTGCTTGAGGAAGGCAGGGTTGAAGGTTCCCCAGGGTGTTCCCTCGAAAGCGCCGGCGCCCATGAGCTCTGTCACGGCGCGTGCACCCTGGAACTCAGCAACTGAGGCGATCTCCTTGAAATCATGGACGCGGAGCGCCTTCCGGCCGAGACAGTCCTGGCCCGGCATGGTCAGGCTGCGGAGCATCTTCAGGTGGTCGCCGACGGCACAGACCTGGGGCTGGATTCCTTCTTCCCAGAAGTGGGCGGTCGTGTACATGCCGCGCTTCTCGTGCCAGTCGGTCACAGCCCGGAAGGTCTCGGCGTAGATGTCCGAGACCAAGTCGAACCATTCCCAGCGGGCCCGGGCGAAAGCGCCTTCGACATCGCGGTCGATGGAAAGCGGCAGCCAGAGGCGGATATCGCGGGCATAGCGTTCCCGGTAGCGCTCGTCGAGCGTCGCCGACCAGGCCAGACCCCAGCCGTAGTCGCCCTCGTTGTCGATGAAGTCACCCGGGATGGAGCGGCCGAGCCGGTCGCCAAGGCGACGGGCGTAGGGCTCGAGAGCGATCTCGATGAATGCCGGAGCGAGACGGGAGTCGAGGTAGTTGACGTTCGAGCCGTCGGCTCCAGCGTGGCTGTAGGTGTTGAAAATGTAGACTCGCCAGGTCCCTCCGGCCGGCGCCTTCCAGGAGAACGGCTCACCGGCTCCGATGACCTGGAGCGTCCGGCTGAGGATTGCAGGTTCCCCGTTTTTCTGCCCCCCGACCCGGGAAGCGGCCTGATCGAGCTCCACAGCGACGGCAAAGAAAGACGCCGGAACCTGAGCTTCGGAGCCGCCCGGAATATCGACAGTTTTCCAGTTCAACGAGACGGTCCGAAGCCCGGGATTGGCGGCCAGCACACGGCCGTTGGCTTGGAAGCTGGGCCACCAGTACTCATCGCAGTAACCCAGATAGTTCTTTTTAGCCTCGGCCTCATTCAGCGCGGCGCCGAAAGCTTCGAACCACCTGTCCCCCAGCCAATCCGCCTCCGGAAGGTCGGGCGTTCCGACCATGGACTTGCGGGCGTGCGCGTAGCCGGGGCTGAAGCGTTGTTCCGCCATGACACGCGACATCCCGGCCATCTTGACTGGATCGAGCGGCTCGTCCCAGAACCAGAAGATGAAGGGGGCATAGATCATGTCGGGTTCGGCGAACTTATTTTGGATATCCTCGAAGGGAATATTTTTCCGGACGCCCCAATTCTCCGGGAGCGCGCCGGTCGACGTCGGCTGCGAGCGGCATGATTCAAAGAGACCAGGCGCGCCAATCAAGACGGCCAATATCAGAACCCGAAGACGGAGGGAAAGCCGGGAAAAAGGTCGCCACATTTTACGCTCCTTCATTTATATGGATCGGGACCCGCCAAGTCGGCGCTCCGAGGTTCCATCGGGCGGGAAATCGGCGCCATTCTGGTGTGAATGTATCCGAAGGAGAGAACCTCTGTCAATCACCTCAAACCGGAAAATCGCCGTAGCCGTCCGCGATGCCTTGGACCTGGCCTGCTTTTTGCCATCCTCGACTCACATTGACTCTGGATCTGGCTTCGATTTATCATCTCCGGCGATGGGGATGAGCGAAAATTCGTCTCATGAATGCTCGTCAAGCCGGCGCAGCAAAAAGGGAATTTTAGGAGATAAAATGAGAAAGAAAATTGGCCTTCTATTCATATTACTTGCGATGAGCCTCTGTGCCCGCACACCTTCTGCGGTGGAAAAGATCATGGAGGACGGAACAGAAGTCGTCATCAACCCCGCCGATTTGGATCGAAAAGAACCTCTTTTCTCCCTGGAAGAAGAATTCGTTATGGATCTGGAAGAAGAAAGACTGGCCTCACTGGGATTGACCGATATTTGGGGATTCGATGTGGATTCGGAAGGGAGCATTTATCTCTTTAAACCTCCGTGGTCAGACGGTGACAGGATCTTAAAATTCGATCAAAAGGGTGATTTCCTTTTTTCTTTCGCCCCTCCCGGACAGGGGCCGGGTGAGATCCAGCGGCCTTCCTATCAAAAAATGAACAGCCGGGACTTGCTCCCAGTCCCTGACCTGGGACAGTCAAAAGTTGTGATATTTGACAAAGGAGGAAAGGCCGTTAATGAAGTCCGAGTCGAAGGACTTCCAGGTGCAATGGGGAGCTCCGTTTTCCAATTGGAAAATGGGAATTATCTGACGAGACGTACTTGGGTTGACCCTTCGAGCGAAACCCTCTATTTGGTCTTATGCCTTTGCGGCCCCGATCTCAAGGAGATCATGGAAATGGACAGATTTAAGATCGTCCAGCCCATTGAGGCCGATAAGGTCGGGTTTCCCATGCATATCTCTCTCTGTTGTGCATCCTATGACAGGATTTATGTCGGGAACGAAGACAACGGTTACGAGATCCAGGTCTATGATCTGAACGGCCATATTATAAGGAAGATAAGAAAGAAATACGGATCGATCAAAGTCGATGACATGTATAAAAAAGAGATCGGAGAGAAACTAAAAGACTCTCCCGACGAATTGAAGAACAAGATGTATTTCCCTGAATATTATCCTCCCTTCAGCTATCTCTTTGCGGACGACGAAAACAACCTTTATGTCAAGACATTTGAGAAAGGGGACAGCTTCAAAGATCGCCGTTTCGATGTCTTCAATTCCGATGGGATATTTCAGGGGACTGTGAACATGGAAGCCCATGTCGATGACCCCTTCTTCACACTGGGGGCGCCCTTTGACTCGTGGGTGATGGCCAAAAAGAAAAACCGGCTGTATTGCCTGAGAGAGAAAGAAAGTGGATACAAGGAACTAATGGTGTATCGCCTGGACTGATACCTCTCATTCATAATATGGAAACTTCTTTAGTCTGAGAAGGGGGTGTGCGAAGCCAGGCCGGAAGGCGGAGGATTGGTGGCGGGGCCGACGAGACTTGAACTCGCGACCCCTGGCGTGACAGGCCAGCGTTCGTACCAAGTGTTGTTAAACCTCAACAACCCCCGCTGGGAGCGTTATCGGGAAATCAGTTTCTTCTACTTATTTAATCTGGCCCGGCCAATATTTGGCTTGACATCCATTGTCGCTCAAGGTCTAATAAGCTCATCCTAATCAAGGAGGGATAAATGAAAAACTCAATTTTGGTCGTTTCTTTGGTCGTTCTTCTTTGTTTTGGCTTAAGCTACAAACTACAGGCAGCACAAGGTATAACCGAACAGGATGCAAAGGTTCTTGTGGACAAGG
>JAFNEO010000020.1:0-343 GCA_017886205.1 Candidatus Aminicenantota bacterium | reverse complement strand
CACCCCACCTCAACCTGCGAAATAGGCTGGAGTTGAATTGACACTCGCTGTCTGGTCAAATAATGGTCAGACCAGGTTAGACCACCTTTTAGAGTTCTAGAGTTCTTAACGCCTGGCCATTTTTTCAGTTTCTTCTACTTATTTAATCCCATTTTTTTTAGCACTTCTTCGGCTTTACTAGTCTGTGAAACATCTTCTGGCAAGTAAAGCATTACTCCCCCCTTTACGGCCATGTCAATATTTGTTCGCTATTCCGGGGCCATCATAACCCTCTTCAGTTTGTCGCCTGAGCCATCAGGGAGGCCTGGTTTCGCTCCATGGCCTCCTGGATTTTCTCCTTCTT
>JAFNEO010000019.1 GCA_017886205.1 Candidatus Aminicenantota bacterium | reverse complement strand
CCAGCCCGCGAACCGGACCTCTTCCTGAATGCTAAGTCTTTCGACCAAGGCACGGAAGGCCTTCTGGTGGGGGGCCTGCGGGGAGGGATTCCAGGGGTCGCAGCCGACGATGGTCAGCGACAGCCGTTCTCGGCCGTGGTCACGCTTCAGGATCCCCAGCGTTCGGATGGCGGTGTCGACGCCCTTCTCCGGCCGGATTTGGCCGACATAGAGGAGCCGGCACGGTTTGGGAGCCGGCGTACCTCGCGGGGAAAAACGGTCGACGTCGATTCCCCAGGGGACGATCGCGGCGCCATCCATCGGCAGGTTCATCTGCTCGGCCAGGACTTTCAGATAGGTGTTCGCGAAGATGGCCTGGCCGAAGTGGAGCGGCCGGGAGGGAGGGATAAGCCGGAAGCGACGACCAAAATACCGGACGGCCTGGCCTCCTTTCGGGCTCCTGGGCCAGGCCCGGAACCAGGGGTCCTTTTCGTAGGTGAGATACCAGAAATCAGCCAGGTAATATGCGGATGGGATCGCCATTTCCCGGGCCAGGAGGCAGAGCGAGGCAGAAACATAGGTGGGATTAAAGAAGAGTACGACCTCGGGGTCGGAAGCCCGACAGATCCGTTTGAAGGCGGTTTGGTTGACAAGCTCCTTGAGGAGGTTGCCCCGCCAGTCGAGTCTCTCGCGAAAATTCGGCTTCAGCCAGCGGTAAATATCGTTCTCGACAAGTCCAGCCTCAAGGCAGGCTCTGCTGGTCAAGACCTTGATTTCATGGCCCCGCGCCTTCAGGGCTTCGACTATATCTAGGCAGCCGAGGTCGTAGCCGGAGATATGGTAGGGCGGGTAGAAACCGTTGACGGCCAGGATGCGCATCTTCGCGATATTCTTACCACACCTCAAATCAACCCGTCAATTTCTGTTCATCTTGCAATAGGGGGCCGTTGGTTATAAAATCGGGGGGAGTTCGACGGCTGAGAACGACGGAACGATGGACGAAACGATCGGCCAAGAGGTCAAGCGGCTAAAGAAGGATCTCCTCCGGAGAAAAGAGGAGGTCGACGATCTTCGGAAGCTCGTGAACAAGGAGATCGACCGTGAGTTCGAGCCCGATGTCTGGGACCTTACGGAGAGAGAGATCGAGCCGTTTATCGAAAAGACCCTGGCGGCCGTCAAAGAAAACCTCGTTCTGAAACCCGAGCCGCAATCCCTGACCTCTCACCGCCGGATCTGGGGACGGCCGGTCCTCTATTTCAAACGCATCTTCATGAATTGGGCCGATCTCTACACCAAGATGATCCTGGACAAGCAGAACCGCACCAACCGGCATTTTTTCGACCTGCTCAAGGTCCTGGTTCTCCGCTCGCGCTGGAGCCGAGAAAAAGTCAAGGAGCTCGAGGAGCGGCTCGGGAAGTGCGAAGAGAGCCTTGTCGTGCTAATCAATAAAGCTCAGGACCTCCAGGCGCGGCTGGAGCAGGGGAAAGGGTCCGCCGATACGAAATAAGCCGGCGTCTCGATGAATTCTCACGACAGCGACCACTCCCTCAAGCTCATCAGGGACCTTAAGGCCGGTTCCCGACCGGTGGGCTTTAATCTCTCCACGGAGATCGAGAAGATTTCGTCTCAGGAAGGGCTCCAGGCGGCCTTCAACGTTCTCCTGCGGGCCGAGGTGGTGCTCGGCCTGAGAAGACCGACCCTGGCCGTCTACGACCATGCCTTCCATCTCATCGGCGGGGCCCAGAAATATGGGTTGACCTTGACCTCCGCGCTTCGGGACCTCTTCGACATCACGATCATCTCAAACAAGGACATTCGTCTCGAGGATTTTGGGAAGTGGTACGGCCTTGACCTTTCCTGGTGCGCGGTCAAAATCATCAAGATCCCTTTCTTTGAGGATAGGGGGACCTCCTACCTCGACCCCGCCTTTGTTTCGACGAAGGTCGAGAACCCGTTTCATCTCGTCAGCCGGGAGAGCGGCAATTATGATATCTTTGTCAACAACAGCATGAACGAGATGGTCTTTCCGCTCTCCAACATCTCGGTCCTCGTCTGTCATTTTCCGGAAAGGCTGCCCAAGAGCTATTTCTATGCCGACCGGTACACTTATGTTGTCCACAACAGCCGGTACACGGCCGAGTGGATCGAGAGGATGTGGAAATTCGCGCCCCACCAGCACATCTATCCTCCGGTCGACTTGGAGGACGGCGGAACGGTCCAGCCCAAGAAGAAGCTCATCCTCTCTGTCGCCCGGTTCGAACCAGAAGGGACGAAAAGGCAGCGCGAGATGGTCGAGGCCTTCCTGAAGCTCGACCGGCTCCACCCGGAGATTATCAGCGGATGGAGGTTCATCCTGGTCGGAGGCAGCGAGCCGAAAAACCGGTATCTCGACGAGCTCAACAGCCTGATTGCTGGTCTTCCCCGCCAAAACATAGAGCTCAGGGTCAATATCCCCGCCTCCGAGCTGCGGATTCTCTACCGGGAAGCCTCGATCTTCTGGCATCTGTGCGGGATCGTCCACGACCATCCCTCTGAAGTCGAACATTTCGGGATGACCACGGTCGAGGCCATGCAGAACCGGGCCGTGCCGATCGTTTACGACGGGGGAGGGTTGAGGGAGATCGTGGACCACGGCGTCGACGGATTCCGGGTCAGGACCGGGGGGGAACTCCTGGAATATTCCATGAAGTTGATCCGCCAGCCAGAGCTCATCGAGGGGCTGGGCGCTGCCGCCCACGGGAAAGCTCAGGAGTTCTCCCGGGCCAGGTTCGAAGAGCATGTCAGAGCGTTTTTCGGCCGGATCCTTAAGGATTACAGCCAGCCATAAAGCGTTTTCTCCTTTCGTGAATATCCTGATCAGAAAAAGAGATCAGCTGGGTCCCTTCTTCGCCGTTAACCTGAAAGGGCTGGACGACTCTCCAGAGCATCTTGAAATACAACCGCTAACGGGGGTTCTACGACCACTTCAACTGCCTCCGCTCGTTTGTGCTCGGCGACGAGACGGCACTCCTCATGGCCTCTTATCCTAAGGGCAGACCCAAAAACCCGTTTCCCTATTTCACCGAGGTGATGACCGGGTTCGAGTACACGGCGGCGGTCGGCCTGCTCTGTAGGGGCAGAAATTCCGGGCTGAACTTCAGGTCCTCCACGGTGAGCTGAAGCTCAAAACCTTCCGCCTTGGAGAAAAAGGTGAGGAAAAGTTCAAGAACCCCGTTCTCCTAAAAGCCGGAGAAAGGACAGAGGTTCTGATCTAGGGTCAGCGGGAGTCGGGTTGAGAAAATATCTCTCCAGGATTATTTCGTTCGGCCCGGCGGAAAGTGGGTAGAATCCAGCTGCCACGAATTTGTATCGAACACGCTGCCCTTAATAACAAATTCATCTATATGGGGAAGATAAGTGCTTTGCCAGTGCTCGTGCTGCCATTCATAGAAATAAAATCTTCGCTCTCGCACCTCATCCGGATCAACTTCGAAAACCGATCGACCGTCGAATTTTTCATTGAGGCTGAAAAAATAGCCAATGGTTGCAGGAATATCGGTCAGTGAGACCTGGGCTCTCGACGTCTGCAAATTTCCTTTGCTATGAGGAGGCTTAATGGCCATTAGGGCGAGGGCAGACCCAGCGATTTGAGAAAGATTTATATGATTATAAGATTCATCTTCGTTACCGGGACTATCCCCGTTCGTCATTTTGATTTTTCGACTATGACCATGGTCTGCCTGGAGAATAATCAACGACGAATCATAAATACCTTTCTTTTTCAGCTTGTCTATAAACTTTATAAAGTTATCGAGACAACACTTGGCTTGAATCTTCGTGTTTTCCGTTGTGGCGGGTATCTTTCCCTCATATTCACAATCTTTGTTCACGACAATCGGGAAATGAGTGGTCATCAAATGGAAGTACTTGTAAACAGGAATATTCCTTTTGACCGATAGGTGTTCAACCAGATCGTCCAAAAAGGCTTGATGAGAGAAATATCGAATGTTGAGTCTATTGTTTTTCATGCTGAATAGACGTTGAAACAGCCAGAGTTCATCATTATATATGAATTTCTTCAAAAAATGAGGAGAGTGACGGAACAATACGAGATCTATCATCAGAGCCGATTCGGATTTCAAATTCTGCTTTTTTCCTTCGCCATAAGGAATAGCAATTCGGTAAGCATTCGAATACCGAGCGCCTCTACGAAAGAGCACATCGCCGACAATATCTGTTTCATAGCCGCTATCATGGAGCACGTTGAAAATCGTCTTTCCCCGGTTGACTTGATTGACAAATCTGTGCATCGGCATATGGTTTTTATAGATTATCCCGCTTAAGAAAGCAGGAACCGACATGTAGGTCGTGGGAAAAGATCCCATGGCTTCTCTAAAGAAAGTAAACCCCTCTAAGGAGGTGGAGTAATGGTCGAAATCCTCAGCAATGATCTCTTCAAAAATGTCAGATTGAAATCCATCCAGAATGAATTGAATGATATTTTGCTGTGATGAGAATTCGAAAATTTCTTTGGGCGGCAGCAGAGACAGAGAAGATTTCTCTTGAGTGGTCCATGTTTCTGGCTTTTGGAGACTGGTGAAAAATAGAGAACCGAGAACGACGCCGGTCAGTGCGATACTAGCGACGGTTGATATCTTATGGACTTTCCTGGAAAACAAACAAGCCAAGATCAGGAGCCCGATCCATAAGGTTCCATCCGCCCATCCGCGCCACGCATTTTTTGACCAGTCAAAGGCCTGACCATTCAATAGTCCATATTTCCAGACGAGAAAATTTCCTTGCAGCCAGACGAGCACCCCGACAACAAAAATTATCGAGACATAAAGCCGATGGGCTCTTCCAGATAGCAGCAGGCCGATAAGACTCAGGAGCACTAAAAGGCCCAGAGCAGGCAGAAGAAGAGATCTCAGGATGGACTGCAGAGGGACAGAAAACTCGTCTATATTGCCCTGAAAAATCGTATACGGTCCAAATAAAAAAATATTGAACACAAGAAAGAGAGACGGGCTTGCCGATGTGACGAACTTCTTTATTCCGATACGCATTTGTGTCTTTATGGGCACCTGTAATTTTTCATCAAGTAGAGAGTTCTTTCTGTCCCCTTGATCGGGGCGACCTTCACGATCAGGAAAGGCCGGCTGAATTGCTCTTCAAAATCGGACCGGGTGTAATGCTCGAAAATATCCTCTCGGGTGGCCAGAAGCCTCTGCACTTGCGAGTCGGTTTTGGGGACGAATTCAATGACCAACCAACGGCAGATCCGGCTCAAGAATTCGGCAATCTTAGGAAGAGGCAGGTTGTTGCTGATGGCCAGATGGTGGACGAGAGCTAGGGCCAAGGCGGCATCCACCGGCCCCCTCTCCAGAAGGGATTTCCTCTCCCGGTTCTCCCAACCGATGGCCGGAGTGGGGTTGGTCAGGTCCATAACCAGGGGCAGCAGATTTCTTTCGTTCTGGTCCAGACAATCGCGGTAGTTCAGTTCGACGGCGATAAAATCCACGTCGAAGGCCACCGTCTTGATCCCTCTCCGGCTGGCCAGCCGGCTGAAGACTCCGGTGTTAGCGCCCAGATCCCAAACGGTCTCCGGCTTCATGACGTCCAGGAATTCTTCGACGGTTTTCTTTTTCCATTCAAACCCTTCCGGAGTGTAGTTCGTTTCCTGATAGTAATGGGCCCATTCCGTCTTCTTGAGGCGGAGGCTCAATCTCCGGACCAGGGATTCGAGACTCTCCACGAGTCCGGCCAGAGAAACTGGACGAACCTGCCGCTCCCGGACTCTGACTGTCCTTGTGGAGAAATATTTCTGGCTCAGGGCGTGAAGATGGACGTGGGAAGCAAGGCTCGGCCTCAACCGGGTTCGAAAAGGAAGAAGCCGACTCGTCAAGCTCATGGGAATCCCGTCGATAAAAATCCGAGAAAGCTGGTTGAGCTGAAAATCCTTGTAGGCTACGAGGAGCAGCGGGTTGAGAAAATGCTGGCAGAACTGCCGATAGGCCACCCAGGGTTTCATCCGGAGTTTCTCGAAGGACAGCGTATCGACGAGAAGGGGCCTCCCGTCTACAAACTGGATGTTGAAGGCGCTGGCGTCCTTGAGGGACATCCCAAAATCAAAGGCCGTTTTTTGGATTTTGAGCATGGCCAAGGCCGCCTCTTTGAGCTGAGTGAAACACCACTCATACGGATAGGAAATGAAGGAGACGAGCTGGGGCTTTATGACCTTATAAGCCAGCTGTGGATCGGGAGGAGAAATGTCGACTTCATCATGGCGAACAAGGAGTCCCCGCTCCGTCAGCGCCTTATACAGTCCGCTGGAAAGAAGCTGGTCATAATGGTCCTTATAGATACGGTTGACCTGCCTGTAGAGCCCGCCTTCCCGATCGAACAAGAAACCGCTCGGATCCCGAAAAGAACTCGGCAGCGTCCGGGATTCACTGGGCATCTAATGTCTTATCGGGTTTGGCCTTTTTGGAAAAACGGGTCTTTATTTTCTTCCAGAATATTCTTACAGAAAGAGAAAAGCCGACGAAACCGGCAATAAGGAGTTGAATGATATAGCTTCCGGACCCCAGATCGATATAGCTGTAACCGCACAGGGGGAGGAGAAAGAGGCTCAGGATAAGGAGCGTTATGGCCCTAAGAAAGAGCTTTGTTTGTATCATCTCTAGGGTTATTTATCACGAACTTCTCCATATGTCAATCACGCAGTGGCTTTTTCCCCTGATCCGGCCGAGCGGATCTTAATAGAATCCGCACGGAAATCAAGCCCCTCCGCTATTGTTTTTTCGCCAGCTCCTTGAGCTTCTCCTCGGCGCCCTTCTTAAGCTGTTCCAGGGAGTGTTCCAGCCCCTGCTCGATCTTTTCCCGAGGGAGGTATTCGTAGAGCGGCCGGTCCAGGCTCAACTCTCCGCTTTCTATCATTTTCATGGCCGCGTAAGCGAAGAACGGCTTGGTCAGGGAGGCCGCTTCGAAGATTGTGTCCTCGGTGACGGGCTCGTTGGTCTTGGTGCTCTTGACTCCGAAGCCCTTGGTCCAGAGGAGCTGGCCGTCGCGGAGGACGGCGATGGAAAGCCCGGGGATATTCCCCTTCTTCATGAGTTCAGGAACCACCCGCTCTAATTCGGATACCAGCTTTTCCTTAGCGACGTCGGTTTTGAGAGGCGCGGCCGTCTGAGCCCAGCCCGATTGAAGGGCGATCAGAAAACCTATAAGGATGATAAAACACACCGATTTTGCAGGTCTATGTTTCATTCTGACACTCCTGGGATGAAATAAGATTCACTGCGGAAGTGATCTTTGCATCCACCACCAAATAGATACGTTCCCTTCGAAAAAAGGTTGCTGCGGCCCATCGCCGGAGACGGACTGTCTCTGTCAGAAACGTCTTTGCCGACAAAGCTCGGGAGCTTGATCAGATTTTGATGAGGATCCTACGCTTGTAGAGCCAATAACACATCAGCCACATGAGCGCCCAGGCGCCGGCGCTGGTGAGCAACTCGGCGGGGGTTTCGCCCATCCAGCCGAAGATTCCCATGGTGAACGGCCTGACCAGCCGGTCGAGCCACGTCGCGCCGCCCGTCTCCTGGAACAGGTAGATGAAAATGGGATTCATCCCGACGACGACGAAAAATTTCGCGCAGCGGCGCCATCTCTTGACATCGATCAGCCAGTACGACAGGCCGAGTGCCAGCAGGCACCAGCCGCCGCTGGCCAGGACGAACGAGCTCGTGCAGGTCCGCTTGATGATGGGGGTCAGGGGATTGAGGGCGTACCCGGCGACTACCCCGACCAGCCCGGCGACGCCGAGCGCCCGGATCTTTTTGCCGGGCGGACGAACGCTCCTCAGGACCAAGCCGGCGAGCACACCCCACATGGTATGAGCGGTCGTGGGTATTGCGTTGAAGGCGACCCAGTGACCTTCAGAAAGCTTTCCCATGAGTTGCATATCCACCCAGGACCCAAAGTTGTGGTCGGGAACGAAGGCCTGGTTGAACCCGGCCACCGGCCAAAAACGATAGAGGAGTTCGGTGAGGATGAGCAGACCGAAGGTGAAGACGATCTGAGTACGGGACGACCGCCGCATCATCAGGAAAGCGACGAGGTAGGTGAAGGAGAGCTGGGCAAGGACGTTCCACAGCTCAAAAGTCAGCCGGCCCGGCCCGATGCAATAGACGGCCCAGCCCAGGAAGAGCAGGATGAGTGACCGTCGCAGGGCATGATGGAACGTCGAGCGCCAGCTGTCTCCCCGCTCCCAGCGCCTCCCGATCGAGAACGGCATCGCCACCCCAACGATGAACATGAAGAACGGCTGGATGAGGTCCCAAAAGCGCAGGCCGTTCCAGGGATGATGGTGGAACTGCTGGCCGATGGCTTCGATGATCGTCCCCTGGAGCGAAGGAGCGATGAGCAGCGAGTAGATATGGGTGGCCTCTCCGATTAGGAGGAACATAGTGAACCCGCGGAAGAAGTCCAGGGACATCAGCCGTCCCTCGGGCGGCAAGGTGGGGATAGCCGGGTTTTTCATGATCTCACCTCAGATGAATTCCTTCTCCTCCGGCCAGATCTCCTGGATCGAAAATTTCGCCCGCCGGCAGAGGAAGATCGCCCGGTTGTTTTCGTAAGGCATGCAGAAATCACATCGTGTGGTCCCCGCCAGAACGACCGTCTCGAAATGGCTGCTCAAGTCGGCGTAGCTCGCCTGCGGGTCCCGACTGTCCCCCATGATGATGGCCACACCGCCGTCCCATTGGGGCGGGCACCAGTACCAATAGCTGTTATGGGCGCAGGCGGCTTTGGGCAGTCCATATTTCGGGCCGAAGAAATCGACGGCCGCGGCTTCCCCATAGTTGCGGAGATAGATCAGGCATCCCGCTTGCTCATCCGGAGTCAGGGTTTCATAGATTCCGGCGATCGTCGCGGCGAACTCTTCCCAACCGAACATGTCGGCGAAATGCTGGGGGAGGACGCCGATCTCGTTCCGCTCCTGACTCCGGTTGAGCCCGGAGCCCTCGACGTAGGCTACGGTTTTATTGACGGAAAGGACGGGAAGAGTCAGGGGGGAGAAAAGAAGGGTGGAGACGATCAGCAAAACTGCCAGACCTGCCCCCAGTGCACGCCTCATCTTGGGCCGAAACGCGCTCTCGATAAAGACCGCGCCTCCCGCGAAGAGGACAGGATAGATTCCTGCCAGATAATAGTCCTTTCCGCCCAAGACCATGATCAGGAGAAAAAGAGAAAGGGATAGCCAGCCGAACAGACGGTACCTCTTTCCCTCCTTATGGAGGAAAAAGTATAAAAGCCCGGGGAGCCAAACGAAGACGCTCAGAGGGTTGTTATACAGAAGCTGGCCGACAATGAAAGCCAAGGGGGCATCCTTGATGTTCTTTTGGGTTTCGGCATTGTGCATCCACTCCAGCGTGGGCCAGCCATGGGTGAAGTTCCAGACGAGGTAGGGGAGGAAAATGAGGATGGCTAGGGCAATCCCGAACCAGAAATAGCGGCTTTTCAAGTCGCGCCGGCGTTTTGTCAGCACGACGCCGATTCCCAAGCCGAAAACCAGCAGGAGCAGAGAAACCTTGTTCTGAAGGCCCATGCCCGCCACGATCCCGAAAGGAACCCAGAGCTTCGGGTTCCCTGTCCTTACGAGCCGGATGATAATAAGGATACAGGCCTGCCAGAACAGGAGGTCGAGGAAGTTCATGGAGTAGATGTGAAACTGAAACAGGTTGCCGACCGGGGCGAAGGCTGCGGCCGATGCCACAAAGACAGCGAACTTCTTGCCGCCGAGTTCCCGGGCCATCAACCCGGTTAAGAATACAAAAGCGGCCCCCCCGAGCGCCGGGAGAAAGCGGAGAGCGGCCGGAGAATCGCCGAACAGGAATCGAATGCCTTTCAAGAGAAGGAGGGAGAGAGGCGGCTGGTCCACAAAGCCCCAGGCCAGGTGGTCGCTGCAGGCGATGTAATACAATTCGTCCCGGAAAAGCCCAAAGCCGCGGATGGCGATCAGGTGAAGCGCCAGGCTCAGCGCCGAGACAAGCGCGATCGGGATAAGGTCAGAGCGGCGAAACTTAGGGGAGAGGATTCCTGGAGTGTCAGGCCTGTGGATATTGGAAGCGCTCATGTGCACCTGCCTCTGAGTTCTTGGCCCCAATTTTAGAACAGAAAACTGCCGCGCGTCATCTCTTTTTTGAATTCGGTGCCGGGCACCAAATCCTTGATAGGCCCTGAATTCTAGACGGCGGGGGAGGGCTCTGTTGACAGTTCTCCGTTGGTGGCGATATATTCGTCAGGGAACTGGCGGCAGTGTGTCCAGCCAAGGAGATAGAACATGGCCATTCGGAAAAAGAAGATGCTGGGATTGGCCTTTCTCGGGGTTTTTGCCCTCATGGTCGTCGTCTATCTCACAATTGTCTTTCCCTGGATGCTGAAGTGGGGTGCGACTGAGGCCGAATCCACCATGCCGCTTCCAGGAGACGAAGTTGTCCCCAACCCGATGTACCGCAGCACCCGCGCCGTGACGATCGGAGCCCCGGTCGAAGACGTTTGGCCCTGGATCGCCCAGCTCGGCCAGGACCGCGGCGGCTTTTACAGCTACAGCTGGATCGAGAACATGCTCCTGGCCGATATCCACAACGCCAGGACCATCAACCCCGATTGGCTGGCCAGGCAAGAAGGCGAGCTTCTGCCTTTGACTTCCCCGAACTATCCGCTGGGGCTGATCAAATGGAAGGAGAAGAGTGTCGGACCCCATGTTCGGAGCTTCGTGCCTAATCAGGCCATGGTCCTTGAAGGGTGGGGGAGTTTTGTGCTCCAGCCGCTGGAGGGAGGGAAAACCCGGTTCTTCGTCCGCGACCCGACCGAGGCTATGGCCCTGCCGGCGAGGGTCTTATGGAGTATCTTGTTTGAGCCCGGCCATTTTGCCATGGAGCGCCAGATGATGAAGGGCATCAAGGTTCGGGCCGAAGCCGGGCTGGGCTCGGGCAGCGTGGGGCAGAGCCTGGCCACCACCGGCTTTATCCTATCCGCCCTCATCGGCGGGTTCTTCGTTGCCTTCACACGCCGAAAATGGCCTTGGCTGGCGGTCCCCTTCATCTATACGATAACTATCCTCATCGCGACGGCTGATCCCCAGGCGGCCCTGGTCGGGTTTACGGCGTTCCTACTGATCATCGCCGGTTGCCTCTATTTCCGGCGCTGGTGGTGGGCGTATCTGCTGTTCATGTTCGTCCATATCAACTTCGTGCTGCTGCTGTCCTGGGACGCCTATGCAGCCTTCGGTCTCATCTTCCTGATCGTTTTTCTCCTGCTGTTGTTGCGGCTGTTGTCAAAAAAAGAGCTGGTGAGCAGCATCAAGTCCCGGCAAGAGGCCAGGCGGAAGGGCCGGAGTTGAACGCTATCTTCCCGGCGATTCAGGAGACGAGCCTGACCTCCAGGCGCTCCAGGCCGTGTTCATCGATCTCCTTCTCGTATTTCTTCTGGAAGGGCTCGAGCTTCTTGTCATATTCATCCCATTCCATAGTGTCGAGGTTCTCCTCGCCATACTGGCGTCCATAATCCCGCTCAGCCAGCCCGTCGATGAGCGTGTTCCAGAAGACGTCCTCGTCGTATTCCTCCCAGAACTTGCGCATTTCTTCGTCCATCTTCCGGGAGGGATAATAACGGCCTTCGAACTCGTCGAACTCGACCCGATCCTTGAGCCCGGCCGAGGGCGCGAAAGACATGATGTCTTCCGCCAGTTTGTCGTATTCCTCGAGCCGTTCGCTGCCGCGGTAGGAATTGACCAGCCAGTTGCCGAGATAGACGAGATGGGTGAGCTTTTCATATTGATCTTGGGATAGCGTGATTTGCATGGCGGGCCTCACAATTTCCATTCGGCGTTGGTCGGTCAGCGATTATAGAGCCTTTGTCGGATTAGGTCAATTGTCCCTAAGACTATCGGCCGAGGAGGGTTCCGTCGGGGCGGTAGCGGCCGAATTGGGCGGCGCACTCGACCAAAGCCTCGACATTCGCTTGGGGCGTCTCCGGGGTCAGGGCGCAGCCCGGCCCCAGGATGAACCCGCCGCCCGGCGCCAGAATCTCGATCGCCTCCCGTGATTTTTCCTGGACGAGCGCCGGCGTCCCGCGCTCGAGGACATTGGCCGGGTCGACCATCCCCAGGATCGTTGTCTTTTTTCGGGTTGTCTCTTTGGCTTTCCGCGCGTCCGTGCGCGGGTCGAGCTCGAGGATGGCCGCACCGCTCGAAACCATATCGCTCAGGACGGCGGCCGTGTTTCCGCATTGGTGGAGAGAGGCGGGAAAGCGCTTTTCCTGCATGGCCGCATAGAAAATCCTGAGTCTCGGCAGCCCGAGCTTCCGGTACATGGCCGGGGAAATCGTATCCGAACCCAGCTCGCCCAGCGATGTGCCATGGGCTCCGGCTTCGCGCAGAGCGCGCGCATAACGGATGTCCGCTTCGACACAGATATCGAGGAGCCGTTCGATCAGAGGACCGTTCTTCTCCTCCCCGAGGTCCAGAAAGAACTGGCTGTAGCCGCGTAGGGCGGCCGTCAAGGCCATCGGCCCCTGGTCGACGCGACCCATGATGAAGACCCGGTCGATGAATTCGCGCCTGAGAAGGGATCCGGCCTTGAGAATTTGCGGCAGCGGCTGGTCTTTTTCTGGATCGGGCACGCGGAGCGTGTTCACGTCCTCCAGATTTTTCAGCACCGGGTTGACGACCAGGGCGCCGCGTCGTCCGCGTACACCACTCCGCAGCCCATGGCCTGGCCGAGTGCCGCAGTGCCATTTTCCACAAGCAGCATGTCGTGTCTGAAAACGCGCCAGGCGACCATCTGGGATTCCGCGAGCAGCTCGCCGCTCTGCATGCATTCGGCGAGAGGGATTCCGGCCGTTCGGGCGGCCAGCAAGAAATTGTGGAGGTCGGCCGGCACCCGGTCGGGGATCCCGCCCCAGATGACGGTCATGACCCGTTCCAATGAGGTCATCGTCATCCCAGATAAGTCCGGGGGAGAAGAGGATTCAGGCCGATGAGGATTTTATAGTCCCCAACGCCGCTCGGCTCGGCCAGGTCGTCCGCCGCCAGGCCCGAACTCCTGTCGGGGTCGACGAGCGTCACCTCATCGCCGATCCGGACCTCGCGGTCGTCGCCGAGCCCGACCATCAGGTGATTCGCCGTTACGGCTCCGAGAACGGGGAACTTTTTCTTCCGGATCAGGACCTGGACCTTTCCGCCGAATACAGAAGGATAACCGTCCGAGTAGCCGATCCCGACGGTCGCTACCCTCATATTCCTTTCGGCTTTGAAGGCTCGCAGGTAGGAATACGATTCTCCGGGAGCGAGTTCCTTGATGAAGCTGACCGCGAGGGTCAGCTTCATCAAGGAACTCGCT
>JAFNEO010000018.1 GCA_017886205.1 Candidatus Aminicenantota bacterium | reverse complement strand
ACCGAAGTTATATCAAGAAGGAGAAAATCCAGGAGGCCATGGAGCGAAACCAGGCCTCCCTGATGGCTCAGGCGACAAACTGAAGAGGGTTATGATGGCCCCGAAATTGCGAACAAATATTGACATGGCCCATTCTTGAATAAAATAATGTTCAAATTCCATTGAACAAATAACCTTCAAATATGGATAAGAAATTCCTTTTCTGCTCTGCTTGCTGAATGAGCGTTCATGGACCGATTTTGCCTCATCCCATCGTCAGGGATCATAAATTGCGGCGTGATCGGATGTCAATTCGATGATCCTGTCCAATACGGAATAGTCCGTGAGGAAGGCGATGATGCGCATCGGACCTCCGCACTGGGGGCCGAGCAACGGGTCAACCTCATAGACTTTACGGATCATCTCGGCCCAGACTTTGGCAGGGAGACGCCGGAGCTCATCCTCCACCATCCGGAGCGGAAAAGGCCCAAGGCTTGCCTTCCGGACCTTCCCTCGATAAGCATTGCCGTACAGGCCGAAGTAGCGAATCGTCACCTGCCGCTTGTCCGGGATATGAGAGGTCACCCGGGCGATCGGAGGAAAGTGCCACAGAAAACACACCGCCGAAGGGGAGGGGTGACTCTCTCCTGGCAAGGGTGAAAAGGCGAGGTAAGAGCTCACCGTTTTTTTTATCTTCTGTGCGCTGGTTTGAGGGTCCAAAGCTGCAGTTTTGTCAGCTCGACGATTCTTTCCATGTCCAGGTCCAGACGATGCACGGGCCAGGTCTTAAGGTCTCGGATGCCCAGGACAATCTCTTTTTCGTTTGTTCTTGGATAGGGATCAAAAGAGGGGACATCATAATCAGAGCTCGGGCTTCTTGAAATCATATCCAGGTAGACAGCGCTGAAAAGGGCGAACAGCGAGCCGGCGCCAATTCGCGCATCCCGGATCTGCAAAGACGAAGGCAAAGAGCCGACCTGATGGATATGCTCGTTCGCCTTCCCTGCCAGTTCATGCACTTCCTCTAAGGTCACCCGTAAGATTTCCGGCTGGGGATTCGGCATCTCCACGGGACCCAGGGGCCGAATCGCTTTCATTTCTTGAAGCAGTGATCCTTTGGTTTGATAGTTGACAATCGTTTTCGCGTAGCCGGCGAACGCCTCGGCGGGTGAAAAATATTCGCTACCGAAGATTGCTTTGTTCTTGATGGTGTTTTCGGCGATTTCCTGCAGCTCCTCCTTCGTTACAGATTCCTTCTGATACCCATAAGCGTCCATCAAAGAACGAAACGTGGTGATCTCGATATCATCCCGCCTCTTGAGATACCGCACCATCCGGCGGAAATTGGCCTGCGCCGTCTTCATGCTTTCGAGGGGGCGCAGTCCGGGCGTTTTCCATTCGCTCGGGCCGGGATTCCGGCCCTCGTAATAATTGAAATCCCAGAACTGCTCGCTGCGGATCTTGGTAGGGTGTCCGGCGAAAAAAGAAAGCACATCCGTCGTTCGAGCCAATTTTGGCAGTTCCGTCTTCAGCTTGTCAAACAGCGGCTCGAACAGATCATCCCGGTAATAGGTGTCGTCGAACCCGTCGTATTGGCCGGTGAAATTCAAGGCGTTGCAGAACCAGACGACATTCCGGCCGGGAAGGCTGATCGGCGAGCCGCTGTATCCGGCCTTCATCCGGCCCAAGGCGCAGACCAACTGGGGTCCATAGGAACCACCATGCCGGGCTAAGCTCTTTACGGGTATACCCAATATGCGTTCCAGCTCCCTAATACCGGCAGACTCCTGCTCGGCCATAAGACGCACGCCATCATCCCAGCCGGCTTTTTCCAGCTGCTCTGTCACGGTCGGATGGATAGATCCATGATTGGTATGGCTGCCGATGTCGTGCTTGGCCATGGCCGCAATGACATCGCTTCGCCCCCGGCTCTCCAGCGACCTGGCCTTTTCCCCGATCACGAAAAATGTCCCGGTGACGCCCTCTTCCGACATGATCTCGGCCAGCCATTTGGGAATCTCGTCAATGCCTTCGGCTGCGGGCGTCGTGTAGTCTTCAACGTCAAAATTGAGGACCAGGAACATCTTCGATTTGGGGGACGAACACGACCCAGTCATTGCCATGGCAACAATCAACGCCAATTTGATCAGCTGGGGCATCTTGAAATCCGCTTTCTTCTCACTCCCGTTGAGCGACCAGCTCGACCGGCTTATACCCTCCCTTGGCCCGAAAATACAAGATCAGGATGAGATAGCAGACCAGCATGATGGCCGGGAATATGGCCACGGTCATCAGGGCGTTCTTCTTCGCCGTGGCGGTCGTATCCGCGACGATCTTTTGTTCTCCCTCGCTGAGCACGGCCACCTTTTCCTTGTCGAGGGGCTGATATTTCCCGAAGATGCTGGCTTTTTCCTGTGCAACGACCTGGGTGTGGAGAGCGGGATGCTGGGCGAGAAGCTCATGGTCGATCTGCCGGTCCTGGATATTCCCTAGGAACACGGCGCCGATCACACCGACGCTTAACATGCCCATGCCGCCTATGGCATTGAGGGTGAGAGCTCCACCTCGTGGGAAACGTTCAGCGGCCACTCCGAGCATGGTCGGCCAGAAGAAGGTCTTCCCCAAGGCATAGACAGTGGCGGCGATGAAAATCATGACGCCCGCCACCTTCGACAGCATGATGAGCCCGACGACGGCGATCCCGCTGCAGACTGCCAGAAGGCCCAGAGGCGAGAGCTTGTGGATGATCGGCCCGGCCAAAAACCGCAGGACCATCATGATGAAGGCCGTGTAGATCAGCAGCCATCCGGCCTGCATCCCCATTTTGGCCATGACCGGATTGACGAGCTCGGTAACCCAGGAGTCCGTCCCCAGCTCGGTCGTGGCTAGAGGAAGCATGATGAGCAGCAGGAATATGAACAGCGGATGGCCCAGCTTCCGAACGTAGAGGGAATAGGCCAGGATCAGGACGGCGGCGACGATGATTTTCGCTCCGAGCGGCCATTGGAAGATCCGGCCGATCTCGGCGATCATGATGATGATGACGATGACGGCACCGATGATCCCCGCCTCCTGGAGCATGACTTTGTAGGAGATGCCGGCCTTGACGCGCTCATGGACCGGAAACTTGGCGCGGATCATCATCAACGCGTAAATCACGGCCGGGATCAGGACGAGACCGACCTTCCATCTCCAATCCAGGCCCGGCATCAGGATCAGGATCAGAAGCCCTCCCAGGACCATCCCCCCCGGCCAGCCGGCGTGGAGGATGTTCAGCCACTTTGTCTTCTGTTTGGAATAGACTGTAGCGACGACGGGATTGATCACCGCCTCTACCGTCCCGTTGCCCAAGGCCAGGATGAAAGTGCCCCAGTAGAGCATCTGATAACCGGTAGCGAAGATGGTGACAAAAGCCGAGGCGACATGACAGATGAAGGCAAAAGCCAGGGCCCGGCCGTATCCGATCTTGTCGATGATCAGACTGAACAGGATGATGCTCAGGGCAAAAGGCCACAGGCCCACTCCAAGGATCTCTCCCTTCTGGGTTTCGCTCAGGTTGAAGGCGACACCCAGGTCGCCGATGATGTTCGCCCGGATGATGAACCCGAACGATGTGGCTATAAGGGCAATAAAACAGGTCCAGAAGAGCCACTTCGAGACTTCCCCTGTCCCGACGATAGTGCGGTCCTGACTCTCCACTCCGGCCATTTTTCCCTCCTCCCAGGAAATTTTAGGATTTATATAACATGCGTCTGGGCAACGGTCAGAGATGCCCTCCCTTCGAGTGCTCTAAGCCTTGCCGAGGACCATGGCCAGCAGGGCCATCCGAACGTACAGCCCATACTCCATCTGGCGAAAATAGGCGGCCCGCGGGTCGTCGTCGAACTCCAGGGCGATCTCGGTGATGCGGGGTAGGGGGTGCATAACGATCATCTTTTTCTTGGCGGCCTTCATGACCTCAGGAGTGATCACATAGGCCGACTTGACCTTGTCATAATCGGCCACGTCCTCAAACCGCTCCTTCTGAACCCGGGTGACATAGAGGACATCGGTCCTGGGAAGCACTTTTTTGAGCGTCGTCTGCTGGGTCTGCGGAATTCCCTTCTCGGCAACCTCGTCCATGACGTCCTGGGGCATCATTAAAACATCCGGGGAGACATAGTTCAGGGTAATCCCGCTGCACAGCGTGAGCAGACGCGCCAGCGAATGGACGGTGCGGCCATATTTCAAATCGCCGAGCATGGTGACATTGAGGTTGTCCAGCCGGCCCAACTCTTCATGGATGGTGAAGGTGTCGAGGAGGGCCTGGGTCGGGTGCTCGCCGATACCGTCCCCGGCATTGATGATGGGCTTGCGGCAGTGCTTGGCCGCCAGTGCCGCCGCTCCCACCTCGGGATGGCGCAGGACGATGACATCGGCGTAGCATTCGAGCGTCCGGACCGTGTCGGGAAGGCTTTCGCCCTTGGCCACCGAGGAATACCGCACCTCGCTGATCGGGATGACCGCTCCGCCGAGCCTCTCCATGGCCGCCATAAAAGATGAAGAGGTGCGCGTCGAGGGCTCGTAGAACAGGTTGGCCAGGATCTTGCCCTTGAGCAGGTCAAACGTCCCGATCCGCTCGACCATGATCCGCATCTCATGGGCGACCTCGATGACGTATTCCATATCGGTCCGGCTGAACTGCTTGACCGACAGGATGTCTTGGCCGTACCAGGGCGCAGTCTTATGGTCGCCGAACGGCAAACAGGGACTTTTTGGCTTGCTGGGCATGGAGACCTCCTTCCCGGGGCATGCCCAAACTATATCGCCGGCCGGCGTTCCATGTCAATGGAAAGTGGAAAGCTTTGAACAGACCTTTAGGGCAGTCTCCAGGGCAGGATCCAGCCCCGTCGGGACGAGGTCGGGAGTTTATTTGGGCCGCCGCTCTGTCCAGGCTTCCGCCAGATAAGCCGCTAGATCGGTGACGGCCGCCCTGACGGTCGCCGACACCGGCTTTCCCCAGGCGGCCTCTTGCGGCTCGATGCCGACGAGGATCACTCGACAGCCGATACTCTCCTCGAGATAGCGGACCAAGTGAAAAAGCGGAAGGCGATGGGTGGACACGTCTTCGTGGCCGATCTTCTCTTTGTCGATAAAGAATATCGTCCCGGGTTGATGCCCTCCGACGGCCGCGTCGACGATAAGGATGTGGGTCGGCCGAAAGTCCCGGATGAGGCCGGTCGCGCTCTCGGGAGTCTCCCCGGCATCAAGAACTCGAAGTTCCCGGGGAGCGCTTTTCCTTGCCATCTGCTTCCTCAGTAGGCGAAGGCACAGGTTGCCTGCGGCGTCATCGCCTTTCCGCCGGTTCCCGACCCCCAGCACAAACAAGCGTTTGGCCTTCTTTAGTTCCTTAGAAATGCCGCTGCGCCAATCAGCGATTGGACCTTCGGCTGGGGGAATTGTCTTTTCTCCACTCATTGTGTCATGGTGAGGAGGCCTGCCGACAAAACCATCATGAGGAATTGCCCGCCAAAGGCCTCGGTATCAGCTCTTGGCTTCTGCGGAAGGAGTCCCGGCCGCCGCCTTGGGCTTGACTTGGGCCTTCACATATTCCCATTCCTTCTTTAGATCCCAGCGGCTGAAGGCCGCGATCTCGAAGAGGTGGTCCATCTCCAGGGCTTTGGGGGCGGTCGGGCAGGATTCTACACACTGGGCGCAGTGGATACAGCGGTCGTTGTGAATGACCATCTTGAATTTCTTGTCCGCTTCGTTGACGGTCAGAATATCGATGGCCTCGGCCGGGCAGTCCCGGACACAGGCCCGACATACGATGCACAGCTCCGGATGCAGGAAAGGCGTGCCGCGGAAGTCTTTGGGGACCTCCAGCTTCTGGAAGGGATAATCCACCGTGGCCGGCTTTTTGAAGAGATGTCGGAGGATCTCCGGAAGAAAGGCGGCGATTCTCATCGGACAAACCCCTTGAGAACGATGGTGATTAAGAGCTGCAGCACGGCCAGCGGGGCCAGGTATTTCCAGGAGAAGCTGATGACCTGGTCGATCCGGATGCGCGACGTCAGCGCCCGTATCAGAGTGAGGAGAAAGATGATCAGGAGGGTTTTGACAACGAAGTTGACGAAACCCAGGATGACTCCCCCGGGGAATCCTCCCAGGAACACAGCGGCGATGAGGCCGCTTCCGGCGACCATTTCCACGTCCGTCATCAGCCGGAAGAGGGCGAGTTTCTTCCCCGAGTACTCGGTGAAGGTGCCGCCGACGATCTCAGTCTCGGCATGGGGGATATCGAACGGCGTCCTCTCGAGCTTAGCCTGGAGGCAGATGACGGAGACGACAAAGCCGATGATGTTGGGGAGGAGCAGCAGCGGCTTGTGTTGATAGAACGCGGCGATCTCGGCGAGCCTCCAGGAGCCGGCCATGATGGCCGGGCTCAGGACCGCTAGAAAAAGAGGGACTTCGTAGCCAAAGAGCATGGTCAGGACCCGGGCCCCGCCGATCGTCGAGAAAAAGCTCGTCGATGACCAGGCCGCCAGGAAAAAGACCAGAGTGGGCAGGGTCAGAATATAGAGGAGGACGATGATATCGCCGGAAAAAGAATTCGGACTCGAGTTCGCCACGTTGTAGTGCCAAACGGGAAGGAGCATCATGGCCGTGGATACGGCTGCGATCCCGACGACCGGAAGAAGGGTGAACAGGGTCTTGTCCGCCCTCTCCGGGACTATGTCTTCCTTCGCCAGGAGCTTGATGAAGTCGGCCACAGGCTGGAGGATGCCCCAGCGGCCGGTGTGGGTAGGACCCATCCGGTTCTGGAGCCGCGCGTACACCTTGCGGTCGAACCACTCGCAGAACGTCGAATAGACAAAGAGGAAGATGACGCCCGGATAGACGAAGATATAGAGCAGCGGTTTCAAAATGGCCATACCGCATCCTTTTTCAGCGGGGCTTTCTTCCAGCGCTCGTGCGCCTGCTTCCGCAGCTCACTCATCAGGACAATTTTCTCTTCGCCGCTCCGGCCGTCCACCAGTACAACCGCTCGTTCGGCGCAGCAAATGCAGGGGTCGATGGCTGCGAAAATCAGGGGGATATCGGCGATAAACCCGTTCCTGAGCATGACCACGGTCGCCGGGTAGTTGGCCAGGGTGGGCGCCCGCACTTTCAGCCTCTCCGGCTTATCCGTGCCGTTGGATTTTATGTAGTGGATGTTTTCGCCGCGCGGCGCTTCGTAGCGGCTGACCACCTCGTTCGGCTTGGCCCGGCGCGGGGCCCTCACCGCGACCGGCCCGTCCGGAAGGTTCTTGAGCAAGAATTCGATGATGTTGTAGGACTGCATCAGCTCCTTGACCCGGACGACCACACGTCCAAGGACATCGCAGGATGTGGCCGTTGCCACCTCGAAGGGGACTTCCGCATACATTCCATAGGGGTCGTCCTTGCGGACATCCTGGGAAATGTCGGACGCCCGGGCGGTCGGTCCGACCGCGCACAGGGCGAGGGCATCCTCCTTGGAGAGGCGGCCGACCCCGGCGATCCGGGCGACGAAAGACGGCTCGTTCGCCCCGATCTTGAAGTAAAATTCACTCCGCCGGCGCAGGAAGTCCAGAGAGTCCAGGATCTTCTTCTTCTGCAGGTCGTCGATGTCACGGCGCACGCCGCCGAGCGTGTTGATGGCATAATGGACGCGGTTCCCGGAGACCATCTCTAGGATGTCCATGACGACCTCCCGGTCGCGCCAGGTGTACATGAAAAAGGTGTCAAACCCGGCCTCGTGCCCGGCCACCCCCAGCCAGAGAAGGTGGCTATGGACGCGTTCGAGTTCGGCCACGAGAAAACGGAGGTAGATCCCCCGCTTGGGAGGCTCGATTTCCATGAGCTTTTCGACGCCCTGCGTGTAGCAGGTAGCGTGCGAATGGGAGCAGATGCCGCAGATGCGCTCGGTTACGTAGATGTTTTGGAGCCAGGTCTTCTCCTCAGCCAGCTTTTCCAGTCCGCGGTGGTTATAGCCGAGGCGAATGTCGGCGTCTCGGATGACCTCTCCTTCGAGGGTCATCCGCAGGCTGATTGGCTCCTTGAGAGCGGGGTGCTGCGGTCCTATGGGGACGGTGAACTTCATGACTTCTCTCCCGGGATCTTTTCCGGTGGACGCTCGTACTTCCAGTCCTTGCGAAGGGGGTAGTTCCCGGCCGGCCAGTCATCGGGGAGAACAAGGCGCCGGGAGTCAGGGATATGATCGACGACCAGGCCGAACATATCCTGGAGCTCGCGCTCATACAGGATCGCCCCCGGAATGACTGCACAGATCGATTCCACATGGGGGTTGGTTTTCGGGACTTGTGTCCTCAAGTTCAATTGGCTGAAGGCATTGGCGAAATGGTAGATGATCTCAAAGTCTTCGCCGCCGTCGAGTCCGCTTATGGTGGCTACATAGGCGAACCCCAAGTCATCTTTGAGGACTTGTACGGCCTTCAGGAGGTCCTTGGAGTCGACCTTCATGAAAATCCGGCGAAGGGCTGGGTTGCTGACCTCGAGGACCTTGTCTCCCAGCAAGGCCTTTGCTTTTTCTATGATCTCGGTGTCGTTCATTCTGGCCTCATCAGAGTGTGCCGAGGAGCTTGACCACTCCATCCAGGATGGCATCGGGTCGGGCCGGACAGCCGGGGACATAGATGTTGACGGGGATGACCTGGTCCAGGCCGCCCATGATGTTATAGGCGCCCCGGTAGACACAGCCCGACATGGCGCAGGCGCCGACGGCGATGACGAACTTGGGCTCGGGCGTCTGCTCGTAGATGCGGATGATCCGGTCCTTGATCTGACGCGTCACCGGGCCGGTGGAAATGATGACGTCGGCGTGCCGGGGTGTCGCCTTAAGCAGGACGCCCAGGCGCTCGACATCAAAGCGCGGAGTGAGGGCGGCCACGACCTCGATGTCGCAGGCATTGCAGGCACCCGAGTTGAGGTGCAGGATCCAGGGCGATTTCTTACGCGACCAGCGGACGATTCTTTGTAACATCTCAGTCCCTTGTGACGAGCGCCATGATCGAGAGGAAGATCATCACCAAGTATATGATACCAAAAAACACGATTTTTCCGCCCGGGATGGTGGCGATGACCAGGGCCGCCACGTGCATCATGGTAAAGAAGAGGGCGATGAAGAAGAACAGCCGGTAGCCGAACTGGAGCTTCACTCCCGGCATGTCCTCGCCGCAGGCATAGGTCGCCAGCTTCCCTCCCTCCTTCTTCAGCTTGGGGGCGAGCCGGTTGCCGAGGAGGTAGAGGAGAAACCCGATGATCAGAAAGACCAGGAAGGCCACCGGCGGCGAGATTAGGAAGTCGAATGAACTCATGCTTTACCCTTTGAGTTTGGCCAGCTTGCGGATGTCCAGGCTCCTGGTGTGACGGTAGGTGTTGATGATGATGGCCAGGGCCGTGGCGACGACACTGACCTCGATGACGATAAATGTCACGGCGAGGGCCTGGGCGACAAGGATGTTCTTCTTGGCGAAACCCGTGGCGACAAAGGCCAGGCTGATGCCTTTGCTGATGACCTCGATCCCGATGAAGAGCTTGATCAGGTTGCGCATGGACAGCAGGCAGTAGAGGCCGACAAACACGAGGACGGCGGCAAAGGCTATGTAGAGAAGCCAGGTGTTATTCATCCTTGTCCCTCTTGCGGAACAGCGCCAGGACAGCCAGGACGCCGGCGAAGATAACGCCGATCTGGCCGACCAGGTCAAACGTGCGTATCTTCCAGAGAACCTCTCCGAAGGTGCCCTGCTCCGGCGTCGCTTCGAGCGCGGGGATCTTGCCGATGAGACCCCTCATAACGAAGAAATCCAGGACCAGGAATACGACAAAGACCAGCGGGAAAATCCAGGAGGCGGCCTTGGACTCGCGGACGTCCCCCCCCGTCTTGGTCAGGGCGATCGTGGTGATGAAGAGGACGGTGATCAACCCGGCTACGACCGAGATCTCAAACGCCCCGATATAGGGGGCCTTCATCCGGAAGAAGATAATCCCCAAGAGCAGAGAGGCCACCGCCAGACAGATGGCCGCCTTGAGGAGGTCCCGGAAAATGATGGCGGCCACCGAGAACAGGACCAGGCCGCAAAGAAGCGCGATTTCGACGATCATTGTCTCAAAATCCTAATGAACCCAGCGTAGTCTGGACCCCCTTGACCAGGGCATCGGCCGCTGGCCGGATCCAGGAGTTGACGGTCCCCGCAAAGAATATTCCCGTGGCGATGCACAGGAGCGCGAGGAGGACCGTGGACACCGTCATCCAGAACGGCGCTTCCCGGACGGCGCTCCATCTTTCGTTAAGCTGGCCGAAAAACGCCTTGCGCTGGATGACGAGATAATACCAGAGCGTCAGGACGCTCACCAGGACGGCTATGAGGGCAAACGCCCACTGCTTGGCCTGGACAAGCGCCACGATGATGATCAGTTTACTCCAAAAACCGTTGAGCGGAGGCACGCCGGCGATGGCCAGAGACCCGATCAGGGTCGTCCCGGCTGTGACGGGCATCCTCTTCCCCAGCCCGCCCATCTCATCGAGGTTGCGCGTGCCGGTGGACATCTGTATCGACCCCGAATTCAAGAACAGGAGGCTTTTGGCCAGGGCATGGTTGAACAGGTGAAACAGGCCGCCCAGAATGCCCAGGGGCGTGCCGAGGCCGATGCCCAGGACGATATATCCGACCTGGCTGATCGATGAATAAGCCAACATCCGCTTGATATCGGTCTGCCCGAGGGCCAGAAGGGCGGCGACGACCATCGAGATGACTCCCAGGTACATAAGGACCGTCGACAGCGCGGGTGTCAACCCGAAGACGTTGAGAAAAACCCGGGTAAGGGCATAGACGCCGGAGACCTTGATCAGCAGACCGGAAAGGGCGGCCGAGATGGGCGCCGGCGCCGAAGGGTGGGCGTCCGGCAGCCAGGCATGGAACGGCACAAGGGCCGCCTTAAGCCCGAAACCCAGGATGAAGAAGGCCGCACAGAGGCCCACCAGGTATCTAGCATCCAGGGCCCGTAGTCCCTGCGAGACCGTCTCGAAATCCAGACCTCCCGTGACGCCGAAGATGATGACGATGCCCGCCAGGAGAAACGCCGAGGCTACGGCCGAGAGCATGAGGTACTTGAAAGAGGCCTCGAGCTCATCCTGTCCGAGTCCGAAGGCGACGAGAGCATAGGAGGCCACGGCCGCGACCTCGAGGAAGATGTAGATCTGGAAGAGGTCGGTCACCAGGAGGAGGCCGTTCATGCCGGCGATCATCACCAGGAAAAGGGCATAGAAATTCGCCTTGGAGCCGTAATGGTCCATGTAGTCGATCGAGAACAGCGAGATAGCGAACCCTACCAGGGAAACGGCGAAAAGCATGAACAGGCTGAACCCGTCCAGCATCAGCCGGATGTTGAGGGGTTCACCAAACCAGAAAAGTTGCTTGATGGCCGCATCCTGTGCGACGAGGCCGCGTCCCTCGAAAAAGACCAGGGCCAGGAGGATAACGAAGACAGAATTCACCAGAAGATCGGGTAGGACCTTCTTGGATATCTTCCCGACGAGCGGGAGGATCCCCGCGACCACGAGCGGCAGCGCGATAAACAGAAAAACCAAAGCTCCTCCTCTATCTCAAGAGCAGGCTGATAATCCCGGCCACAGCCAGGAGCCCGCCGATCGACCAGGCTAGGTAGTTGGCATAGTGTCCGGTATGAGCGGCCTGGAGAAGGCCAGTGAAAGCCCGCCCAACGGCCGTAACGCCCTTCTCATAGACAGCATCTATCGGCCGGTCGATGAGCTTAAAGAGCACGCCGGACAACCACTTCAGGAATCGCACGCCCTGCTCGTAGATGTCAAAAATGCGCCTCTCGGCCAGGTCGTAGATCTGCTTGATGACCGGGAACTTATGGACCGGCTCGGAGGCGAGATAAGCCTTTTGTCCAGCCTTTCTCCAGCCGTAAAGATGAAGCAGGAGGGCGATGACCAGGCAGCCCACCGAGATCAGGGCGATGGGGTTGAACAGGGCCAGGGCGTGGCTCGAGAAGTCGAGGTGTTCGCCCGCCTCGACATGGCCTTCCAGGATGGGCTCGATGAACCCTTTGAGAGGCAGCTTATTGTAAACACCGAATAGTATGCAGAGGCCGGCCAGGGTCAGGATGGGGATGAGCACCGGGCTCTCGCTCTCTTTGACGGCCGGGACATCCTGGCTCCGCGGACCCAGGAAGACGGAATGTCCGGCCTTGAGGAACGAGGCGAAGGTCAGGATGGCCCCGACCCAGGCGGCGATTGCAAAGACGATGTACCCGGTCTCGACCGCGCCGTGGAAGACCATTTCCTTGGAAACGAACCCGTTGAGCGGCCAGACACCGGAGATGGCCAAAGCGCAGACCGCAAACCCGAAGGCCGTGAGCGGCATCTCTTGCCGCATCCCGCCGAGCTTCTTGAGCTCGGTCGTCCCGCAGCGGTGCTCCACGCTTCCGGAGCTCAGAAACAACCCGCATTTATACATGGCGTGGTTGATCATATGGAAGATCCCGCCGGCAATGCCGATCGGGACGGCGGTGCCGATGCCCAGGATCATGTATCCCACCTGGGAGACGGCGTGGTAGGAGAGAAGCCGCTTGAAGTCCTTCTGGATGAGGGCCATGAACACGGCCAGGACGATCGTGGCGGCGCCTATGGTCATGAGGACGATGGCCAGGGTGGAATTCTTCTCCAGCTGGAAGAAGTCGAGAGTGATCCGGGCCAGGAAATAGATCCCCAGAAGCTTCTCGAGTGCGGCCGGGATGAAGGCCATGACCGAGACCGGAGCGTCAATGGCCGCGTCCGGGATCCAGGTGTGGAAGGGCATGGCGCCGGCCTTGCCGATGGCTCCGATGACCATCAGGATAAAGCTCACGGCCGCCAGTCCCTCCGGCTTGACCGAGATCTCGGAGAGCGTCAGCGTCCCGGTTATTTTCCAAAGGATGGCGACGCCCAGGATCATCGAGAAATCACAGAAGCCGCCGAGGATGAAGCTTTTTACCGCCGTCCGGTTGGAGTCCTTTCCGCCGATAGTGATCAGCCCGTAAAGAGTCAACAGCAGGCCTTCCCAGAAAAAGATGAGCGGCACGAAGTTATTGGAGAGGGTGGCGCCGTTGGCAAAGGCGGCCGTCAGGAAGACATAGGCGTAGTATTCCCTCACCCGAGGGACGTTCTTCATCTTTACGGTCGAATAGAGTGTGATGAGGAACAGGAATCCGGCCAGCCCCAGCAGGATAAAAGCGCTGAAATGATAGAGCCGGAGGTCGAAGTCCATCCCGTTCCCCAGCCAAGAGACTTTCCAGGTCAGGTCTTTGATCGTGAAGAAGGCGTACCCGAAATAGAGGAGGACGACCGAGCCCAGGACCGAGATGCCCTCGCGAACGTATCTGACTCTAGACGGGATGAGGATGGCGATAAGGGCGATGGCTACGGGAAGGAAGATCGGTAGGAGAAGCATCGGACCTGTCATTTCAGCCACCAACTGATGCCGGCCGTCGCCACCTCAGCCAGCTTCATGGGATAAGCGACCAGGATTCCCGCGGCCAGCGAGAGCACAGCGAGGAGAGTAACCACAAAGACCATGGACCTGGTTCCCTCATGGGCCGCCGCCTTGGCCTCGCCCAAGAAGACCTGGCTGAAAACCTTGAGGAGGTAAAACATCGTCAGGACGGCCGTAAACAGGGCGACGGCCGCGACCCAGATCGCGCCCGCCTTGACGGTTCCGACGATAACCAAGAATTTGGAGAAGAACCCGCCGAAGGGCGGGATGCCGATGACGGAGAAGGCACAGACCAGGAAGGAGACTGCCGTCAGAGGCATTGTCTTGATCAAGCCGCCCATCTCGCGGATGTCCCGCTTGTGGGTGGCGTGGATGACGACCCCGGCGCAGAGGAAAAGCCCGGCCTTGGCCAGGCCGTGCATCAGGATAAAGAGGAGCGAGCCCGAGATCCCGTCCGGTGTCGCCACGCTGAATCCCAGGAAAATGTAGCCGATCTGGCTGACCGTCGAGTAGGCGAGGATGCGCTTGAAGTCGGTCTCGACAGTGGCCGCGGCGGCGGCGACCAGGCTGGAGGCAACGGCGATCCAGGGGATGGCTTCTTTCCATCCGGGGGGGATATCGAAAGTGAAGAGAAAAATGCGGGCATAGGCATAGACGCCGATCTTAACCAGGACGGCGGCATGAAGCAGGGCGGTGACGGTGGTCGGAGCGACGCCGGCGTCGGGAAGCCAGGTATGGAGAGGAACGGTGGCCGATTTGGAGAACATGCCGAAGAGGATAAGCAGGACGGCCGAGCCGGGGATCAGGGTCCCCCGCATGTCCATCAGGTCGAAGCTCTGGGTATTTCCATAGATCTGGACGAAACCGAGGAGCATGACCACGGCCCCGAAGAACGTCACCAGGAAGGCCTTGTCGGCCTTGAGGACGTACTCCTTAACCCGGTAAAAACCGATCAGACGCCAGCAGCTTATGGCAATGATCTCCCAGAACAGGTACATGAAGATGAGGTTCGAGGAATAGACGAGCCCCATCATCGAGCCGATGAAGAGGACAACCATGAGGTAGTACTCGTTCTGGTTGTCTTCGTGGGCGATGTAGCCGAGTGAATAGAGGATGATTAGGAACCCAACAAACGACGAGACGATCGACATGAAAATGGAGAGCGGGTCGATGATGAGGGCAAAGTCCAGGCCGAGGGCCAAGGGCCGCCGGAAGATCACCTGACCGCCGGTCAGGGCGAAGGGGATAAGGAAGAGCGGCAGGGCGGCTGTCGCGCCGCCGAGGAGCAGGGACCAGACAGAGCGCGCCGATTTAGAGATGCGGCCGGCGATGGGGATCGTGAACGAGCCGATGACAGGGATGAAGATCGTTAGAAGGACTATGAGTTCGGTACTCATTATTGAGCAAGAAACGGAAAATTATAAGGTGAGAGTATATTGAGGAGAATGCCAAAAGTCAATAAATTTCGTCAACTTTTTCATGCTCTTTTTGAGCGTAAAAAAAAACTTAGACACCTCTGTAAAATGGATAACTTTATTGTGAAATCCGGTTCGTGGGCAGGAATTTCTGGTTCTCGCTTTACTTCAGCTTCTGACCTGTCCGGGCCCTTACCGCTTTGAGCATCCTCTGCCAATGGGGCCTCAGGAAGGGAGGGTTGCTCAGGCTGTCCAGGGCGTAGCGGCGGTCGGCCAGATCAAGGTCGAGCACCGCGGTGATCATCTCTTCCTGGTAAAAACCCGCTTCGGCGAGCGGGAGGCCCTCGGGGTTGCGGATGAAGGACTGACCGCTCGAGGTCTGCTTGCCGTCCGGCGACTGTCCAAAGGTGTTGGCCACACAGTGGAAGATCCGGGTCGTCGGCCCGGCCGGCAGCTGGGCGCGGCCTGAAACCCGCTTCCAGACCACCGCCTCGACCTCATCCGAGCTGCATGACGGATGGAAAAGCACCCGGGCGCCCAACATCGCCGGAAGCCTGTAGACCTCCGGGTGACGGCCGTCGCGGCAGATGGCCAGCGTGCACAGGATGCCGTCGATTTCAAAAAGGGAAAGCTTGTTGCCGCCCCGGCAATATTTCCTTTCATCCCTTCCGGCGAGATGGAGCTTCGCATACTCATGGACAATAGCGCCGCTCGGCGAGATCACATGGGCCAAGTTGAGGAAACGGTCGGATGTCTTCTTCAACGTACCGACGATGACCCAGACGCCGGCCTCTTTCGCCGCCCGGCAGGTTTGGGCGAGGGCGTCCTTAACCGCGCCGGGAGCCAGCTTGACGACATCGGGGAAATAATACCCGGTCAGGCTCACTTCGGGGAAAAGGACGACACGGCTTCCTTCCTCTGCCGCCAGTCTGATATGTTGACGGGTCCGCTCCAAGTTTCTTTCCAAGGATTTCGCCCAATGGAGCTGGACGCAGGAGACCTGCAAAGTTTTTGGCACTTTCATATCCGTTGGTCCTTTCCTCTCATCGTTTTTCGCTTTTCAAGGCTATCTTGACCGCCGTCTCATAGGGGATGGGAACGATCCGGGAGAAGTATTTCCTGGCGTTATCATTCATCACGATCGTTTCCGACCTCAGGCCGTCGACGAGGGACCTGGCGACTCGGAAATCGATGGGTGAAAAAAGGATGAGCCAGAGGGAGGATACCCTCGGAGACAGCACGGGGACCGGAATGATCCAGCGGCGAAGCCTCATCACCCGGGCCGCCCGCTGGAGCATCTCCTGGAAGGTCATCTTCTCGGACCCTATATCCACAACCAGGTTCTCCGTCGCATCGAGATCCCAGGCGGCCGCCAGATAGCGGACGACGTCGCCGATTCCGATCGGCTGGGTGAAGCTGCGGACCCAGCGGGGAGTGGTCATCACCGGAAGCTTCCGGATGAGGTTGCGGATGATCTCGAAGCTGGCACTCCCGGCGCCGATGATGATCCCGGCCCGAAACCAGATGGTCTGGATCCGATCGGGCCTCGAACTCAGGATCTCGCCCGTCTCGATCCGGCTGAGGAGATGCCGGCTGGCCGTCTCCTTGCATCCGAGTCCTCCGAGATAAATGATCCGCCTGACCTTCTCGTCGAGGCAGGCCGCCAGGAAATTCGCCGCACTCCGGCGGTCGAGCTCCTCGAAGTCGCCCTTGGCGGCCATGGAATGAATGAGGTAGTAGGCGACATCCACCCCGCTGAGCGCCCGCCTCAGGAAGACTTCATCGAAGGTGCTGCCCTCGTATACCTCGGCCCGAGATTCCGGCCCTAGCCTTAGCTTGCCCTTGTCCCTGACCAGGAGGCGGAGGTTGACGCCCGGGTCCTCGGCCAATGCGGCCCGGAGTTCCCCCCCGATATAGCCGCTCGCTCCGGTCAAGAGGACGTTCATCCCTAAAAGTAGGCGGTCACGCCGACCAGGATGTAGTTAAGCAGGGCGAAATTGTAGACCTCGTTGTTGTTAGCGCCGCCCTCCAGGATACGGTAGCCCACCCGAAGGGCCCATCTCTCGCTTTTCTGATAGACGACGGACAGTTGGACGTCCTCGGCGCGGCCCTGCGGCGCAGCCGCCGCGTCCCCTTCCAGAAGAAGCCTCAGAACGGAGGAAAAGCGCCATTCCAGGAGGAAATTGAGCAAAGGGACAAACCCGACATTCGTCTTCTGGGAGGTCAGATCACCGCCTGTAATCTCGATGCCGGCATCCCTGATCTTGGCAGTCAGTCCGAGCCCGATCCTCAACCGTTCGCCCTCCTTGATTCCATACCGCCAGCTCAGCCGGTAGGAATTGAAGCGGTAGACCGAATCAAGGGGCGTGTTCGCCGGGAAACTCAGGCCGTTATATTCGAGGGGAGAATCGACGCGGCCCACTCCAGCCAGGGCGAGAGGAGCAAAAAGCACCATCACGGTATGGCGGGGATGGAACCGGAAGCCGGCCCTGAGCCGGACGAAAAGCGAAGAGCTCGTAGAGAAGTCATCTGTCAACGAGAAAAGTGTGCCGGTGTCTCCCGGGATGCGGACATCGCAGTAGCCGGGAAAGACGCTTCCCGCCTCAAAGTCCACAAACCACCTGGTCGATGATTGAGCCAGCACCGAAGGGACGCAGGCGAATGTCATGAGCACAGCCAAAAAAAACGCTCCTGGGTATTTCGTCTTCATGATGAGGTCAGCTCCTTGTTGTGTTTGCCCAAGGTTCCTCCCTGGGAGCGGGTCCTGGACCGACATGTGCTTCGGCCCTTTATTATATACTAAATTCCGATCGAAATATTGGAACTTGCCCGGCGGATCGAGCCAGTCGGACAAGGCCAGGCTAAAAGACAGGGAGGGAAGCGATGGCCTGTTTGATGACGATGAGGATATTTCCCGGGAATATCCCGAGCTGGAGCACACCGTACAGGCAGAGGAAGAGGACGAGGAAGAGAGCGGGATTTTCGATTTCGATATCCACCTCTCGCCCCGGTTCCCGCATGTACATGTAAACGACGATCCGCAGGTAATAGAAAACGGAGACGAGGTTGGCCAGGACACCGATGACGACCAGGGGGACGAGGCCGGCCCTGACAGCGGCGCTGAATACATAGAACTTGGCCAAGAATCCGGCCGTGGGCGGGAAGCCGGCCAGCGACAGGAGAAAAATGGTCAAGGTTCCCCCGATCCAGGGGTACCGGAAGCCAATTCCGGCGAAATCGTCAAGCTCGAGATACTCAGTGCCCGTCTTGCTCAGGCCGATCACGGCTGCAAAAGCACCGATGTTCATGAACAGGTAGGCCGCGAGATAAAAGACCAGGCTGGAATAGTCCCGGGCCAGTATGGCCACCAGGAGATATCCGGCGTGAGCAATCGAAGAATAGGCCAGGATTCGCTTGATGTTTGTCTGGCGCAGGGCGACCAAGTTTCCTACAACCATGGTAAGGGCGCTGATCGCCCACAGGGCCCAGAAGATGACGCTGCTGCTCGGAACCGTATCCCAGAAATTCATAAAAACCCGTAGCAAGACGACGAACCCAGCGGCCTTGGGGCCGACCGAGAAGAAGGCCGTCACCGGAGTCGGGGCGCCTTCATAGACATCCGGCGTCCACATATGGAATGGAACGACCGCGACCTTGAACCCGAAACCGACCAGGATGAGCGCGATGCCGAAAAATCCCATGATCGATGGGGCCGCTGCCGTTCCAAAATGGACGATGATCTCCGGGAGAAAGGTAGACCGGGCAGCCCCGAAAAGAAAGGCCAATCCCAGGACGAGGAAGGCGCTGGCAAAGCTTCCAAGCAGGAAATACTTGAGCGCCGCCTCACCGGACTTTTCGTCTCTTCGCTTCAGTCCCGCCAGCGCATAGCTGGAGATGGAAAGGACTTCAAGGCCCAGGTAAATGACCAGCAGGTCCGAAGACGACGTCATGATCATCAGGCCGGAGAGGGCCAGCAACAGGAGGGCGAAGATTTCTCCGTGGTTGGCATCCTGCTGCCCGATATACTTAAGGCTCAGCAAGATGACTAAAGCGACGGCCAGGCTGAAAAGAAGAGTCAAAAAGATCGCCAGGTTGTCAAGGGAAAGAGTGCCCTGGAAATACGTCAGCTCTCTGTTCCAGGACGAAACGGTCAGGTAAGCAGCCGCCGCAAGAAAGGCCAGCGAGACGTAGCCGAGATAGTCCCGTTTTTCCTTCTTGATAAAGACTTCGAGGAGAAGGACGACGAGCGCCCCGGCGACAACCGCCAAAAGCGGGTAAAGGGAGGCGAGGCCGTCCATCCTTATCTCTTCTCCTCCAGCTCGGCCAGGATCTTCTTGGCCGTCTGATCGACTTCCGCTTCGGCGGCCCTGTCACTTTTCAGGGATGTTGTCTGGCTTGTTTCCCGGAGGAAAATTCTTTCCCGGTTGTGAACCCGATCGAGGAGCCGGGACACGGAAGCGTCCATCTTCCGCAGGAAAGGCTGCGGGTAGATCCCCATCCAGAACATCATGATGATGATGGGCACGAGATAGCCCAGCTCCCTTTTATTTATATCCTTAAAAGAGCGGATTTTCTCGTTGGTGATCGGGCCGTGCATGACCCGCTGGTACATCCAGAGGAGATAGGCGGCGGCGAGGATGACGGTCGAGACGGCGAGAATCGCCTGCAGCTGGCTCGTCTTGAAAATGCCGAATAGGCAAAGGATCTCGCCGACGAACCCGTTGAGACCGGGGAGCCCGACTGCAGAGAGCAGGCAGACCAGGAAGAAGGCGGAGAAGACCGGCATCTGGCTGCTCACTCCGCCGAAGTCCTTGATGAGACGTGTATGAGCCCGCTCGTAGAGTATGCCGACGATCAAGAAGAGGGCGCCCGTGCTTAGCCCGTGGTTGAGCATCTGGTAGATCGCTCCTTCCACACCCTCCGTATTGAGCGAAAACACGGCCAGCATGATGAGCCCCATGTGGCTGACGCTCGAGTAGGCGACCAGGGACTTGATGTCTTTCTGGATGAGGGCCATCAGCCCGCCGTAAATAATCCCGATCAGGGCTAGGATGGAAAGGAGCGGCAAAAACCTCTCCAGGGCGTCGGGAAAGAGGGGCAGCGCAAAACGCAGGAATCCGTAGGTCCCCATCTTCAGGAGGACGGCCGCGAGGATGACCGACGCGGCCGTGGGCGCTTCGACGTGGGCGTCGGGAAGCCAGGTGTGGAACGGGAACATCGGCACCTTGATGGCAAAGGCCAACGCAAACCCCAGGAACAGCCAGCCCTGGACCTGGGGGTTGAGGATGAGCTTGTAGAAGTCGAAGATCTCGAGCGAATAGGTGCCGGTGGCTTTGTAGTAGAAAGAGTACAGCGCAAAAATGGCCACGAGCATGAGGAGGCTTCCGAACATGGTCATGAGCACAAACTTCAGGGTGGCGTAGATCCGGCGGGGTCCGCCCCAGACGCCGATCAGGAAATACATCGGGATGAGCATCGCCTCCCAGAAGACATAGAAGAGGAAGAGGTTGAGGGAGACGAAAACACCGATGATTCCCGATTCGAGGAGGAGCATGAAGATGAGGTATTCCTTGACCCGCTTCTGGATGGAGGTCCAGGAGGAAAGAACGGCGATGGGCAGCAGGAAGGTGGTGAGAAGGACAAGCCAGAGGCTGATGCCGTCAACACCAAGATGATAATTGATCCCGTACCCCAGCCAGCCCGATTTCTCGACAAATTGAGGGTCGGCGACAGCGCCATCGAAATGGAAATAGAGTGTCAGCGAAGCGACGAGAGTGATCAGAGTGAATGCCAGCGCCAGGTAGCGATGGAGGTTGGTCTTTTCTTTGGGGACAAAGATCAGCAGGACGGCCCCGGCAACCGGGAAGAAGGTGACGAAACTCAATATCGGAAAGCTCATTTTAAAACAACAAATACCCCAGGAATATGACCACACCCAAGAGAAGCACCAGAGTGTAGTCTTTGACCAGGCCGCTCTGGAAGAGGCCCAATACCTTGCCCGCGAAACTGGTGGCGGCCGCCGTTCCGTCGATCGTACCGTCGATGACCTTCAGGTCGAAGTTGTCGTAGACAACCTGGGAGCCGTTGACCAGCGGTTTGACGAAGGCGGCGTTATAGACCTCGTCCACATAATATTTATTATAGAGAAGCTTGTAGAGCGCCGGAAACCGGGCGACGATCCGGTGCGGCGTCCGCGGCGACTTGAGATAGAAAACGTAGGCGATATAGATCCCGCAGAGGGCTACGGCTACAGAGACCAGGATGAGCAGCCATTCCGTACTGATACCAAGGTGGACTTCAGGACCGGGATGGATGACCGGATCGAGGAAGCGGCTGAACAGGTTGGCCTTCTCGCCGAGGACGACCGGAAGCCCCACATAACCCGCGATGATCGAGAAGAAGGCGAGGATGACGAGGGGCACGGTCATCACCCGCGGGGACTCGTGGAGATGCTCCTTGGCGTGGGATTCGATCCGCTCCGGGCCGAAGAACGTCAGGAAAACCAGCCGGAACATGTAGAAGGCGGTCAGCACAGCGCCCATGAGGCCCAATGCCCAGATGAAGTACTGGCCCTGGGCAAAGGCGTGGGTCAGGATGGCGTCCTTGGAGAAAAACCCCGACAGAAAGGGGACGCCGGCGATGGCGATGGCGCCTATGAGGAAAGTCGGGTAGGTGAGGGGCAGGTATTTTCTTAGCCCTCCCATCTTGCGCATATCGAGCTCGCCGGAAAGGGCATGCATCACGCTCCCCGCGGCCAGGAACAGGAGGCTCTTGAAAAAGGCGTGGGTAAAGAGGTGGAACATTCCGGCGGCGTAAGCGCCGACTCCGCAGCCGATGAACATATAACCGATCTGGGAGATCGTGGAGTAGGCCAGGACCCTCTTGATGTCGTTCTGGGTCAAGGCCATGGTGGCCGCGAAGATGGCGGTCAGCGCTCCGACGATGCCGACGACTTGACCGGCCACTCCCGATAGGGTGAACAGCAGGTTCATCCGCGAGACCATGTAAACGCCGGCTGTGACCATGGTCGCGGCATGGATGAGGGCGCTGACCGGCGTCGGCCCTTCCATGGCGTCCGGCAGCCAGACATAGAGCGGGATCTGGGCGGATTTTCCAGTCGCTCCGGCGAAAAGCAGCAGGGCGATCAAGGTGGCCATGCCCTGAGTAATCGCCCCGCCCTCTATGGCCCCGGTGATGGCCCGAAAGTCGCCGCTCCCGACGATGAGGAAGATGAAGAAAATGCCCAGGATGAACGCAGCGTCGCCGATGCGGTTGACGATAAAAGCTTTTTTCCCTGCATTGGCCGCCGAGTGCTTCTCAAACCAGAAACCGATCAGCAGATAGGAGCACAGCCCGACGCCTTCCCAGCCGACAAACATCAGGACCAGGTTGGCGCCCATGACCAGGATGAGCATGGCAAAGGTGAATAGGTTGAGGTAGGTGAAGTAGCGTTGGTATCCCTTGTCATGGGCCATGTAGCCGACCGAATAGACGTGGATAAGTAAGCCGACGCCGGTGACGACCAGAGTCATGATCGAAGACAGGGGGTCGAGTTGAAGAGACAAGTCGGCGTTGAACGACCCGGACTGGATCCAATGGAAGAGCGTCTTGATGACCGGCAGGCTCCCGGGCGGAACCTTGAGAAGGCCAAAGAACGAGACCAGCGAAATCCCAAAAGAGGCGAAGACTGAAAGGCACGCCTGCCAGGAGACGTATTTCTTAGGAAGCCATTTCCCGAACACAGCCAGTATGAAGGCGCTGGCTCCGGGGAGGAGCGGGATGAGCCAGAACATCTCCACGTGTTATCCCTTCATCAGTCGCATGTCTTCGGCCTTGATTGATTTCTTCTGCCGGAAGACGAGCAGGATGATGGCCAGGCCGACGGCAGCCTCGGCCGCAGCCACGGTGATGACGAAGAAGACGATGACCTGGCCGGCCGGAGAACCGGCGGCTTTGGCCAGGGCGATGAAGGCAAGGTTGGCAGCGTTGAGCATGACCTCGACCGCCATGAACATGGTGATCAGGTCGCGTTTGACGAAAAAGCCGATGATTCCCAGGACGAAGAGCACGATGCTCAGGCTGAAGAAGTAGCCGACGGGGATCATTCCTTCTCTTTCTTTTTGACGAGAACGATGGCGCCGACGAGAGCGGCGATGATCAGGACGGACGTGATCTCGAAGGGATAAAGATAGTCGGTGAAGAGGAGGCGGCCGAGCTCGGTCGGGCTCCCGATGCTCGGACCGCCCGTCCGGCCCAGGGAGCCTAGCATCCCGCGGACGGCCAGCCCCAGTTCGACGAGGAGGAAGACCGCCAGCACAGCCGATAAGCCGAGCGTCCATTTCTTTTTTTCAGGAGAGATGCCCTGCTCGAGGTTGACCATCATAATGACGAAGATGAACAGGACCATGATGGCCCCGGCATAGATGATGATCTGCACGGCGGCGATGAACGGCGCATCGAGCAGGCCGAAGAGGCCGCCGAGGCAGGCAAAGGCGAACACGAGGAAGAGGGCGTTATGAGCCTGGTTCTTGGAGAGGATCATGCCCAGGACGCCGCCGACGCACAGAATGGCCAGTAAGAAGAAAAGGAAAATGCCCATTTTTAGGCTTCACATTATATTTGCGGCGCTCGGGAGGGTCAAGCAGATTCTGGTTTCTTAGTTTTTCCGGCCCGCGTCTCCAAAATATCACTTGATTCAGTTCCTGTCCCTTGTTATAATAATCACGGTACCGCGGGGTAGAGCAGCCTGGTAGCTCGTCGGGCTCATAACCCGGAGGTCGTTGGTTCAAATCCAACCCCCGCTACCACCTTTTCTTTCCCTTTTTTCTTTTGGGTTTTTTCTTGGGCATTCCATACCAGGCCATAGGTATCGGGCTCGGATTCTTGCTCGGGATTTGGGCTTTCATCGAGGCCGACACAGTCAAGGGCCGAGCCTTCATCGTAATCACGATGATCACCATCTTCATCCTCCCCGTCATATGGCGCAGTCCTGCCAGCGGTATGGTATCTTTTATTTGTTGGATTGTCTTCGGCGTCGGCTGCTATATCTTTCTTAAATGGCGCGGCGTCGGAATACTGTAATGTCAGGCTCTCAGAGACAAGAGCGGGGCGATCAGCCTGAGTCTTGTTGACAGTTGCAGCCTCAATTCTGATAATTGAGTTCCTGACTTCCTATTGTTAGAGGAGCGCCACATGACGGTTTTCTCGCTCAAGTCAAAGTCAAGATGGCTATTCGTGTTCTTTTTCCTGGCCGTTTCCGTCGGCCTGCTTTCGCTGTCGACCCAACGGCAACCCCAGACCGATCCCTGGGATGAACCGGAGCTCGGCTGCACGAGCATCATGGCCGGACGGTTGGCCACGATCGACGGCTCGGTGATGACGGCCCACACCTGCGACGGCAACTACCGGCAATGGGTCAATATCATGCCCCACGCCCAGCACTATGAGGGCGGCACGGCCAAGGTATTTATGGGCAGGATGCACACCGAAACCTCTACCGACCCTCGGAACATCACCGAGAAAGGGGAGGTGCCCGACGTCAAGGAGACTTATGCCTTCCTCAACACGGCGTATCCCTGCCTGAACGAGCACCAGCTGGCCATCGGCGAGACGACGATCGGCGGCAAGAAAGAGCTCTACAACAGCTCCGGCATGTTCATGATCGAGGAGATCGAACGCCTGATGCTCGAACGGTGTACAACCGCGCGCGAGGCCATCAAGCTGGCCGGCCAGCTCGCCAAGGAACATGGCTACGGCGACTGGGGTGAATGCATTACCATCGCCGACAAGAAAGAAGTCTGGCAGTTCGAGATCTTCGGCGCCGGCCTCCGCGAAAAGGGTGCCATCTGGGCGGCCGTCCGTATCCCCGACGACCACGTCGGCATCTCGGCCAACATACCGAGGATCGGCGAGCTCGACCTGAAAAACTCCGATCGCTACCTGGCCTCGGACAACGTCATCTCCTATGCCGTTGAGAAGGGCTGGTGGGACCCCAAGAGCGGCGAGCCGTTCAAGTTCTGGAAAGCTTACAGCGGGCAGAAGCCATTTTCTATCCGCGAGTACTATGTGTTCAGCCGGCTCGCTCCCTCCCTAAACCTGACCATTGAGGCCGAGGAGCTTCCGTTTTCTGTCAAGCCCGACAACAAGGTCTCGGTCCGTGACCTCCTCAAGATGTACCGGGAGACCTACGAGGGAACCGAGTATGATATGACCAAGAACCTCCTCGTCGAGGACCGGAAAAGCGGCGGGATGGCCAAGAGCCCCCTGGCCAACCCCTGGATGTCGAGGGACATGTTCACCCTTCTCAACACGCTGAAGCCTGGAGTCATGGAGCGCTCGCGGACCATCGCCATCTCCGGCTGCGCCTACGCCACTGTCCTCCAGTGCCGCGCCTGGCTGCCCGACCCAGTCGGCGGTGTTTGCTGGTTCGCCTTCGATAACCCCGCTCAGAGCGCCCGCATACCGATTTTCGCAGGCGTCACCGAGCTCCCGCCGAGCTTCGAGATTTGCGCCCAGCACCGCTTCCGGACAGATTCGGCGGCTTGGGCCTTCCGCCGGGCCAACCGGCTGGCCACGATCCGATGGGCTGACGCCAAGGAGATGGTGGCCGCGGTCATCAAGGAGTTCGAGGACAAAGCGTTTGAAGACCTTCCCTATCTGGATAAACGCGCCATCGAGCTCTACGGAAAAGGGGACAATCCGGAAAACATCAAGGAGACCCAACAGTTCCTGACCAAGTACACTAATGATTTCGCCAGGGCCGCCATGAGCAAGTATTGGGAGCTTGGGGACAAGTTCTGGACGATGTTTTCCCGGGGATTCTAAACCGGACTCTTCCCAGATTTTTTCCGGCAGGAGCCGCCTCGATCGACTAAACCTATGGCCACGCTGTGGCCCGCGTTTTGCGTATCGTCTTTTGCTTTTTCAATTTTTTCCAGGATCGGGCGACTAAACTTATGGAGAAACAATAATGTGGCCAACAACGACAGCGCAGCCAGAGAAGCAGGTTTTGGCGCCCTTATCAGGTAACGGGTGGAAGATCCTGGTGGTCGAGGACGAGGCCATCATAGCCCTAGACATCCAGAGTATCCTGAGCAAGATAGGCTTCAATCAGGCCGAAGTGGTCCATTCGGGAGAAGAATGCATCCAAAAAGTTGCCTCGGGACGGCCGCATCTGGTCCTCATGGATATCAAACTCAAAGGCAAGCTGGATGGGATCCAGGCAGCCCACGAGATTTTCTACCAATACAACGTGCCCGTGGTCTACATCACGGCGTTTGGAGACGAAGGGACCCTGAAAAGGGCCAACGGGACTGCTCGCTACGGCTTCATCACAAAGCCGTTCGAGGAAACCGACTTGCAATCGACCATCCAGAACGCCCTCAACAAGGCGTATAATTAACCCTCGATTCAATCTTTTTTCTCTTGACCCAATCTCTTCTGCAATTCCCATCTGCAGTCCGGAGCCATTGGCGACTAGCGCACGCGGAAGACCCGACTACGGTTTTTTCACCTCAGGATGAACCCGTGGCGGAGGGGGTCTGATGGGTCGATCAAGAACTCGTTCCGGCCGATGATATGGGCGCTCCCCGACACCTCGGGGATCACGGCCTCGTAGGGCCCGAACGGCGTGACTTCGGCGATGCGACCGGTGAAGCAGGTCCCGAGGATGCTCTCGACGACGAACGGCCGGCTCTTTCCGAGCTCACCCCGGGCAAAATGGATGGCGGCCCGGCCGCTCACGCCTGTCCCTGTGGGGCTTCGGTCCACCTCGCCTTCGGCGAACACACAGACGTTGCGGCTGTGATGGGTTGGATCCTCGGGCCGACCGACAAAGATCGTCCCGTAGAGAAACCTGAGATCCGGATCGAATGTCCTATCCAAAGTAAAAACAAAGGAGGGAACGTTTTGGAAAGAGACTTCTTTTACGCGGCCGCCTTCTATCTTGGCCCTGGCCGTTACGAGGCCGGCCGGGGTATCGATCCTGAGGGCAGGCCCGCTCCGGCGGCATGGGCATCGATCGTCCTAATTTCCAGCCAATCAGGCGGGGGGGAGTCCAGGCGTGTTTCATGCATCCTCCGGGATCGATCTTACGACAGATTGGCGAGCCAATCGACATGGGCTTCAGGGCAGTGGGCACTGGCCCGGAAACTACTGTGAACTCAAAAAAAAGATTGACAAAACATATTAATGTGTAATATATTACATATCAGATAGCAAAGCACCAAGGCTCAGAATATGGCTGACAGACCTATTCTCAACGTCAAATCCCTCAAGGAACAGGTTTATGACTATCTCCGGCACCAACTTCGCAGCGGTGAAATTCTTCCCGGCTCGGCCATCAACCTTGACGAGACCAGCCGGAAGCTGGGTGTCAGCCGGACGCCCCTCAGGGACGCGTTGCTGCAGCTCGAGTCCGAGGGATTTGTCACCATTTATCCGCGGAGGGGTATCATCGTCAACACTCTCTCCCTAGAAGACATCAAAAACTATTACCAGATTATCGGTGCTCTGGAGAGCACTGCCCTTTTACAGGCTTCTGACAAGATCGGCGAGGATGAGATCCGGAGAATGGAGGAGATAATCGAAGGTATGAAGAGGGCCATCGAGTCCGATGACTTTGACCTCTATTACGAAAAAAATCTGGCCCTTCACGACGTCTATTTGGCCTCGTGCGGCAATGGGAACCTGGTTCGGATCCTCAAGACTCTGAAGAGACGGCTGTATGATTTTCCCCGCCAGCGGGGATTTGTCAAGGAATGGGAACTGGCCTCGATTGCTGAGCACACCGAGCTTCTTCAGCTCCTCAAGCAGAGAAAAGCGGCTGAAGCCGCGGCCTATGTCCGGGATGTCCACTGGTCCTATCGGGTCCAAGAGAGGTACATCAATCAATACTATAAGAAAGCCACCTCGACTTTGCCCAGGACAGAGAGATAACGAGTGAACGGCATGCCCGAAGGCCTGATCTTCGACCTCAAAAAATACGCCATCAACGACGGCCCCGGGATCCGCACGACCGTCTTTTTCAAGGGCTGTCCTCTGCGCTGTCGCTGGTGCCACAACCCCGAAGGGCAATCCTTCGCCCCCGAGATCATGATCAGGCCCTCCCGCTGCTTGTCTGACTGCAGCGAGTGCGTCGCTGCCTGTCCTGAAGGGGCCATCGTCAAGACGGCTGGCGTCCCGGTGCTCGACCGGCCGCGCTGCAATGCCTGCGGGAAATGTGCCGACGTCTGTCCCGCCCAGGCGATCGAGCGGGTCGGCCGCCGGTTGAGCGCTGCCCAACTGCTCCGGGAGATCGAGAAGGACCGCATCTTCCAGGAGGAATCGGGCGGCGGCGTGACCTTCTCCGGGGGCGAGCCCCTATCCCAGCCCGATTTCCTGAGCGAAATCCTCGAACAATGCCGGAAGAAAGAGATCCACACCACGGTCGATACCTGCGGGTTTGCCCCGGCCGATGTTTTGGAAAGGATCGCTGAAAAAACGGATCTTATTCTCTTTGACCTCAAGGCCATCGACGAAAAAAAACATATCGCCTTCACGGGCAAATCCAACAGATTAATCCTGGAGAACCTCAAACGGCTGGCGGCCAAAGGCAAGAAAGTCGTCGTGCGCATTCCCATTGTTCCCGGCGTCAACGATGACGAGGAGAACATTCTGGGGACTGCCGAGTTCCTGCGCTCGCTCGGAACCATCAGCGAGATCAGCTTGCTTCCTTATCATAAGCTGGGACGGGACAAGTACCGGGGGCTCGAGAAGAAGGCCGACGACGACGATTTCACGCCTCCCTCCGCGGAGCGCTTGGAACGGATAAAAAAGGACCTGGAGGACTGCGGTTTCCGGGTGAGTCTAGGAGAATGACTATGAACGAGCGCATCAAGAAACTGAGAGAAAAAACCTTAAAGGCCGAACCGTCGATCACGGCCGAGCGGGCGCTGCTCCTGACCGACTTCTACAAGAAGAACGCGTCGGCGACTCTCTCCTGGCCTATGAAGCGCGCGCTGGCCTTCCGGCATGTGCTCGAACACAAGACCCTATTCATAGACGAGGGAGAGCTGATCGTCGGCGAGAGGGGGACTGGTCCCAAGTCGACGCCGACCTTTCCGGAGCTCAACATCCATAGCCTCCTAGACCTCGACATCCTCGATAGCCGGCCAAAGATCTCATTCAAGGTGGACCGGGAGACGCGGAAGAGCTATGAGCAGGAGATCATCCCGTTCTGGCAGGGACAGACGATTCGGGAGAAGATCTTTGCCGAGATGGACGCGGAATGGAAGGACGCCTATAACGCCGGCGTTTTCACCGAGTTCATGGAGCAGCGGGCGCCCGGGCACACCGTTCTCGATGACAAGATCTACAAGAAAGGATTCATGGATTTCCAGGCGGATATCCGCAAGACGATCGGAAGCCTCGATTTCCGGACCGACCCTGAGGCTTTTCAGAAGAAAGAAGAGCTCGAGGCCATGTCCGTGGCCGCCGACGCCCTCGTCCGCTATGCGGAAAGACACGCCGAAAAAGCCCGAGAGTTGGCCGCCCGGGAAAAAGACCCCCAGAGAAAAGCCGAGTTCGAGAGGATCGCCGAGGTTTGCTCCTTTGTCCCCAAGAACGCTCCGCGCAACTTCTGGGAAGCCCTCCAGTACTACTGGTTCGTCCACCTGGGAGTCATCACCGAGCTCAACACCTGGGATTCCTTCAACCCCGGCCGGCTCGATCAGCACCTCTATCCGTTCTACAAGAAGGGGTTGGAGGACGGCACGTTGACCGAGGAGAAGGCCAGGGAACTCCTCCAGGCTTTCTGGATCAAGTTCAACAATCAGCCGGCGCCGCCCAAGGTCGGCGTGACGGCCGAGGAGAGCGGCACCTACACCGATTTCTGTCTGATCAATGTCGGCGGCGTGAAGAAGGACGGGTCGGACGCCGTCAACGACCTCTCCTTCCTTATCCTCGACGTCATCGAAGAGATGAGGCTGCTCCAGCCGAGCTCGATGGTCCAGATCAGCAAGAAGACGCCGGACCGTTTCCTGCGGCGAGCCCTGCGCATCGTCAAGACCGGGTTTGGCCAGCCCTCGATCTTCAACACCGACGCCATAATCCAGGAGATGATCCGCCAGGGAAAGTCGCTCGAAGACGCCCGGCTGGGCGGGGCCAGCGGCTGTGTGGAAGCGGGGATCTTCGGCAAAGAGAACTACAACCTCACCGGCTATTTTAACCTCCCCAAGGTCCTCGAAATCACCCTCCATAACGGAGTCGACCCGAAAACGGGGAAGAGAATCGGCCTCGAGACCGGAGACCCGGCGGGATTTGCCAGCTACGAGGAGCTTTTCGCGGCCTTCCGCAGGCAGGTCAACCATTTTATCGACATCAAGATCAAAGGCAACAGCATCATCGAGAGGATATACGCCGAGTACATGCCCACACCTTTCCTCTCGCTGCTCATCGACGACTGCATCGTCCGCGGCAAGGACTATCATAACGGCGGCGCCCGCTACAACACCTCCTACATCCAGGGTGTCGGCGTCGGCACCATGACCGACGCACTGACTGCAATCAAGTACAATGTCTATGACCAAAAGACCCTGACCATGCCTGAGCTCCTGGACGCTCTCGAAAGCGATTTCGCCGGGCGGGAGGCCTTGCGCCAGCGGCTGATCAACAAAACCCCGAAATACGGCAACGATGACGACTATGCCGATGAGGTCATGGTCTCGATCTTCGAGCTCTATCACGATGCCGTAAACGGCCGGCCCAACGCCAAAGGCGGCACCTACCGGATCAACCTCCTGCCGACCACGGTCCACGTCTATTTCGGAAAGGTCACCGGCGCCCTTCCGGACGGCCGGAAGGCCGCCGAGCCGCTCTCCGAGGGCGTCTCGCCCGTCCAGGGTTCAGACCGCCATGGCCCGACGGCGGTGATCAAGTCGGTGGCCAAGATGGACCATCTGCGCACGGGCGGAACGCTCCTCAACCAGAAGTTCACACCCCAGCTCCTGTCCACCGAGGAGGGTATGGGCAAGCTGGCCCATCTCGTTCGGTCCTACTTCAAGCTCGACGGCCATCACATCCAGTTCAATGTGGTGACGGCCGAGACTCTGCGGAAGGCGCAGAAGGATCCGGGGAAATACCGCGACCTCATCGTCCGGGTCGCCGGCTACAGCGATTACTTCGTCGACCTCGGGCCCGAGCTCCAGGAAGAGATCATCCGCCGCACCGAACACGCCTCCTTCTAGGTTGAATTCTCCGCTCCAATCTGGTATACGCTATCCATCATTATTCCATTCGGAGGAGAAGCCATGTTCGACCACAAAACCTATATTCAAAGAAGAATGCTCCTTAAAAAGAGCGTGAAGTCCGGACTGATCCTCTTTTTGGGCAACGAAGAAAGCCCGATGAACTATCCGGCCAACACCTACCCCTTCCGGCAGGACAGCTCGTTTCTCTACTTCCTCGGCCTGGATTCGCCCGGTCTCGCCGCCGTGGTGGATGTCGAGGCCGGGACCGATACGGTTCTTGGTGACGACATCACGCTCGAAGACGTGATCTGGATGGGGGAGCTGCCTAAGCTCAAGGACAGGGCAGCGGCTGCCGGAGTCTTCCTGACGGCGCCTCTCTCCAAGCTGGAGGAGACCATCGCCGAGGCCAAGAAACAGAACCGGCCGATTCATTATCTCCCCTCTTATCGCGCCGAGACCATGACCAGGCTGTCCGGATTGTTGGGTACGCCACCTCAAGAGACAAAGAAAAACGTTTCTACGGAACTAATCCGGGCGGTGGTGGCCCAACGGGCGACCAAGAGCGAAGAGGAGATCGCCGAGATGGAGAAGGCTCTTGCCGTCACCCATAAGATGTATCTCTCCGCCATGACCTCGGTGCGGCCTGGGCTCTACGAGAGCGACATCGTCGGCGCGGTCGATGGTATCGCCCTGGCCCAGGGCTTACAGACGGCCTTCCCGACCATCCTGAGCATGAACGTGCACATCTTCCACAACCCTTATCACCATAACAAGCTCCAAAAGGGCCGTCTGCTGGTCATCGATTCAGGGGCTTGCTCCCCCCTTGGTTATGCCTCCGACATTACCCGGACCATCCCCGTGAGCGGCGTCTTCACGCAGAAACAAAGAGAGGTCTACGAGATCGTCTTGAAGGGTCAGCTCCAGGCCATCGCCTCGATGAAACCGGGGATCAGGCATAAGGACATCCACCTGGCCACGGCCAAGACGATGGCCGCGGGGCTCAAAAATCTCGGGCTCATGAAAGGCGACATCGAAGAAGCGGTCGCAGCCGGGGCCCACGCGCTCTTTTTCCCGCATGGTCTTGGACATATGATCGGCCTTGACGTCCATGACATGGAAGCCCTGGGCGAGAATTATGTCGGCTACGACGAGACGGTCTCGAGGAGCCCGCAGTTCGGGCTGGCCTACTTGAGGATGGCCAGAGAGCTCCGGCCCGGGTTCGTCCTCACCGTCGAGCCCGGGATCTACTTCATCCCCGCGCTCATCGACAAGTGGAATAGCGAGAAGCGGCTGACCGCGTTCATCGACTACGCCAAGGTTGAAGATTACAGGGATTTCACCGGCATCCGGATCGAAGATAATGTTCTCATCACCAAGGACGGGAGCCGCGTTCTCGGCCGGCCCATTCCGAAAAAGGTGAGGGACGTCGAAAAGACGATGGCCGCCGCCAAGAGAAAGTGATGAAGATCGCCCTCGTCCAGCAGCACGCCTCCCCCGACCGCCAAGACAACGTGCGACGGGGAATCGAGGCGTTCCGAGAGGCCTCCCGCGCCGGAGCCGGCCTCATCGCCTTTGCTGAGTTGGGCTTCCTCAGATTCCTCCCTCAGTATCCGGCCACCCCGGATTCCCTGGCCATGGCCGAGCCGATACCCGGGCCGACGACTGAGATATTTTCAGACCTGGCCCGGGAACATAGTGTTGTCTGTGTGCTCAACCTCCTGGAAAGAAACGGCGACTACACCTATGACTCTTCTCCCGTGATTGATGCCGACGGTCGGATCTTGGGAATCGTCCGGATGGTCCATATCATGGAAGGCCCCGGTTTCCATGAGCGCGGGTTCTATAGACCCGGCGATAGGAGTTCTCTCGTCTTCAAAACCCGGGCCGGGAACATCGGCGTGGCCATCTGCTACGACCGCCATTTTCCTGAATACATGCGCGAGCTGGCCCTCCAGGCCGCGGAGATCGTCGTCGTCCCCCAGGCGGGAGCAGTAGGCGAGTGGGCCGAGGGCATTTTCGAGGCCGAACTCCAGATCGCCGCTTTCCAGAACGGGTATTATGCGGCCCTGGCTAACCGGGTGGGCAAGGAAGAGGTCAACCATTTTGCCGGCGAGTCCTATGTCGTCGACCCCGACGGCCGGGTGATCGCCCGCGCCCCGAAGGACAGGGATTGCATTCTCTATTCGGACTGCGACCTGGCCGGGATGGCGCATTCGTTCGCCAAGAGGCACTTTCTACAGGACCGGAGGCCCGAATTCTACAGGAAACTTAAGCTTCTCGACTGAATGCTATGGAAAACTGGTACATCATCAACACCAAGCCCAAGAAAGAATTCCAGGTGGAAAAGCTGTTCACCGAGGGCGGGTTCAAATACTACAATCCCGTCTACAAGCAGGAAGGGCGGGTCCGTCCTTTTTTCCCCGGCTACGGGTTCCTCGTCTTCGAGTTCCCTGACCAATACCAGTTGGTCAAGTACACCCGGGGCATCAAACGGGTGGTGGGAAACAGGGAGGGACCCATCCCCATCCCCGTCGAAGTCATCCAGAAGATCCAGGCCCGGGAGATAGGTGGGCTGATCGAGCTCGAAAAACACGGCGCGATGCCTCAGGTGGGAGACGAGATCGAGGTCGCCGAAGGCCCACTCAAAGGCCTCAAAGGTATTTTCCAGAAGGAGATCGGCGATAAGGAACGCGTAATGATCCTGCTGAGCTATGTCTCCTATCAGGGACAGCTCTTAATCGAAAAGAAAAAACTCAAGAAAGCCCCTATGTAAGGAGAGACCTGATGAATATTCCCATGCTCGACCTGAAGGCCCAGTATGCCGCCATCAAGGATGAGATCAACGAGAAGGTGCTCGGAGTCCTGTCCGCCCAGAATTTCATCCTGGGATCTGAGGTCAACACCCTGGAAGAGGAGATCGCCTCCTACAGCGGCGTCCGCTTCGCCGTCGGTGTTTCGTCCGGGTCGGATGCGCTGATCATCTCTCTGATGGCCCTGGGCATCGGCTCCGGGGATGCGGTTGTGACAACCCCGTTCACCTTTTTTGCTACAGCCGGGGCGATCGCCCGCCTCGGCGCCAAAACAGTCTTCTGCGACATCGACCCGGGCACCTATAACATCGACCCGTCGAACCTCGAAGAAGTCCTCCTGAAGCTCCAGAAGGCACGCCGCCTCGGCCGGGTCAAGGCCATCCTCCCCGTCCATCTCTACGGTCAGGTTGCCGACATGGACCCCATCATGAAGCAGGCCGGGAAATACGACCTCTGGGTTGTGGAGGATGCCGCCCAAGCCATCGGGTCCGAATACCCCGGCCGCAAAGGAGTCCGCCGGGCCGGAGCCATCGGTACCCTAGGGAC
>JAFNEO010000017.1 GCA_017886205.1 Candidatus Aminicenantota bacterium | reverse complement strand
CTGCGCCGGCCGCCGGGGCGCGAGGCCTTCCCGGGAGACGTCTTCTATCTTCATTCCCGTCTGCTCGAGCGGGCGGCCAAGCTCAACGAGGAGTCCGGCGGCGGGAGCCTGACGGCCCTGCCGATCATCGAGACCCAGGCCGGCGACGTGTCGGGCTATATCCCGACCAACGTCATTTCCATCACCGACGGTCAGATCTACCTCGAGCAGGAGCTGTTCAACGCCGGCATCCGTCCGGCCATTAACGTCGGTATTTCGGTTTCCCGCGTCGGCGGAAACGCCCAGATCAAGGCCATGAAGCAGGTGGCCGGGAAGCTGCGGCTCGACCTGGCCCAGTACCGGGATCTCGTGACCTTCGCCCAGTTCGGCACCGAGCTCGACCGGGCCAGCCAGGCCCAGCTGGACAGGGGGGAGCGTCTGACCGAGGTCCTGAAGCAGGACCAGTATGCCCCTTTTCCCGTCGAGAAGCAGGTCCTGATCATCTACGCGGGGAACAGGGGGTTCTTGGACGAACTCCCGGTGAAAAAGATCAGGCAGTACGAGACCGAGCTTTACGCGTACATGGAAAAGGAACGGCCGGACGTCCTCCGCAAGATCGCGGAGCAAAAAACCATCGACGCCGCCCTGGACGGAGCGATCGCCGCGGCCCTGCAGGAATTCAACGCCCGGTTCAAAAAAGAAGAATAGCGTGCCGGCTCTCATCGACCTCCGACGCCGCATCAAGAGCGTGCAGAACACCCAGCAGATCACCCAGGCGATGAAGACCGTATCGATGGCCAAATTCAAGAAGGCCCAGCGCACAGTCTTGGAGGGACGGCCGCAGTGGCACGACCTGCCCAGCCTGCTGGAAAAGATTGCTTCCTGGGCCGGCCGCCAGGCGTCGCCTCTGCTCGACCGGCGGGAAGAGAGAAAGATCGAGGTCCTGATCGTCACTTCGGACAAGGGGCTCTGCGGGGCCTTCAACTCCAACCTGCTGGCCAAGGCTCAGGCTTTTCTCGAGGAAAAATCGGCTCACTGCGATATCGGGCTGGTCCTGGTGGGCAAGAAAGCGGTCAATTTCTTCAGGAGGCAACGGTTTGCCGTCCACCGGGCCTACACCGAAAAGCCGGATAGGCTCGGCCTCCGCGACCTCAAGGAGATCGCCCATTTCCTGATGCGGCAGTATGTGTTTTGCCGGGTAGACGCCGTCTACCTGATCCACAACGAGTTCAAGTCGATCCTGGCCCCGCGCCTCTCCATCGCCCGCCTCCTTCCGGTCTCCGAAACGGAAAGCGATGCCGCCCGGGTTTCTTATCCCCCGGATTGGGAGCCCGAGCCGGACCGGCTGCTGCGGTCACTCCTGCCTCTCTATATAGAGACGCAGGTGTATCATTGCTTTTTCGAGTCCCTGGCCGCCGAGCAGGCGGCCCGGATGATGGCCATGGAGAATGCCACCAAGAACGCCGAGGAGCTGATCAGCGACCTGGTCCTCGTCCTGAACAAGATCCGGCAGGCCTCCATCACCAAGGAATTGCTGGAGATCATGACGGCCGTGGAAGCCCTGGCCAAATAGGAGAGAACGCCATGACCAACGAGAGCGAGAGCCGTCGAATCGGCCGGGTGGTCGAAATTATCGGTCCCGTAGTGGACGTCGAGTTCAAGGGCATGGAGCTGCCGGAGATCTACAACGCCATCCGGATCACGAGTGAAGGGTTCGAGACGCCCTTCCCCGTGGACATCATCGTCGAAGTGGAACAGCACATCGGCGAGGACAAGGTGCGCTGTATCGCCATGCATCCGACCGACGGCCTGGCCAGGGGGATGGCGGCGGTTGACCTGGAAGGTCCGATCGAAGTGCCCGTGGGGGAGGGGACGCTCGGCCGCGTGCTCAATGTCATCGGTGAGCCCGTGGATCACCTGGGGCCCGTCGAGGCGAAGAAAAAATATCCCATCCACCGCCTGCCGCCGTCGCTCGAGCAGCAGAGCACCAAGCTCGAGATGTTCGAGACCGGGATCAAGGTCATCGACCTCATCCAGCCGTTCCTCAAGGGTGGGAAGATCGGGCTCTTCGGCGGGGCGGGCGTGGGCAAGACGGTCATCATCCAGGAGCTCATTCACAATGTGGCCAAGAAGCACGGCGGCTACTCCGTTTTCGCCGGAATAGGGGAGAGGACGAGGGAAGGCAACGACCTCTGGCTGGAAATGAAACAGTCAGGCGTCATCAACAAGACGGCCCTGATCTATGGGCAGATGACCGAGCCTCCCGGGGCCAGGCTCCGCGTCGGACTGGCGGCTCTGTCGGTGGCCGAATATTTCCGTGATGAGATGAACCAGGATATCCTCCTGTTCATCGACAATATCTTCCGCTTCACCCAGGCGGGCTCAGAGGTTTCAGCGCTCCTCGGCCGGATGCCCTCGGCGGTCGGCTACCAGCCCAACCTGGCGACCGAGCTCGGCGAGCTCGAAGAGCGGATTACCTCGACCAAAAAGGGGTCGATCACTTCGGTCCAGGCCATCTACGTCCCGGCCGATGATTTCACCGACCCGGCCCCGGCGACGACGTTTTCCCATCTCGATGCCTCCACCAACCTGTCTCGCGCTCTGACCGATATCGGCATTTATCCGGCCGTTGACCCGCTGAATTCGTTTTCCCGGATCCTGGACGCGCGCATCATCGGCGAGGAGCACTACCAGGTGGCCCGGCGGGTCAAGGAGGTCCTGCAGAGATACAAGGACCTCCAGGATATCATCGCCATCCTGGGCATTGAGGAGCTCTCGGACGAGGACAAGCTGGTCGTCGCCCGAGCCCGCAAGATCCAGCGGTTCCTCTCCCAGCCCTTCCACGTGGCCGTGGAATTCACCGGCCGGCCGGGAAAATATGTGTCCATCGAAGAGACGGTCCACGGCTTCAAAGAGATCGTCGAGGGAAAACACGACGACAAGCCGGAACAGGCCTTTTACATGGCGGGGCCGATCGAGGAAGTGGTCCTGCGGGCCGAGGAGCTGCAGGCCTCATGAGCCGGGACATCCGCTCCTCGCTCCGGCTCAGGGTTATCACTTCCCGGAGCCTCCTGGCTGATACAGACGTCGATGAAGTGAGCATCCCGAGCCTGGAAGGATACCTGGGGGTCCTTCCGGGGCATCGCCCGCTATTTGCGGCGCTGGGCCCAGGCCTGGTGACGTACCGGGCGGGCGACTCAGGGGAGTCATTCCCGGTCCGGGGCGGATACGCAGAGGTCGGGCCGGAGTTGGTGATCGTGTTCGCCGAGCTGAGTGAAGATGAAAAGGATTAAGCCCTCGCCCGGCGAGGATGAAACCCTCGACTCGTTCTACCACGGCCGCGTCCTCATCCTCCAGAAGAAGCGGGGATACAGGTTCTCGGTCGACGCCCCTCTGCTGGCCGATTTCATCCGCACCCGGCCGGCGGACAATCTGCTCGAGCTGGGCGCCGGCAACGGCATCATTTCTCTTCTTCTCAGCCGGAAACCCTTCCGGCGGGTCATCTGCCTGGAGGTCCAGCCCGGCCTGGCCGAGCTGGCCCGCCGCAATATCGCCCTCAATCGCCTCGAAAAAAAAATCGTTGTCTTGGAGCAGGACCTCAGGGCTTTTCGGCCTGAGGAGAAGTTCGACCTCGTTTTTTCCAACCCGCCGTATATTAAAAGCACTGGCGGACACCTCAGTGTCTCCGAAGAAAAATCCATCGCCAAGCATGAGATTAAAGGCGGCATTTTTGATATAATGCAGGCCGCCGGAAGCGTCCTGGAGCAGGACGGCCGCGCCTGTTTCATCTACCCGGTCAAGAGGAAAGGCGATTTCGACAGGGCGGCGGAGGAAGTCGGATTGAAGGTCAAGACCCTGCGCTTCGTCCATTCGCGGGGCGGGGAGCCCGCCCGCTGGTTTATGGCCGAGTGCCGCTTCGCCGCTCCTTCTCTTAAAGTCCTTCCGCCCCTGCGGGTGTACGAGGAGACGGGCGAATATACGCCCGATATGAAGGCGATCTTTGCTGGAGAGGACCGTGGCCCGCATTTTTAGAAACCTCAAGGAGCTTTACCGGTATCGGGTCCTGATCCAGAACCTGGTCGTGCGCGAGCTCAAGGCCCGCTACCGGGGCACCGTCCTCGGCTTCCTCTGGTCCTTTTTCAACCCGCTGCTCCTGATGATCGTCTACACGGCCGTTTTCGGCCTTATCATCAACCCCCGCGACCCGGCCTTCGAATCCAAGCCCATGATCTATGCGCTCTACCTCTTCTGCGGCATCCTGCCCTGGCATTGGTTCGCCTCGTCCACCCTGGAGTCGGCCAACGTCCTGATGATCAACGGAAACCTGATCAAAAAAATCCTCTTCCCGGCCGAGGTCCTCCCCGTGGTCACCGTGACCAGCAACATGATCCATTTCTTTTTCGGGCTGCCCATTCTCCTTCTTTTCATCCTGCTCATGGGGAGGCCGCTCACTCCCTACGCCCTGCTCCTGCCCGTCGTCGTCTTCGTCCAGTACATTTTCACCCTCGGCTTCAACCTGATGATCTCGTCCCTGACCGTTCATTTCCGGGACATCAAGGATATCCTGTCCAACTGGCTGACCTTCTGGTTTTTCGCTACTCCGATCATCTATCCGATGACCTTCGGAAGCATCCAGAATTCGGCTCCCCTCCGCCTCATGCTCAACCTCAATCCGATGACGCACATCATCCAAGGCTATCAGTACTGCCTGTTCTACGGCGGCTTGTTCCACTGGAAGCGCCTCGGCGTGACTTTCCTCGTCTCCCTGGTCTTCTTTGCTATCGGCTACATGATCTTCGACCGGCTGCGTGATTCCTTCGCCGAGGAGGTCTGAATGCAGGCCATCGAGGTCGACCACGTCTCCCGGATCTACCAGAAATATTCCTCCCGGCACCGCTTCCAGACGTTCAAGAGCGCCCTGGTCAAGGGAGACCTCTTCCGGGCGCTCCGGCCGGACGAACTGGTGACTGCGCTCGACGACGTCACGCTTTCGGTGGAGAAAGGCCAGACCTTCGGTGTCATCGGTGAGAACGGGTCGGGGAAAAGCACCCTGCTCAAGCTCATCGCCGGGATCGCCAAGCCGACGAAGGGGGAGGTCCGGACCCAAGGCAAGATTTCGGCCCTGATCGAGCTCGGCGCCGGGTTCCACCCGGAGATCACGGGGCGGGAGAATGTCTTCATCAACGGCATCATGCTGGGGCTTTCCAAGAAGGAGATCAGCGCCAAGTTCGACGAGATCGTGGCCTTCGCCGAGCTCGAGGAATTCATCGACGCGCCGGTCAAGACCTATTCGTCCGGCATGTACATGAGGCTGGGGTTCGCCATCGCCATCAACGTCAACCCGGAGATCCTGCTCATCGACGAGGTCCTGGCCGTCGGCGATGCCGCCTTCGTCCCCAGGTGCCTCGACCGGATCGACGATTTCCGGCGCCGCCAGAAGACCATCCTCTTCGTCAGTCACGACCTGAACACCGTGGGGAAGATCTGCGACCGGGTGGCCTGGCTCAAGAGTGGCCGCGTCCAGAGGATCGGCGAGCCCAAGCGGGTCGTCGACGCCTACCTCCAGGACGTCGCCGAGGAGCAGGAGCGGAGCTTCGAGCGGCGGCAGCAGGAGCCGGCGGCGGCGCCAAACGGCCAGGAGGAGCGGCGGGAGAACCGCTGGGGAAAACGGGAGATCGAGATTACCCGGGTTAGCCTGAAGAACGCCCGCGGCCAGGAGCGGCGCGTCTTCACTCCCGAGGACAGCCTGGTTGTTGAGATGGACGTTGTGGCCCACAGCCCGGCGGACGATTTCGTCTTCGGCATCGGCCTCTTCAACTCCCAGGGCATCTGCTGTTACGGCACGAACACCCAGCTCGAAGATTATGAGGCGGTCTCCATCCAGGGGGAAGGGAAGGTCGTCTGCCGGATCGAAACGCTGAGCCTGGTCAACGGCACCTATTATCTGGATCTCGCCGTCCACAAGAGGGACGGCTATCCCTACGACTATCACCGCAACCTCTACTCATTCCTGGTTTCTTCGACGCACAAGGACGTGGGCATCGGAAGGCTCGCCCACGGCTGGAGCTTCTCACCGGGGATCGGGATCAAGCCCCCGCAGTCATAAGCCGGATGAAGGGAAAAGCCAGGAAAGTCTACGGCCTCAAAGAGCTCGCCGCGATCCGCCGGCAGCTCAAACGCCGGGGCAAGAAGGTCGTCTTCACCAACGGCTGTTTCGACCTTCTCCACGCCGGGCATGTCCGGCTGTTCCACGAGGCCAAGAACCTGGGCGACATCCTCATCGTCGCCCTCAACAGTGACGCCTCGGTCCGCCGGCTCAAGGGGCCGACGCGGCCCATCTTCCCGTTGAGGGAGAGGTTCGAGATTCTGGCCGCGGTCACCGACATCGATTACCTGACTTCATTCGCTGAGCCGACACCGCAAAAGATCATCTCCGCGCTCTTGCCGGACGTCCTGGTCAAGGGCGGCGACTGGGGCCCCCACGAAATCGTCGGCCGGGCCGAGGTCGAAGCGGCCGGCGGCCGGGTCGCCCGCATCCGCTACTTTGAGGGACACTCCACCTCGTCGCTCATCCGCCGGATCGCCCGGTTCCCCCTAAAATAAAAAAAGCCCATCTCTTTCTCCCGCTCAGGAAAAAAAAGACGGGCTCTTCAGGCCTAAAGAGCCGTTTTACATCGTGCTCAGGATCGACGTCGGCAGCCGCTTTTGCAGTGGCTGACGCGAGGAACCATGTATCGCTTCATCTCAGGCTCCTTTCCGAACATATCTTAGTAATCTTATAATATAAATAGGAATTAGTCAACTCGCAGTGCCAGCCCTTCACAAAGATGGAGATAATTTCAACCGATAAGAATTATTGACCTCCGGCACGGCGGGTTTCGATCCACCCTCGGGTCACCCAGGCCCAGAGCTTCTGGTGGAAGGCAAGGCTCGCCGGCCGCTCCTCCAAATAGGCCTTGAGGCCGAAGGGCTCTTTGTCCTGGGGAGTGAACCTGGTCTGATAATCCGGGTCGAACAGAACCCAGGCCTCGGGATGGAACTGGACGCCCAACACACGGTTGTAGCGTTCGTGCTCGATGGCCTCGACAACTTTTCCGTCGAGCGAGGAGGCAATAACCCGAAAGCCCTTGCCGAGCTTTTCTGCCTGCTGGTGATGGGACGAAAAAATGAAGGGATGGTCTTTCCGGTTCCAGCCGATCCTTTTCTGAAACCGTCCCTCACCCGCAAACTGGATTTCGTGGAAAATGAACCCCGAGAATCGATCCTGGGGAAGGAGATGAGCATAAGGATTGGAGTGCCAGTTGGGGGGACCGAGTGCGATAGCGTCCTCGACCGTAGCGGCAGCGTAGACCTCCGACCAAATGTCCTGAGTGAGCGTTCCCCCAGTTCCCACGTTGAGGCTCTGGCAGCCCAGGCAGATTCCCAGGACGGGAAAGTCCGGCCGCTGGTCGAGGAGAGGCTGGAAACTCTCGTCCTGGTATCCGCCCAGGAGATGGAAAACAAAGGACACTTCCAGGAAATGGCGGTAGGGGTCTTCGATGATGGTCAGGAGGCTGGTCTTTTCCTTATAAAGATAGGGAGGGATGTCCGGTCCCCCGAAGAAAATAACCCCGTCGGCTCGAGCGAAGATCTTTTCGAACTCCGGAGTGCAGTCGTTTATTTGAAAAACCGTCTCTGCCGAAATCGGGGATGAGATCGGGTGGAAAGTAATCCAGTCCAGGCCGTTCTCAGCGGCGAAGGCCTTGGATTTACTGTAGTCGGTTTTCTCCTTTTCGTGATAGACGCCCACCACCGCCAAGTTGGGGACGTCGATCAGCCTATTTTGCCGCAGGGTCATCAGGTCCTTGATCGTGCCGACAGAGGGGTAGAGGGCGATGACCGTGATTTTGTCTCCGGCCCGAGAGTCCTCCCTCTCGGTATCTCCGGGCTGTTTCAGCGAGAGGAGCCCGAATGATAAACCGGTCAATAGGAGAAGCGTGCCCAGCGCCAGCAGCGATCCAGCCCTCAGTTTTTTGTTTTTCATTAATGATTCACAGCGGGCGCGTCAGGCTCAGCAGTGCGCGGGTGACGGCCGCCTCCACGAGCTCGACCTTATAGCCGTTTTCCTCGAGAGGCCGGGCCTCTTGAAGGTCCGCGCGGAGGGCCTCCTTGACCAGCGCTTGGCTGAGTTTCTTGCCTTTGAGCGAGGCTTCCGTCTTTCCCAGCCGCCAGGGGATCGGAGCGACGCCACCCAGGACGACCGCCGCATCGCTGAGGCCCCCGCCCGAAACGGTTCCCCGGACCGCGGCCGAGACCAGAGCGAAATCCCACGTCTCCCTCTCCTTGAGCTTGACGTAGGCGCTCCTCGTACCTTTTTTGGCCAACGGAATCTTGACCTCGCGGACGAGTTCGTCCGGCGCCAGGACGTTTTCCCGGCGGACATTCTTCGCCGGCAAGCTGTAGAACTCGGCGAGGGGCAGGTTCCTCTCTCCCCGCGGAGAGCTGATCGTAACTTGGGCATCCAGGGCGACGAGCATCGGGGCCAGGTCTGAGGGGTAAACGATGTGGCAGATCCCGCCGCCGAAGATGGCGTGGTACTTGTTCCTGCCTTTGGCGGCGAAACACTGGCTCCCGCCCTTCTTTCGGCAATCCATTTGCGCGTCCCGGTAGTACCAGCAGCGGGGCCTCTGGCAGAGGTTTCCGCCCACCGTGCCGACGTTCCGGAGCTGCGGTGTGGCGAGTGATCCCGCCGCTGCACTCAGGCCCGCATAGTCCAGCTTAATCATTGCATCGGCCGCCAGGCTGGCGACGGTAGTTAGAGCTCCGATATGGACTCCGTCCTTATCCTTTTGGATCGAGGCCAGACCGGGGATGGACTTGAGGTCGATGACCAGGTCCGGCTCGACGACTCCTTCTTTCATCTCGGTGAACAGGTCGGTCCCGCCGGCCATCAGGACGGCCTTCCCATTCGCCTTGGCCAGCCAGGCAATTGCCTGTTCTATGGTCTGAGGTTCGGTCCATTGGAAGTTTTTCATGACCCCGCCTCCTTGCCGCGAAGGGCCTTGAGGACCTTGTCCGGGGTCATCGGGATCTCCCGGAGATGGACGCCAACGGCGTTGTAGACGGCGTTGGCTACAGCGGCCGAACTCGGGATCCGGGGTGGCTCGCCCAGGCCCTTGTTTCCCAGGTTGTTGATCCTCGGGTCCACCAGGTCCACGAACAAGGGGACGATCTCGGGCATGTCCATGGAGGTCGCGATCTTGTATGTCTGCAGGTTGGGGTTGACCATCTTGCCCGTGTTCTCGTCGAGGACCCGCTCTTCGAACAGGGCCGTGCTGATGCCCTGAGTAATGCCGCCGACGACCTGGCTTTCGGCCGTCAGTCTGTTCAACACTCGGCCGATCTCGTGGACGGCGACGACCTTGAGCACGCTGATCCTTCCTGTTTCGGTGTCCACCTCGACCTCGGCGAAATGGGCGCCGAAGGTGTTGTAGGCGAACCCGGCCGGCATGGGGCCGCGTTCCCCGTGAAAGACGGCCTCCCGGCGCAGCCCTTTGACCAGGTCTTTAAAGGCGATGCTGTTTTCGGGCTTGTTCTTGTCGAAAAGCTTCTTGTCGGCGAGGACGATGTCGGCGGCCGGCACACTCAGCTTCTTGGCGGCTATGCCTCTCAGGTGTTCGGCCGCTTGGAGGGCGGCGTCCCGGACGGCTGGGGCCACCGATGGCGCCGTCAGGCTTCCGCCCGAGATGGGCGCCCATGGATAGACCGTGTCGCCGATCTTGACCGTGATATCTTGAGGCTCGAGGCCGAGCGTCTCGGCGGCGACGGTGGCCATGTAGGTCCTGGTCCCGCAGCCGATGTCCTGGGTGCCGCTCACGGCTTCCACACTGCCGTCGCGGTGGATCTTAATATCGGCCAGAGTGCCGGGGACTCCTCCTCCCCACCAGATCTGGCTGGCCATTCCCAGTCCACGCCTTTTCTTCCCCTGGCCGTCGCCCGGCTTCAGATTGCGCCTCGTCCAGCCGATCTTCTGAGCGCCGATGTCGTAGCATTTATCCAACCCTTTGGAGGAATACACGATCCCGGTCCCTCCCTCGTTGGATGTCGTATAATTTTTTCTGCGGAACTCCAAGGGATCGAGGCCGAGCTCCGCGGCCAGCTCCTCCATGAAACCTTCCAGGGCGAAGGTCCCCTGGACGTGGCCGGGGGCCCGGGTTGCACGGCCGGCGCCGGTGTTGGTGAAGACGGTGAATTCCTCCACCTTGACATTCGGGCATTTATAGACGTCGATCGTGGGCTCGGAACACTGGTCTCCGCTGTCCAGTCCTCCGCAGGTGGTGTTTCTAAAGGAAAGAGCGGTCAGAGTTCCGTCCTTCCTTGCCCCTCCCTTGATGGTGATTTGGGTGGAGGGTCGGTTTCCTACGCACAACGAATTTTCCTTTCGCGAGAGCGTGATCTTGACCGGCCGGCCGGTCTCTTTGGCCAGCTTGGCGACGACGATCGTGTGCTCATTGGCATCCAGCTTGCTTCCGAAACCGCCTCCCATGTACATCTTAATGACCCGGACTTTGGTCTCGGGGATGCCGAGCGCTTCGGCCAGGCCGTCGCGGACGTTGAAGATGGCTTGGGTCGAGTCCCAGACGGTCAGTTCATCCTCGTCCCATTTGGCGACGCTGGCGTGGGTTTCCGCGGTCTGGTGGATCTCGATGGCGGTCTTGTAGGTCCGCTCGAAGGTTACCTCCGCCTCAGCGAAGCCCTGGTCAATGTTCCCCCGGCTGTATTCGTTGATTTTCTCCACGTTGGCGGAGTCGTGGACCCGGGGTGCGCCATCGGCCATGGCCTTGTCCGGAGTGACGACATAAGGGAGGGCCTTGTAGTCGACCTTGATGAGTTTGAGGGCTTCTTCGGCGGTCTTCTCGTTGACCGCCGCTACAGCTGCGATCTGTTCTCCCTCGTACTTGACTCGGCCCTCTTTGAGTTTGAGAACGGCCTTGACGCCGGGCAGGTTCTGAGCCGCGCTGAGGTCGACAGCGGCGACCTCGGCTGAGGCATAGGGCGAGCGGAGGATTTTGGCGTAGAGCATGTCCTTGAAAAAAATATCGTGCGTGTACATGGCCCGGCCCGTGACGACGAGCTTTCCGTCCACCCGCGGCGTCGGCTTCCCGATAAGCTTGAATTCGGCGGGCGCCGGAGTCGATGTCTCTTTTCCCTGGGGCTTGTTTCCAATGGCCATTTTGAGATAAGCGTTCTTCTTCATCTCAGGCCTTCCTCATCTTCTGTGATGCCGCGGCTACGGCCTCGTCGATCTTGACATAATTACCGCAGCGGCAGAGGTTGCCGCTTAAGCCCGCCTTGATTTCCGCCAGCGAGGGGGACGGGGTCTGGCCAAGCAGAGCGACCGTGGACATGATGAACCCGGGCGTGCAATAGCCGCATTGGTATCCGTCCTTCTCGATGAACGCCTGTTGGACGGGATGAAGGGTCTCGCCCTCGGCCAGGCCTTCGACGGTGATGATTTGTCTTCCGTCGGCTCGAACGGCGGGGAAGAGACAGGAATAAACCGCCTGGCCGTCGATAAGCACGGTGCAGCCGCCGCATTCCCCCCGGTCGCAGGTCTTTTTGGCTCCAGTGAGCTTGAGCTTTTCCCGCAAGACCTCGAGCAGGGTTTCCCGGGGTTCGACATCCACGGAGACACTCTTTCCGTTGACCGTGAAGGTTATGGTTTTCTGGGCAAGCGCCGGAGGCAGCGCGATTCCCGCCTGGCCGGCACCGGCATTCTGGCCCCGCATCCGGGTGGCCAGCGCGGCGCCCGCTGCTCCGCCCCCAAGGCCTTGCAGGAAGGCTCGCCGGGTGACCGTCCGACTTTTTTTCTTTATTGTGTTCTCCATCGGCGCACTCCTTTTTAGACGGCCGGGGAAATGGTCAGCCGACCAGATGGATCGCGGCCATGAGGAGAAGGCAGATGGCCAAGGTCACTGGAGAGATCCAGTAGCGGAAAGCCTTCCCTCTGACGAACGCCTCGTGCGCGCTCTCGCTCACGGCGATCCGTTCACCCAGCCAGAAACCTGCGGGCACCATGATCATAGAGAGGCCGACAGCGATAGGCGCATAGTAGAGGGAAAGGGGATAGCCGGTGCCCGGATAGACACAGGCCGGGATTCCGGTTGCGAACCTCACCAGCGGGAACAGGTTCACAGCCAGAAGAGCGGCTCCGGCTCCCAGGGCGGCCTGACCGTGCTTTTTTTGGGCCAGGGACTCCTTGATGATGGTGACAATGACCAGGAAGGCCAGGGCTTCCGCCCAGAAAGCGAAGATGGGGTTGGCCACCGCGCCGTGTTTGAGCGGCAGGGAGAGCAGGAGCGCATCGAACAGTTTCATCAGTGTCACCAGTATGACCATAAGGACAACTCCGGCGACCCGTCGGGTGAGGACCCAGGCCGCGGCGATAAACAGGAGCGCCACTCCCGTCATGATCGAGCCAGAAGCAAGAGAGGCGCATCTCTGCAGGCCGAGGCCGAGGCCCGCTTCGGCGAACCCCCAGACCGCGCCCAGCATGACGATGTTAGCAAACTGAGGCGAAGGGATTTTTTGCGACATTCGTTCCTCCTCCATGGCGTAATCTCATTATAAAGAGCTGGTTTCAGTTTGACAACTGTTCTTTTCTTGCTGCCAGGATTCAGGGATGTCGCCGCTCGACTCGGGTTTTTCACGCCGTTTCCTCAACGTTTTTCTCGGCGCTGTGGAACTCCGCTAAGGCTCGGGTATGGGATTCGTCAGCCCGCTGGTG
>JAFNEO010000016.1 GCA_017886205.1 Candidatus Aminicenantota bacterium | reverse complement strand
TTACCGACGGCGAACGCAAACACGTCCAGCGGCGCCTTGCCGGCCCACTCGATGTCCCGGGCCACTTTCACGTTTCCGTGCGAGCGGAAGAGCATCCACATGAGCTTATCGCCGACGGGGAGAGATTTCTCCTCGAACGCAGCACTCTTCACCTGGTCCATGAAGGGAAGGTAAAGATCGCCGGCGCCGGCCAGGTCAAAGCCGTATTTGATGTCCGCCGCGTAGCGGTCCACCAGCATCTTCATGACATCCTGGGTTGGGACTTGGCCCCGGATCCTCACCAGGGTGTACTGTCCGATGCTCTTGAGCTTTGTGGTTTCGGCAAATGTGCTCAGAGAGAATACAATCAGGAATCCGACGACGAAAAATATCAGCCTTTTGTTTCTCATAAAACCTCCTTTTTGACTCTGTCCTGCGCCCATCCGTTCTTGGATGGCACGATTGACTCGGGAGAAGACACCCGTATTAATGCGGTTTTCATGCCAAGATCTTGCCGCGTTCTCGGCGTGGCAGGAAAAATCCACCGGACGAAAAAAGCCCAGGCAAAAAAATTGCCTCTCTGGAAGAAGGCGGAATTTCGAGCGACCAGGGATTCAAAGCCTCCGGGCGGACGAAATTAGCTGTTTTCCCGGCTAAGAAATTGTCCTGTAAAACAGCACATTTCCTGTTAAACGGTATATTTCCTGCTGCACACCTCTCAATTGATTCTTAGAAGTCGCTATCTCCTCTTAATCAATCGGTAAACGATTAGGATCAGGATGGCTCCAAGAATCGCTCCGATGAACCCGGCCGGCTGGCCCTCTCTATACCAGCCGAGGCGTTGTCCGATGTAGGTCGCTACAAAGGACCCGGCAATACCGAGAAGAATCGTAATGATAAATCCGCCCGGATCTCTTCCCGGCATGAGAAACTTGGCGATGACCCCAATCACAAGACCGATCACAATCGTCCACAAAATATCCATGCGACCTCCTTTAAATGATTAAATGATTCAGCTTTTCGCCTTTTCCTGCGCGGCCTTTTTCAGCTTATCGTTGGCGATGACAGCGATATCCACCCGGCGGTTTTTCTGCCGGCCTTCGGGCGTATCGTTCATCACGATCGGCTGCGTTTCGCCGTAGCCGGCGGTCGAGAACCTAGCCGACTTGACATCGAGTGTCGCCATGTAAAGAGACACGGCCTGAGCGCGGTCCTTCGAAAGGTTCATGTTGTGGTCATCCGATCCGGTGTCGTCCGTATGGCCTTCGATAAGAATGTTGGTATCGGGATATTTATTCAGGATTTTGGCCAGCTCGGCCAGGTTTGTTTGGCTGACCGGCCGGAGGTCGGATTTGTCAATGTCAAAAAGAATCCCGCTGTCAAAGGTGATTTTAATGCCTTCCCCGATGCGCTGGACTTCGGCCCCTTCAAGATCCCGCTGCATTTCCGCGGCCTGTTTGTCCATATAATTCCCNNCGGCCGCCCCGAGGATCGCGCCGAGCAGGGTGCTTCCGGCGGCATGGCCGATCACCCCGCCGACGACGGCGCCGCCGGCGCCGCCGATCACAGCGCCCCGCGTGGTCTTGTTCCAAGACGCGCAGTCGACGGCCGCCAACAAGAAAACCATCAAGACAAATACCGTCAGAATTCTCTTCATGGGTGATTTCCTCCTGTCCAAATCATTTTGTCCTCCTTCTTTTCCTTGCCCTCTCGCTGTCCTGCGCCTATCTTTTTTTGAAAGTACGATGGGCTTGGGAGAAGCCACCTGTGTTTATGCAGTTTTCATGCCAACATCTTTCCGCATTCTCAGAGTCTCAGGAAAAATCAACCAGACGAATAGAAAGGCCTTTTATCCGGAAGCCGGAGCGGCCCCGGCAATTCATCCGACGGCGAGCTGTGAGATTGCCGGCTCTTTTATCTATACTCATTACTGATGATCGTGATTCGTCCCGGATAAACGATCTCTCCATAGGGTGTCGATACTCTAGGCTGTGCGTCGAGAGAAATCCGAGTCATATCTCCGCGTCTGCCGCCTAGGTCCAGAGCCAGACCGATGATTTCCTCATACCCCTGCTGGCCGAAAAACTCATACAAGTCGATAGACATCCGGACCGGGACTGTCGCCGCCTGCCCCGTCCCGGGAACTTCAATGGGCTTGTCGATATTTCCAAAGACGGTGGGCTTCCCATCGATAAGAAGCCGCGATTCCAGGCTGGTTAGCGTCGAAACCGTCTTCGTCGAGCCGCCGGTTCCGTCGTTGGGATTCTGGACAAGGATGTCCAGGGTCAATTCAACCGGCAGCCGTTTGGAGCGGAATCCCTGAACAAGCATGAGCCCTTCCGCAGCCGAAAAATCAGCTAATGCGGATTTCCCGGAAAGATTGATTCCGAGAAGGCCAAAATCACGCATTCCGCCGAGCTTGAATTGCAACCGCCGCAGACTCATGAGAGCGCGCGTGAGCTGGTCCAAAGTCTCGCAGCTTTGCATGAACAGTAGCCCGGCCAGCACGGCCAACACCAAAAAGCATCTTCCTTTCCTCATTGTGACGCCCTCCTTGGCTCAGCGCTATTTTCCGAACAGCCCGCTGTCGCCATTTCATTTATATTCTTCCCGAACATGAGAATTTGGTCAAGCACGCGCCGCGGTGTCACACGGCAAGGACCGAGGCGCACGAATGCTCGATACAGATAACAATCTGCGAAACGGTCACGACTTCTGAGGACGGGAAATACGTTCTGGCGTCAGCACAAATCTTGGCTGTTGAGAGAGCGCCATCCGCAGGTGTTCTATTCCTGGCCTGCTTAACTATTGTCCTTATCTTTTTTCTTCTGTCCTTGACTCTTTCCCTTCGAGAGTAATCCTGTATCGTCATTTTTGAGGGCGTGGAATTCTTTTGACCCCGGCTTTATTCCCAGATGCTTGGCAATAACGCCCCACCCTTGACCCCTATTGGCCAGGTAATTCTTTTTAACGGTATCGATTGGCTGGTTTGTTACAGATGCAGTTCTTGCGATCATGTACACGTCGGCGGGGGGGATATTTTCTCTTTTAACAAGGTCCTCAATCCACGGTTTGGAGATACCGAATGTGCCACTCAATTTATTCATAAAATTATCTAGGTCTGCATGGGCGACATAGTTGAGGTTGTTAAGTGCATTGTCGAACTCGTCATCGCCGGTAGCTGCGTTGTAACTTGATAAACTGTCTTTTATTCTTTCCTGCTTGCGGATCGAAAGCTGGATCTTGTAGTGGCCTTGGCCGGCTTGGCGCGAGACGCGGATGTAATACGTTCCCGAAGCGGGCGCCGTGAAATCGAGGTATTCGGACTGCCCCATTCTCCGGTGTAACGATGCCATGATGTCACCGTTGGATTTGAGCAGGGCCAGGTTGTAGTTCTGGTCGCCCTGGTTTATGAGTGTGAGGAGCAGCCTCCATTCCTTATCGAGCCGGATGCTGTACAAATCGATGCCGTCAGCCGGGCTGAGCTCGCCGTCGGCCGGCTCGGTGGCCGGATAGATGGGGACAGCCTCTTCCAAAACGTTTCCGGCGTCGCGGCCGCTCCCAGCGTCGTTCTGGTGGCGGACCTCGGCAGGCACATCGGCAGGGGGCGTGTCGCGCTGAATGTTTGTATTGATGTTCCCATTAGACCAGAAAGGAATTCCTCTTTCCTTATACAGCACGACATTGCCATCATCTTGTATTAATAATGTTGCATTTGAATAACCATTAGTATTTGTTGCCCAGACGTCTCTTCCATTTCTATCCTTGAGCAACAGATTACCATCACCCTGCAGAACACACTCTATTGCCCCACTTCCGACTGTATTGCTATTCCATAATGCTTTTCTTTGACTATCATAGGCGACTAAGTTACCATCTTCCTGTAGGACTAGAGTATATTTTCTATTCTGAGATCTGATAAACTCATCTGCTAACAGGTTTTCGTCTCTTGATAAACTGTCTCTGATCCTTCCCTTAGCCCAGACAGCTAATCCTCTTTCGTTGCAAATGACCAGGTTTCCATCATCTTGTATCACCAATTTTGCGTTTTTGTAACCATCTGTGTATGTTGCCCAGACGACTCTTCCATTTCTATTCTTGAGCAACAGATTACCATCACTCTGCAGGACACACTCTATTGCCCCACTTCCGACTGTGTCGCTACTCCATAATCCTTTTCCTTGATTATCATAGGCGACCAGATTTCCATCGTCCTGCATTCTTAGAGTATATTTACCATTAGTTGATCTTAATTCCTCTGAAACCCTTAGTTTTTCATTCTGTCCCAGAGTATCCTGCATCACTCCATTTCCGGCATAGACTGCCATTGGAGCCACAAATAAGATGAAGACTGTCAATAACGCCATTTCCGCTTTCTTGATATCCATTATTACCTCCCTTGCTTCTCGCCGTCCTGCGTCCATCCTTCATTGAATGATCCGATGAATGATGAATTTGGAAGAAGCCATATCTCTTAATGCGGTTTTCATGCCAAGATCTTTCCGCGTTCTCAGAATGTCAGGAAATTGATTACCTCTCTGGAAAAAGGCGGGATTTCGGGTGACTAGGGATTCAAAGCCTCCGGTTAAACAAATTGAGCTGTTATCCCGCCTAAGAAATTGTCCTATAAAACAGCACATTTCCTCTTAAACGGTATATTTCCTGCTGCACTCCTCTCAATTGATTCTTAGAGGACTACATAGCTCGGCAGCAGGATCGCTAAAAGATGACAAAAGACCTGAGATCGGCCAGCAGCCTGTCCCTGTCCTGGAACGTCGCACCGTTTTCGGTCACGATAGCCAGGGTTTCCCCGCTCTGGAGCTCTCTCTCGACACGACGGAGCTCGCCGATCCGGGCCTCGAGAAGGCTCAGCTTTTCCGTTTTTTCCTTGACTTTGGCCCCGGCCTCAGCCTAATCGGTCTGGGCGAATGCGCCCAGGCCGGCCAACATCAGCAGACCCGTCCCCAAAGCGAGGATCTTACGAAACTCGAAGAGAGATATCCGGCACCTCCCTGAACTCGGCATATCTTTATAAGAACGAATACTCCTTGCCGTACCTCAGCATCTGCTCGACGTAGCCCTCCGTGTAGGAGACCTTGACGTCGACGATCCTGCCGTTTTCGACGACCGGCGTGTAGACGGGATTGACGAAGCCGGCGTAGGGCGCGAGGTTTAATTTGGCGTAGCGGTCAAGGACCTCCTTGTGAAGCTCCTGGTCGACCTGGACGCCGTAGGTCTCGATGAGGTTCCGGGCCGCCTCGTAGTCCCCTTCGCTCGTGATCCGCTGGACCTCGGCCAGGAGCTGGCCGTAGAGCCGGCGCAGCGTCTGGTAGTCGTTGACCACGAAATACGTCTTGCCGTCCGTCGTCTCCCGCGATATCACGTTCTCGGCCTTGCCCTTCTCGTAGACCCAGTGGGAGACCATGGCCCGGCCGCGCATGTGGGCCTGCTCGACCGTCTTCCCCGGCTGGATCCGGGTGAGCTGGGTCATCAGGCCGTTGCGGATCTGAAGGTCGTATTCCGCTTTGGCCGCGTCCATGTGGGGAAGAAGGCCAAGTTCGACCATCTTGTCGTCCATGATGTAATAGAGGGCGAGGAGGTCGGCCCGCGACTCCTCGATCGGCGAGTGATAGTTCTTGAGCGACTCGGGGCCGACGCCGGGCATGAGCTGGCCCGAGCCGTGCCCGAGGACCTCGTGGAGGTCGGTGTGGATGTTCCCGGCCAAGGGACCGTATTTTTTGGCCCGCTCGAGGATCTCCTCGGAATATGAAAACTCCTGGCCGAAGCCCGACTTGAGCGAGGACTGGTCGTAGGCGTAGGTGATGTTCTCGATGGTGACAGATTTCGAGCCGTACTCCTTGCGGATCCAGTTGGCGTTCGGCAGGTTGATGCCGATCGGCGTCGAGGGGTAGCAGTCGCCGCCGAGCATGGCCGCCGTGATGACCTTAGCCGAGACGCCCTTGACTTCCTTCTTCCTGAAGCGGGGCTCAACCGGCGAGTTGTCCTCGAACCACTGGGCGTTCGCCGAGATCGTGTCGGCCCGCTTCGTCGCCGCCAGGTCCTTGAAGTTGACGACCGACTCCCAGCTGGCCTTCGTCCCCAACGGGTCGTTGTAGACCTCGATGAAGCCGTTGACGAAATCGACGAGCGAGGAGAGGTCATGGACCCAGAGGATGTTGTATTCGTCGAACTTCTCGAGGTCGCCCGTCCGGTAGTAGGCGACGAGGGCTTCGATGACCTTCTTCTGCTGGTCGTTCTCGGCGACGCCGGCCGCTTTCTCCAGCCAGTAGACGATCTTGGAGATAGCCGGTCCGTAGAGGCCGTTGATCGAGGCGACTTCCTCGACGACTTTGCCGTCCTTCTTGACGACCCGGGTGTTCAGACCGTAGGAGATCGGCGTCGTGTCCTTCTCGTCGACGATGCCCTTGTAGTAGGCCTCGACCTCGGCCTGGGTGACGCCCTCGTAGAAGTTCACGGCCGAGTTCACGACCAGGTCCTTCGTCGAATCCTGGGAGACTTTCTTGGCGTAGACGGCCGGGTCGAAGAGGATGGGCCGAAGGAAGGCCAGGAAATCGTCGACCGACTGGCCTTCGCCGAGCGGGAAGCTCGCGCCCTCCGAGCCCTTGACCAGGGCGGCGAGATAATCCGCGTCGAACCCGGGCATGATCTTGTCCGTGGAATAATGATGATGGATGCCGTTGGAGAACCAGACCCTCTTGACGTAGGTCATGAACTCGCTCCAGCGCGGGTCCTGCCGGTCGCCCTTGTAGTCCTTGACGATGGCGTCGAGGGTCCTCAGGATCTTAAGGTTGTGCTTGTAGTTCTCGTCGAAGATGATGTCGCGGCCGCAGAGGGCGGCCTCGCTCAGGTAATAGACCAGCTCTTTCTGGGCGGGCGAGAGCGCCCCGAACCCTGGGACCTGGTAACGCAGGATCCTCAGGTCGGCGAACTGGTCGATCTGCCAGTCGAACTCCGGGGCGGCCGCGGCCGGNNCGGGTCCCGTTTTCTTGCATCCGGCGGCCAGGACGACCAAGCCGAAGCAAAGGGCGAGAAGGAGCAAGCGCTTGACGTTCATGGGTGGCGACCTCTCAAGTGGTTTTCAGGCGTATCCGACGCCTCGGGTTTATGATATCCAAATGCCCGTCCCACGTCCATCTCTTCTTGCCCTCCTTGCCCCGCCGGCCGCAGACGGATTTTGGCCTCGATGATCGCATCCAACCATCAGGAAAAATATTCGGCCGACATCTCGCCGGACGAGCACACCCGTTCACAAATGGAACTGTGGTTCGAATCGATCGATGACCCGCGGTACTATGACTTGATTATCAACAGCGACTGGATTTCCATCGAGCCGTCGGTGAGTTTGATTGCACATGCAGGAATAGAGAAATTCGAACTGCTGGCAAGAAAGTCGAACGCCTAACTGGGGCCTTTCGCATTGGCACCAGTTTTGTCGCCAAGCAGATCCTTAAGACGAACAAACTGGTAGCCTGATTGTTCGCCCGCAGCGATTAGATACCGAGCACGCTCGAGCAGAATTATGAAGCTCTCGTTATTGCCCAGTTCGTCTTGAGAAAGCCTCAGATGCGCCTGCACGCAATAGGCGCGAATAAGTCGATCCCAGCCTTCCTTGCTGAACCACTCAATGTCCTGATGAACATTCACGGCCAGCAATCGCTTGAGATAGGGATTGTCAAATAGCCAGTCCGGAACAGCTCCGGACGAATTGAGCATATTTTCCGAGGTCACCAGCACCGCGACCAGAAAGCTATCAAGAGTGCCGCGATATTCGTCGCGATGATACTCTGCAAACACTCCGGCGATTGCTCTGCGCAGATGCCAGTTTTCGAGACGATCAAACGCGATCTCGAGATAGACGCGTTGATCGTCGCTCTTCTTGAGACGGCACGCCTCCTCCAGCACTCCGGCAACCAGTACCGGCGCCAGAAGCTTCTCTTCACCGATGAAACTCACCCAGTCTACCGGGGGCTTCGAGACACGAACCGCTGACGAGACAGCCGAGGAAGCTGTCTTCGATTCTGGGCGCGACAAAGAGTGTGCTCTCGCCGACTTAATGACGTTGCCTCCCAGGAAGCTGGTAACCGCGTCTACGAAGACGTCCGAGGGCATGGCCTCCCTGAGATCATCGGTGATCGCCCTGTCATTGACTGCCCGAAGATATTCCGGATTGACAACGGACCGCAGTGGTCCGAGCACCGGCTGCAGCTGCAGTTCCCGATGCGAATCATCAATGTCCTGGGTTCCCGCGCCGTTGAGCAGACGCATCAGCCGACGCCACGATCCATCAGAGTCGTGAATTTCCCGCCAGTCGAGAAAGGCCTGGTACTGGTAACCGCTCAACTCCGCGAAAAGCCCTTCCGTGGTCATTTGCCGGCCCGAGCGGATATACTGCAACTGGGTGCGGTAATCACGGAAAATGTACAGGTCGGCCTCTCCGGTCCGAAGGGCAAGCGCTTCCGTCAGCAATTTGCGCACCAAATGGGGGCTATCCGCAGAGGCCACATTAACCGCCGTCGAGGTATGTATCCAGCCCTGGGTCGTATTGTACGCATTGTTGTAGATAACAACGGCCCGCTCATCGCCGGCGCGGTTCGAAAAAGCAAAGACATTCTCGTCCACCCCGCCTTGGGGAGAGCGGAAATCGTAGAGAGCAAAATTCGTCGCACCTGAGAAAAGATGACGCTTGCGCATCAGCGGGAATATCTCCGCCTCGTGACGTCGCACTATTTCTTCATCGACCTGTTCATCCCAATAGGCGCGACGATACTCCATCCCGTACCTTTCGACAAAACCTTCGACCTGTCCATGTCCGATCATGGGCAGCCCGGGCATTGTGACCAGCATCATGGCGACGCCGAAATACTTGTCGCCCTTGCCGAACTGTTCGACAGCAGTGCGCTCGTCGGGATTATTCATGAAGTTCACGAAGCGCTTCAGGACCTCCGGGCTGAACTCCAGGACATTCTTTACCGTCTGGCGGTACTTGGAATTCTCCTCCATCTTGAGCATGTTCATGAACGCACTGTTGTAGACCCGGTGCATCCCGAGGGTGCGCACGAAGTAACCCTCCATCAGCCAGAAAGCCTCGGCTAAAAGGAGGGTCTCCGGCCGTTCTTCCTTGATCCGATCGACTACCTCGCGCCAGAATTCCTTCGGAATCTGCGCGTCAAACTCGTCCTTGGTCAGGCCGTGTTCGGCGCGTGAGGGAACGGCGCCCCCTTCACCCGGCTGCGGGTACCAGAGGCGCTGGTAATGACGCTTGGCCAGCGTCATGGCCGCGTCAAAGCGAATAATCGGAAACTCGCGGGCGACGTGGAGGATGGTTTGGATGACCGCCTCCCTGACCTCCGGCAGCAGGAAATTCAACTGCGCCGTGTCGTTCCAGGGCATATTGGTACCATCATTGCCGTGGTAGATGTAGCGCACCTCACCGGTTGCGGTGTCGATTCGCTTGAATACGACCGCCGCGTCGCGATGCTGCCAGTATCCGTCCTCAATCTGCAGCCCGACGCGAGAATCGTCGGAGAGGTTAGCTCCGGTGAACTGATATACCGGAAACGGAATGTAGGGCATCTGAATAAACCAATCCGGATGCTCCACGACCCAACGTGAGAAAATCCCCATATGATTCGGAACCATATCCGCAGAAAGGCGAATCCCTCGCTTCCAGGCACGCTCCTTAAGGTTCTCGTAAGCGGCGTCACCACCCAGATCATTGGCAATGCTGTAATCATAGAGCGAGTAGGCCGACGCCATCGCCTCAGGATTGCCCATGATCTGCTTGATCGTCTGCGAGGCGCGCGAGCGTTCCCAGACCCCGATAAGCCACAGACCGGTGAAACCCCAGCGCCCCAGCCGATCGAGCTCTTCATCGGGGATGTCGTTCAGATGGTGAATTGGACGCTGATATTTCCTCGACAACTGGTCGAGCCAGACGTAGGTGCTCTTGGCAATCAGCACGACGTTGGACATCCAGTCGGCATCGTGGCTGAAGGCTTCCACCTCGGGGTAGCCAATATCGACCCTGCCGGCCTTGCCAAATCGCAGTATCTCGGTCGAGCCCTGACTGAATCCGCGTTGGTACCGCTCTTCCCGTAAGACATCGCCAATGAGCACTATTTTCTCGAGTAACGATGCCGGCAAGAGCTTCGCCCAATGCTTGCGGATGAACTCCAGCTGTCCTTCCAGCGAATCAGGGGAATCCTCCATCGGCGCCAGCAGAGTCCTGAAAAGGCTGGTTCCGATCTCCGCCACCGGCGGCTGAGTCTCGAAAAAATCAGCGAGGGAGTCGGCGAGCTCGCGATATAGCGCGGCTTTACGAAGTTGGCCATCATCATAAAGTGCCCGGAACGGCTTGAAGGCCGGGTTTTTCATCGCAAATATCAGCAGAACTGACTCCATCGCAACCTGCTCACGGCGGGGAGCAAGCTCCGATTGGCCATCCAGATAAGCGGATGGGCTCTCCTGTCCAAGTATGACCTGACGAGGTGGGAAGAATTCGGCAAAAGCTTGGGCCGGCTTTGAGATCAACTCAGCGCCTTTCTGTGCCGCCGTCCAGCTCAGGCTCTTTCCGAGCGAACCCGGGTTCTGCTGGTGACAGTAGGTCAGGGCCACATAGCGCAGGAGTTCGACGATCATCCCTGCCGTAATGAGCTGTCCCGGCGAGATCGGGTTGAGTGCCGGCGCACTCGAAGCGCACTGCATGTTGAACCGGGCCGCGAGCTGGCGCAAAAGCTGGGTATCGGACGGCGAATGCGGGCCAGCTTCTTTTAGAATCGCGACCAGACCCAGCCAGTCGGCACTTACAGCGGAAACCGGCAGTCCGAAGGGAAAGTAATCGCGAAGATGCTTCTCGAAATCAGTCATCAAACCCAATTCTATTACAGCTCGACTCTTGATTATTATAAGTCTTTTATCGTCAGTCCTTCAATAGATTTAGGCACATCAAAGAGATTTGAGCATAAATGACCCGGGGCAAATCGGCAGGCATCAGAACTTCCGCCCAAGCTCGGCCTGATCCTGGAGCTCCTGGAAAATTTTATGATACCCCTTACCCCACGACCAGGACGAGAAGCGACTTAGCGCCGTGCGCGCCGATGACCAGGCACTGCTCTATGTCCGCAGTCTTGGAGGGCCCGGAGATGAAGTAGCCGCTCCGAAGGCGAGAGAAATCAATCCGGGCATAAGCGCTCTCCATGTCCGGCACGATGTCCCGGCCATCGAGGACCAGGACGAGGTTCCCCGAGATGAAAAGGAGGGCCCGGTGGCGGAGCGGGTCGGCGTTGATCCAAACTGCCGCGTTCTCGGCGACTCCGAGCTCGCCCCGGATGATGGTCAGGTCAACCTCCGCACATTGATGGGCATCCGCCTTCGCCTCGGCTTCGAAGTTGCCCTCGGCGACCTCCTTAACGTATGAACAGACCTCTTTCGCCGCGAGGAACACCTCGGAGCCGGCGACGCACTTCCGGGCGGCTTCCAGGTCGGCGACAAAGCGGCATTCACCACCCACCGACTCAACCACCGACCTAAAGAACTCTCGGGGATCGGTGATCCCGGTATGAGGGTGCGAATAGGCGGGGTACGATGTATCTCCGGCGATCCCGTGTTCCTTTAGCTTATCTAATACCAGCCGTCGGCTGTCCTTCATGATCGGGCTTCTCTGTTCATACGTGACTCTGATAGATCCGTCTTGCTCCTGGAATACGCTCGGAACTCCGCCCTGAAGCTTCTGGCCGGCATTTTCGGCAGGTTGCGCGACCTTCCCCAGATCGTCAGACGGTTATTGAAAACAAACGGCGGCAGGATCCTCAGGAGCTTGCGCACGGCCCATCCTCCGATCCGGAAGAGCCGGGTGCTCTTCATCCCGAGTGTGGTCGTTTTGAGCGCCGCCGATTTTGCCCGGCCGAGATAGCCCGCTTCGACCACCTCGTTCCGCCAGAGGACGATCTGGCGGTGGATATCGATCTTCACTGGGCAGACGGCCGTGCACGACCCGCACAATGTGCTGGCGTAAGGCATATCTTTGTATTTTTTGAGATCGCGGTGCATGGCCAGGATCGTCCCGATTGGCCCGGGGATGATGTAGTTATAGCTGTGCCCGCCGCTCCGCCGGTAAACCGGGCAGGTGTTAAGGCAGGCCCCGCAGCGGATGCAGAAGGCCGCCTTGTGAAACCGTTCTCGCCGGAGGATTTCACTCCGGCCGTTGTCGACAATGACGATGTGCATCTCCTGGCCGGGCCGCGGCCCCAAGAGATGCGATGTGTAGGCCGAGATCGGCTGCCCGGTCGCCGAGCGCGAAAGAAGCCGCAGGAAGACACTCAGGTCCCTGCTCTTCGGGATGACCTTTTCGACGCCCATGACCGCGATATAGAGGTCCGGGAGCGAGTTCCCCAAGTCGGCGTTGCCCTCGTTGGTGCAGATGACGACGGCGCCCGTCTCGGCGACGGCGAAGTTGACGCCCGAGATCCCGGCCTCGGCAGCCAGAAACCGTTCCCGCAGGTGCGACCGCGCCGCCCGGGTCAGGCGGGTGGGGTCGGACTCGCCCCTCTGCGTTCCTAGATGCTTATGAAAGATCTCCCCGACCTCTTCCTTCCGGATATGTATGGACGGCAGGACGATGTGGCTCGGACGCTCGCCGGCCAGTTGGATGATCCGCTCGGCCAGGTCGGTCTCGACGACCTCGACGCCGTTCCGCTCGAGGAACTCGTTCAGGCCGCATTCCTCGCTGAGCATGGATTTGCTCTTGGCAACCAGCCGGGCGTTTCTCCCCTTCAGGATCTCGAGGACGATGCGGTTGTGCTCGGCGTCGTCCAGCGCATAGTGGACGATCGCTCCCCGGGCCGCGGCGTTTTGCTCGAACTCCTCGAGATATCGGGGCAAGTTGGCCAGAGCGTGGCGTTTGATGGCCTGGGCCGTCTCCCGGAGGGCCTCCCAGTCGGGGACAGAGGCGGCCATCCGGTCCCGTTTCTCACGGACGTACCAGAGGGCCTGGTCGTGCCAGTGCGCTCTCTCCTCCTGTTTCAAAAAAGCGGCGGCCAGCCGGGCGTGGCTTTTCATGCGACCGCTCCGTCGAGGATCTCGGCGATATGCATGACCTTGAGCAGCCTCTTGTCCCGACAGATGAGGCCGTCGAGGTGCATCAGACAGCTCACGTCGTAGCTCACGATGACCTCGGCGCCGGCCCGCTCATAGTCCTTGATCCGGTCCCGGCCGATGAAGCTCGAGACCGCCCCCTCGAAGACCGAGAACGTGCCGCCGAACCCGCAGCACTCGTCGGAACGGTCGGTGGTGACGATTTCGATCCCACGCAACGACTCGAGGAGCCGACGCACCTTGCCGGTCCGGCCCGGCAGAACCTGCTCGCTCGGGACGCCGAGACCGAGGCCGCGCAGCCCGTGGCAGCTCTGGTGAAGGCCGACCTTGTGAGGAAAAGACCCGTCGATCGTTTCGACCTTCAAGACATCGACCAGAAACTCGCAGAGCTCGAAGGTATGGGACACCAGATGCTTGAACTCGTATCTGTCTTTGTCGCGCTCGAGAAGGAGCTCATAATATTCCCGGACCATCCCCGTGCAGCTCCCCGATGGACAGACGACCCAGTCGAAATCCTTGAATATCCGGAACATTTTGCCGGCCAGCTTGGCCGCGTCCTTAAAGCAGCCGGAATTGAACTGGGGCTGGCCGCAGCAGGTCTGGTCCTCGGGGAATTCGAATGACACCCCGAGTTTTTTGAGCAGCCGGACGGTGGCCATCCCCACCCGGGGATAGACCTGGTCGATATAGCAGGGGATAAAAAGCCCCACTCGGCCGAGGGACAATCTATTTCAGCTCCTTGATCTCGACCAGGCCGGCGAGCCTGAGCACCTGGATGTAGTTTATGATGTGCTGAAGGCTGGCCTTCCGCTGGGACTGGGCGTCGAGCATCTTCTTGATGTCCAGGACGCTGTGGGTCCCGTTGATCAGACACTGGAGCTCGGCCGTGTTACCCATGAAATCACCCGGCCCGAGCTGGGCATACGGAAACTTGGCCTTCTCCTCCTTGGGGACCTGCTCGATGAGCTTGGTATATCCCCGGTACCCGTCCGCCCTGACCTTAGGGGTCGGGCGGGGGACCATCTTGGCCGCCTTCTTTTCGAGATCCGACAAAACCGGGACCACGGGTTTCGTCCCGAGCCTTGTCGCTACTGTCTCTATGTGCGTCTGCAGAGCGGCGAGATGGGCGGCGGCGACGGTTTCGACCGTCTTTTTCATCTTGACGATGTAGGCGCCGACCTTCGCCTTATCGGCCGCGAGCTCGAGGATGGTGTCGAGCGTTTCCTTCTCGTTCACGAGCGCCGCCTCGAGATAGGAGCGGGCGGATTTGAATGATTCGGCCAGGGATTCAGCCTTGGCCGAGTTGAGTTCCTCGAGACCGACCATGAACTGGTGGCCGAGCCGCCGCGTGGCGTTGCTTGCCGTCTCGGCGGCGATGCGCACGGCCAGATCATCGTCCGCCGATGCGACTGTATAGGCGGCCGCTGCGCCGATAACGGCTGTCCTCTTGAGCTGCGTCGAGTCGGACTTATCGGCCAGGTCACCGGACAGATGATACCAGGGGTCGGGCCAAGCGATCATCATCACTCCCGGAACGCCCAAGCCCCAGTCGTTGAAGACTTCATGGTCGGAGGCGCCGTAATGAGTTTCAATCGAATAATAGAACGGCTCGTCCGCGCCGAAAGGCGACACGATCCTCCGCGGCACGGGATAGGACGAGCTCCTGTTCTGGATGCGTTCACGGTTGCCCTCGCCCACATACCGGTAGTAATTTTCGACGACGTCGTTAATGTAGTGGGGATTTCCGTAGGTCGTCCGCATCAGGCACATGTGGGCTTGGCACTTGGTCAGCCACTCTCCGACCATGTCCATGTTGATGTTGCAGAGCGTCTTTTCCATGATCGCCTGGTTGGCCTGGACCCAGCGTCCGATCCCGGCGAATTCCGGCCCCCAGATGAACCGGATCGACCTCTTGGGACGGGGCAGCCGGCCGTCGGCAATCAGGGTCTGCAGCGTCCGGGCCACCTCGAGAATCGCGGCGCTCCCGGAGATGTTGTCGTTCGCGCCCTGTTTCGCGAGCCCCTCGAACAGGTGAGCGGAGAAGATGATCTCGCCGGAGTTCGGGTCCGTGCCGGGGATCAGACAGACGATGTTTTCCAGGTCATAGGGGAGCGACTGGGTTTCGATCTTCACGTCGACGCTGATCGTCTCTCCACCCAGAAGCCGCTTCTTCAAGAACTCGCCTTCGCGCAGAGGAAGGTTGAACCCGAACTTGGGTTTGGGAGGGGGCGCCGCGCCGGGCTGCTCAGCCGGTGCCATTCCGGGAATGGGGGGTCTGCCCCGGAACCCGATGCCGCTCCAGGGAATCACGAGGGGTCCGGAGTCGGGACGTCCCTGGCTGATGGCGATGACGCCCAGGGCGCCCTGCCTGAGGCAGGCCTCGCTGTGGACCGAAGAGATGTTGCCCTCGGTCACGACGATTTTCCCTTCCACCTTGGCCAAGCGGATGTCTTCGGGTGTGCCGCGGCCGACCCAGACCAAGTCGCCTGTCGCCTGCGTCGGGGAGCTCCCGGTGGCGAGCATCGGAACCATATCGTTATAGGAAGCCAATTTCTGGCGAATGGGCTTGACCTCCCAGAGCGCTCCCTTGATGGCTTTCCAGGCGTCTCCGCCCGGGTATGTAAAGATTTCGGCGCTGCCAAGGCCATAACGCTTCAATTGATCGAGGACATACTGGGTTTCGAAAAATGTCCCCGTGAACTCTTCGGGCAGCCGGTCCCTATTGTAGGCGTTGATCGTGGCCACGGTCCGCCAAGCGGCCTCACCCGAGGCTTCGCCGACGATCTCATCCATCTGCTCCTTGGGCAGGAACGTCCAGTAGAGCCACGGCGTGTACTGCGCTTGGGCTGCGAAGACGAATAGAAGGATGACGGCAGCCGATAAATAAAAGGATCGTTTCATGGATTGGTCTCCTTATCGGGGCTAAGAAATGAGTTTATATACCAACGCCACAGGCAGGTCAATAACGGCGGAACCGAGGAGGTCGAAGGCCGGGAGAAGGTCCGGATCTGCTGCGAGTGATCACTTCCGGAGCAGCTTGAAAACGTGGTTCCAGGTGTTGCTGCCGGCGCCGTAGATGATCCAGAGCATGGCCAGCGGTTCGAGATAGCGGGAGCCCTCGATGCCGCCGATGTCGACGACCGGCCAGCCGAATGCCTCGAGCAATCCGGCCACCGTCTTCTTGGCTCCCCCGTCATTTCCACAGATGAACATGGTCGGGGGGCCGCCTGGAAACCGCGGGTTGACCATATGGGCGTTGCCGACGTGGTTGAATGCCTTGACGACTTTAGCCTGGGGGAGCCAGCGCTGGACGGTCTCCCCCGCCGAGTCCGTGTGCCCGACGGCCAACCGGGGCGCACCGGCAGAAAAATCGAGAGGGTTGGTGACATCGATGACCACCTTGCCCGCCAGGTTCTGCGGACCGGCCAGCTTGACCGCATTCTCGGTGCCCGTCCACAGAATAGCCAGGACGGCGATATCACCAAATGCCGCGGCTTCGGCAAACGTCCCGGCCGAAGCCTTGGGTCCGGCTTTCTTCAGCCATTCTCTGACTTTCTCCTGCTGGGGGCTGCGCGACCCGATCTTGACTTCATGACCGAGCGCTACGAAACCTGCTCCGAGCACCCGGCCGACATCTCCTGTTCCTAAGATTCCGATTTTCATCTCAAACCTCCATCTTACTTCGGATATTCCGTTTCTTCAGATTAGGAAATTATACTATTATAAACGCAATAATTTGTGATGCGTTGTCATTGCGGGCGACCTTTTGGAGCGAAGCAATCTCTCTCTGTTCAGCGGAGATTGCTTCGTCACTTCGTTTCTCGCAATGACACAAAACTTAGCGCGTTCATAATAGCAAACCTGCAGGCATTGATACATGCCGCCAGGTAGGCCTTGTTCATCCCGGCGCGCCGTTTCTTTTCTTTTCTAGTCCCCGCTGCCTCAGGAGCAAGGCGTTCACGGCGACGATGACCGTGCTCAGCGACATGAAGATCGCCGCCACGGCCGGCTGAAGAATGATGCCTCTTGATGCCAGGGCTCCCGCGGCGATCGGCAGGGCCACGAGGTTATAGCCGGATGCCCAAAAAAGGTTTTGCATCATTTTGGCATAGGTTAATTGCGAAAGCTTGATAACCTTGGGTATGTCACGTGGGTCGCTTTTCACCAGGATGATCCCGGCAGATTCTATGGCCACGTTCGTGCCCGCGCCGATGGCGATGCCCAAGTCGGCCTGAGTCAGCGCCGGGGCATCGTTGATGCCGTCACCCACCATGGCTACCTTCAGCCCTTTCTTTTGGAGGGCTCTCACCTTCTCGGCTTTCTCCTGAGGCAAGACTTTGGCGAAGTATTCGTCAAGCCCCAACTCCCGTGAAACCCACGAGGCGACGTCTTCGGAATCTCCTGTGATCATCGCCACTTTGACGCCGAGCTTCTTAAGAGAGCGGATGGCCTCGCGGGATTCTTCTCGAATGACATCCGCCAGGGCGATGCTTCCCAGAAGTTGCCCAGCCGCCATGACATGGATGATCGTCTTGCCTTGTTCCGAAAGCCGGGCAATTCGCGATTGGTGCTCGGGAGGGTTGGGAACTCCCATCTCATTCAACAGCGCCTCACTGCCTACCCGCACCTCCCTTCCCTCGACCTCGGCCTTGGCCCCCTTGCCCGGCAGGCGCTCAAAATCCTTCACGGCGAAAAGAGACAACCCCTCCCTCTGTGCTTCCTCGACCATCGCCTTCGCGAGGGGATGTTCGGACACGCTGTTAACCGAAGCCGCCATTTGCAGCACTCGCTCCCTGGTGTAATTCGCGTTGGGAACGACGGAGTCGACCCCGAATGCACCCTTGGTAAGAGTCCCCGTCTTGTCAAACAGCACGACGTTGATCTTCCGAGCCGCCTCGAGCGCCAGGCGCTGGCGGACTAGAAGTCCGTTCCTGGCGGCCATCGCGGTGGAAATCGAGGCCACAAGGGGAATGGCCAGGCCGAGGGCATGCGGGCAGGCGATGACGAGCACGGCCACGAGCCTTTCGGTGGCGACGGCGAACCCGGCACGCGACAGGAGCCAGGCGGAAAAGGTGATTCCTCCCGCCAGCACCGCCACGACGGTGAGATAGAATGCCGCCTTGTCCGAGAGGACTTGGAGACGTGACTTCGAAGCCTGGGCTTCGGCGACGAGCCTCATCACGCCGGCCAGGAAAGTCGCCTCGCCGATTTTTGTCACTTCGATTTTTAGGGCCCCATCGCCGTTAATCGACCCGGCGATGACTTCGCCGCCGGTCGTCTTGGGGACGGGTTTTGATTCACCAGTGATAAGCGACTCGTTGAGCTCAGACCGGCCTTCCACAATGCGTCCATCGGCCGGCACCTTTCCGCCCGGCTTCACCAAAACCACGTCTCGTTCCTTCAGCTCCGTCAGAGGAATGATCTCGGTCTTTTCGCCTCTTATCACTTCAGCCTGATCGGGGAGGAGCTTGGCGAGGTCCCTGAGGGCACCCTGCGCTCCCTGGACGGCGCGCATCTCGATCCAGTGGCCGAGAAGCATGATGGTAATCAGGGTGCCGAGCTCCCAGAAAAGTGTGTGTTCGCCCCCCGTTAGCGTGACAAAAACGCTGAAGGAATACGCCGCGGTGATGGCCAGGGCAATCAGCGTCATCATTCCGGGCAGGCGGGCCCGGAGCTCTCTCCATGCCCCAGCCAGGAATACCCAGCCGCAATAAAAATAAATGCCAGACCCGAGGACGAGCGACAGATACCCGGAGCCTGGAAAGGCCGGCGCCTCGAACCCCAGGAGCTTTTCGGGGAGCTCCGAGTAAACCAGTATCGGGATGGTCAGCGCCAGGGCCACCCAAAACTTTGCCAAGAATGACGACGTCTTATGGCCGGCGTGCTTGTCATATTCTGCGCGCTTTCCGAGCCGCGAGGGATGCTTGCCCTGCAAGGGAACCAGAGCCATGCCGCACAGAGGGCAGCGGCCGGGTCCGGCCTGTCTGATCTCCGGATGCATGGGGCAGGTGTAAATGAGTTTTTCCCCTCTCGTTTGAGGATGGTGTTCTGGTCCAGTCACAGCTTCCTCAGTGTTTTCTCAGTTCGGGGACGGGCAGTCGACTGACATCCACCGTTCCATGTTTCATCTCATAGCGCCATTTCCAGATGGCGTAGATCGGGGGGTATACCAGCAGCTCCAGGATGAAGCTTGTAAAGACACCGCCGATCATCGGGGCGGCGATGCGTTTCATCATGTCCGAGCCGGTGCCAAGGGACCACATGATGGGAATAAGGCCCATGAACATCGCCGCAACGGTCATCATCTTGGGCCGGATCCGCTTCACGGCTCCGTGGATGATCGCCTCCTTGAGGTCCTGAAATGTCTTCATGCGCCCCTGCCGGACCATGTCGTAATAGGAAAGGTCGAGGAATAGGAGCATGAAGACGCCCGTCTCAGCGTCCAGCCCCATGAGAGCGATCATGCCGACCCAGACGGCAATGGAGACGTTGAATTTCAGGATGTACAGGAACCAGATCGCGCCGATCAAGGAAAACGGCACGGCCAGCATGACGATGCCCGCCTTGACCGGGGACTTGGTGTTCATGTAGAGCAGAATGAAGATGATAAAAATCGTCAAGGGGATGACCACCTTGAGCCGTTCTTTCACCCGCAGCATATTTTCATATTGCCCGCTCCACTGGAGGGAATAGCCCGTCGGCAGGGTCAACTTCTCCTTGACAATGTTCTTGGCTTCGGCCACGTAACTCCCGACATCGCGGCCTGTGATATCAACATAGACATACCCGGCGAGCATGGCGTTTTCGTCGCGGAGCATGGATGGTCCGAGCGTCAGGTTGATGTCGGCCAGCTGCTCCAGCGGGATCTGGGCGCCGGACATGGTGGGGACGAGCACGCGGCGAAGTTTGTCAAGGTCATCCCTCAGCTCTCGGGCGTACCGGACGTTCACCGTGTATCGCTCTCGGCCCTCCACGGTCGTCGTAACGGGTTCCCCGCCGATCGCCGACATGATGATCATCTCGACTTCCTTGATGGTCAATCCATACCGGGCGATATCCTCGCGCCGGATATCGAAGTCGACGAAATAGCCTCCCGTCACGCGTTCGGCAAAGATGCTCCGCGTTCCCTTGACCTCCCGCAGGAGCGTTTCGAGGCTCGTTCCGATCCTCTCGATTTCCTTCAGGTCGGCTCCGTAGACCTTGATGCCGATCGGGGTGCGTACGCCCGTCGTCAGCATGTCGATCCTGGCCTTGATGGGCATGGTCCAGGCGTTGGAGACGCCCGGGAACTGCATTTTCTGGTCCAGCTCGTTGACCAGCTGGTCCCAAGTGATGCGGTCGCGCCAGATGTGGCGGAACGGCCTCTGCATCCAGCGGGGGAGCGAGGAATACCAGCGCTTCACCGGCCGCCACTCGCTTTCCGGCTTCAGGAGGACCGTTGTCTCCATCATGCTGAACGGCGCCGGGTCGGTTGAGGTCTCGGCCCGGCCCGCCTTGCCGAAGACCCGTTCGACTTCGGGCGTGTCCATAAAGACTTTGTCCATCGTCTGGAGGAGATTCTGAGTCTCGGTCACCGAGATCCCGGGCAATGTCGTCGGCATGTAGAGGATCGTCCCCTCGTTGAGAGGGGGCATGAACTCCGATCCGAGCTTGAAATAGATGGGAACGGTCGCGGCCATGAGCACGCAGGCCCCGGCGATGGTGGCCTTGCGGTACTTGAGGACGAACTCGCAGGCCGGCTCGTAGATCCGGAAGAGGATCTTGCTGATCGGATGCTTCTCCTCGGCGTAATAGCGGCCGACCGTGATCGTGTTTACGATTCCCGACACCCACTTTGGCCGGAAATGTCTGTAGTCCATCCGAGTGAAAAGCATGCGCATGGCGGGGTCGAGGGTGATGGCTAAGACGGCGGCGATGGCCATGGCCAGGTTCTTGCTGTAGGCCAGCGGCTTGAACAGCCGCCCTTCCTGGTCCACAAGCGTGAAAACGGGCAAGAAGGCGACGGCGATGACGAGCAATGAGAAAAAGACCGAAGGCCCGACTTCCTTGAGGGCGTTCAGCCGGACCAGGTGATAATCGCCCTTCCGGCCGCCGGCCTGCCAGAGCTGCAGCTTCTTATATGCGTTCTCCACTTCGACGATGGCCCCGTCGACGAGAACGCCGATGGAGATGGCGATCCCGGAAAGGGACATGATGTTGGACGTCAACTTCATTCCGTAGAGGGGGATGAACGCCAGCAGGACCGAAATCGGGATGGTGACGATCGGGATGATGGCCGACGGGAAATGCCAGAGGAAGAGCAAGATGATAATGCTCACGATTATCATTTCCTCGATGAGCTGGCTCCTGAGGGTTTCGATCGACCGATTGATCAGCTCCGAACGGTCGTAGGTCGTCACGACCTCGACTCCGGCGGGCAGGGAGGGCTGGGTCTCTTTGAGCTTGTCCTTGACCCGGTTGATGACGTTCAGGGCGTTCTCCCCGGAGCGCATGATGACGATGCCGCCCACGGCATCGCCCTCCCCGTCGAGGTCGGCGACTCCACGCCGGATCTCGGGACCCAGGACGACCTGGGCGACATTCCTGATGAGGACCGGCGTCCCGGACATGTCGTTCTTGACGACGATGTCTTCGATATCCTTGACCGATTTGGCGTAGCCGCGGCCCCGGACCATGTATTCTTTTCCTGAGAATTCCACCAGCCGGCCGCCGACGTCGTTATTTCCGTCCCGGATGGCCTCGATGACCTTCATTAGGGGGATGTTGTAGGCCTGGAGGGCGTTGGGGTTGACGTTGACCTGATACTGTTTCTGGAAGCCTCCGACGGAGGCGACTTCGGCAACCCCGGGGACGCCCTGGAGCCAGTAGCGCATGTACCAATCCTGGAAGCTTCGCAATTGGGCCAGGTCGTTCTTCCCCGACTTGTCGACGAGGGCGTACTGATAGACCCAACCCACGCCCGTCGCATCGGGCCCCATTTCGGTCTGGACGCCCTGCGGGAGCCTGGGCGTGATCTTGCTCAAATATTCCAGTGTGCGACTGCGGGCCCAGTAGATGTCCGTCCCGTCCTTGAAAATGACATAAACATAGGAGAACCCGAAGTCAGAGTAACCGCGGATGGCCTTGACCTTGGGAGCTCCGAGCATGGCCGTCACTATGGGATACGTCACCTGGTCTTCGATGATATCGGGGCTCCGGTCCCACCTCGAATAGATGATGACCTGGGTGTCCGAGAGGTCCGGGATCGCGTCCAGCGGGATATTCCGTATGGCGTAGATCGCGCCGACGATAGCCGCGGCGACGAAGATGATGACGATGTACTTATTCTTCGCCGAGAACTCGATGATTTTTTCAATCATGTTTGTGGTCTCCCGCCGCGGTCTTGGTCATCCGGCTGAGGGCGGCCTTGAGGCTCGACTCCGAGTCGATAAGGAAGTTGGCGGATGTGACCACATTTTCTCCGTCGCTTACCCCGCCGAGGACCTCGTACATGTCCTGGCCCCTGACGCCGAGCTTGACCTCACGGGGCTCAAAGTATCCATCGCCTTTGGCCACGAACACGATCTTGGTATCGCCAGCGTCCAGAACGGCATCAGAAGGGACGGTCAGCTTGGTCCCGTAATCGACATGGATCTCGAGATTGGCAAACATCTCGGGCTTGAGCTTGAGACCCGGATTGGCAACCTCCATTCGGACCTGGTTCGTTCGCGTCTCGGGCTTAAGATAAGGATAGATATATGTGATTTGACCGGCGAAAGATTCCCCGGGATAATAGGAGAGCGAGACTTTCACCTCCTGCCCCGTCTTGATGAAGGGCAGTTCATACTCGTAGACCTCGCCGAGGATCCAGACTCTGGAGAGGTCGGCGATCTTGAACAGGTTCTCCCCGGCCATGATCTTCTGCCCCTGAATGACGTTCTTCTCGATCACGATCCCGGATCCCGGAGAATAGACTGTGACGGTCTTCTTGAATTCGCCCGTACGGCCGAGGTCTTCGACCTGCCTGTCCGTGACATCCCACAGCCTCAGCTTCTCCCGGGCGGACTTAAGAATAGACGAGGCATCGCCGAGCGTCGCATCGGCTTTGAGGGCGATGAGGTACTCCTTCTCCGCGGAGACTAGTTCCGGGCTGTAGATGTCGAAAAGGGGCTCGCCCTTCCGGACGGCTCGGCCGGTGGAATTCACGTAGAGCTTTTCTATCCAGCCGTCGAACTTGAGGTTGACGATCGAGATGTTCGGTTCGGCATAATCGACCCGGCCGACGGCCTTGATGAGCTTATGGATGGGCTGGGATTTCACGAGCGCCGTCTTGATCCCGATGAGCTGCTGTCTCTCGGGACTGATTTTAACCTGGATCCGTCCCCCGACTTCGGTGATGGCTCCGCTCTGCTCGACTTCGAAGGGAACCATGTCCATGCCCATCGAATCCTTGCCCGGTTTATCGGAGACCTCATTCGGATTCATGGTGGACCGATACATGGTTTTTTTCTTGGCTGCAGGCGGTGTCGCTTGTTCTTCCTTCTCGACCGGGACAAGGTCCATTCCGCAAATGCCGCAGGAGCCGGGCTTATCGGAAGTGTAAGTGGGATGCATGGGGCAGCGGTACAAGGCTTTCTTTTCGAGCGCCGCCTGCCCCTGCGTCTCGCCCCCGCGAGCTTCGGCAACCTGTCCGGATGGCGGAGCCTGTGTCGTTGAAGATTTCTTGCAGACGGCCGCGAAGGAAGCCACCGCGAGAAGGAGAACTATGGAGAAGCCGACCGTCTTCGTCTGTTCAGTAAATTTTATCATCACGATCTCTCCTTCTTTATTTCGGTGCCGTTTTTTTCATCCCGCTCTCGCCGTTCATCGATTTGTCAAGACTGCCCCGCTTCCCGTCACGGATGCCGCCTCTTGGGCCGGGCGGAGCAACTCGAGGGAGGTCAGCTCTTCGAGCTTGGCCGCGGAGGCCCAGAGGCTGCTGAGATTTCTAAAATACTCCGTCTCATAAGTGAATAAGTTGGTGATATCGGAGATGAGCATCAAAAAATCGACTTTGCCTGTTTCGTAATTGGCTAGAGAAGACTCATAGGCAAACCGGGCTTGAGGAAGAATTTTGTCTTTGTAGAGGCCGACGAGGTCGCCGGCCGTCCGCGCCATGGTATAGCTCTCGGTGATCATAAACCCGACCTCATTTCTCATGGAGGCATATTCGTTGCGGCTGCCGCTCAGCCGGGAGACCGATTCTTCCAGCAGGTTGGCCTGTTTCCTTTTGGCATAGAGTGGAATCTCAACCCCCACCATGACCTCATACATATCGGGCAGCGCGCCTTTAAATCCTTTTCCCACCTGGACCATGAAATTGGGATAATATTCTTTTCTGGCCATCCGAACGTCGGTCTCCCCTTCCTCGATCATGAGCTGAGCGGCTTTGAGGAGAGGGGATTTGTCCTGGGCGGCGGATTGAAGCAAGCCGAGGTCTGTCGTTAATTCCTGGTAGGGAATTTCTTTAGCCCTCCCCAGGGGGCTGTCCGGGGGCTCGGCTAGGAGCGCATTGATGTTGGCCGAGGTGGTCCGGATCATCTGGCCCATGTTCAGCGACATCTCGTCGATTCCCGATATCTCGACCTTTGCCCTGAAGATATCCGGCTGGGCGCCCGTGCCGACCGAATATTTCAGCTCCGCCAGCTTGAGGGCCTTCTCGAGGACTTCTTTCTTTTGACGAAGAAGCTCGATCGACCTCTGATAATAGAAAAGCCTGGCATAGAGCTCTTTGATTTGCCGGACAAGCTCGAGTCTTGCGGCCCTGAGGTCTTCTTCGGACCGCACCGCCTGGGTCGATGCGATCTCGGCCCTGAGGCTCAACTTCCCGGGAAAAGGAATCATCTGGGACACAGTGACCCCGACTTCGCTCATGATCTCTTCGCCCACCGTCCAGCGCGTCAGGCCCATGTTCTTCAGCCCGAACCCGATGACTGGATCGGGCAGCGCGCCGGCGGGGCCGATCCTGAACTTCAAGGCCCTGGCCGCATCCTCCAGGGACTTGATCTTCGGATTCTTCTCCAAGGCCGCGCTAACGAGCGCGTCTAGGTCGAGGTCGGCCTCCTGAGCAAAGGCGGTGAAGGTCAAAAGGACCACGACCAAAAAGATAACGGCTTTTTTCATCTCGTCCTCCCCGATTCTTTCCAATTCCCGTTAAAAAAGCTGCCATATCAATCCCCTTGCTGCCTGGCTAGTTAAGCCAAGCCTATTGGCTTCCGGTCAAGATTTCTAGAAACCGAACCTCAGACCGGCCCTCAAGCTGAAGCCGCTGAGGCTGATGTCGAAACGTGGATGACCTCTCCTGAATTCGTCCTTATGCCCATCGTCCAAGCGGAAGTGGTATCGGCCGTCAGCCTGGTCGAAATACCAGAATCCATCCATGGGGTGTCCTTGATCATCGAGGTCAAACCCGGGATGGAGGTCGGCCTTGAAGCCCTTGATGCTGACGAAGCGATAGTTGACTTCGCCGACAACAAGGACATTGCGGGCGATCCTGAGGTCGGCTCCCAAGCCGAAGTGCGGGCCGAAGGCCTGCTTTCTCTGCAGGCTGATATCCCGGTAGCTGCTGAGGTAATAGCCGATCCCGCCCTGAAGAACTACGCCCGCGGAGTAACCGAGGGGCCTTCTGAGATAGGCGGTCACGGTCAGCGGGGTGCCCCGGAACCTATGGTCAAAACCCGTGGAGATCCCTTCCTGGCCCTCCATCATGCCTCTCATCATCCCGCCCATCATACCGGCATTTCGCATCCCGTGCCTCTGACCGGAGCCGCTTAGATATCCGGACCCCAACCCGAGAGTTAAACTACGAGATAGGGGGAAGAGAATCTCTGCTTTGAGATCGGCCATCCCTCCCTGCGTTTCGGAGTGGCCATAGCCGCCCATCAGGCCGATAGAAATCGACCTCCATTCAGCTCGGTTTTCTTGCGCTGAGATCGCAGATACGGCCATCCCTCCCAACAAGAATAGGAGAAGTGTCAATAATACCGAATGCCTCGATTGAGTTTTCATATTTTCCTCCAACATTAAGTTATCTACCATTGCTGCTCGTCGTCTTTTCCACCAGATTAAGAGCGACAGTGGGCGTGAGCTCCGCCCGCTCCCCCAGAAGGACAGCAGGCCTCGTGGTTGGTATGATGGCAGTGCCAGGGAGCCGCCTTGGGGAAGGTCTTCCCGGTAGGAATCGCGAGGAAGACAAGAGAAAGGGCAAGGACAAGGCTGGCCACGACCCGGCTCGGGGTCGGCCGGCGGCCCCGGGCATCGTTCCGAAGCTCGGTGTTCAGGATACGGCTCAGCCTCTCACCCAAAATGTCTCCGCCGGTGAAGCCGGTCGCAACGTGGGCTCGGGCAAGATTATCTCGCCTCACTTTAACCAAGGCGGAGGCCAGAACGGCCGGTGAATGAGAAAAGGAGAGGGCGTGGTCGTCGGCAATCAGCTCCGAATCTCTTCTTAAACTCTGGAGGAGCCGGGTGGCCATGGGAATAAAGAAGAAAAAGTGGGCGAAAAACCCGATCAGCACCCCACGCAGGGGATCCCTCCTTCGGAGGTGGCTCTGCTCATGCCGAAGAACGGCTTTGACTTCCTCATCGCTGAGCGAATCGACGAGGTGAGTGGAAATAAAAATCTTGGGAAGGAAGGGTCCTACCGTACAGGCAAAACTGAGCGCGCTCGGGAAAAGAAAAACTCGGTCGGGCGGAAGGCCTGATTCCCGGAGAAGTCCGCCGAGGCGCGGGGAACCTGCCACCCTCTTGAGGGAACGAGAAAATTTGCAGACGCGCCAGACCTCGGACATACTTATGGCCAAAGCTATCAAGAACAACACGAGCAAACCGAGAACGAGTGACAACCTGACGCCATCAACCGTGGAGAAAGCGAGAGTCATAAGCGACGAACACTGCGCCAAGCACTTTTCGATAAACGCATGGAGGAAATACCTCACTGCCAGAAAAAGATAAAAAACCAGACAAAAGAGAACCCACAAGAGAAAACCGCCGAGACCGAAAAGAGAGAAATTTTCGCGTCTGGATAGTTCACGAACACCGGCGCTCATCACCCTTCAGCCTTTCTCTTCTCCTCGATGATTTTTATAATCTCGTCGAGCTTGCCGGCATCGCTCTGAGACAGGATGTCCACGAAGGCGGAAACTGCATGCGAGGGCGAAATCTCGACGATTCCCCTGATCACGGCTAAGGCCGCCTGCCGTTCAAATTCGAGCTTTGTCCACGCCGGCTCGTAGATATAAATGCCATCCATCCTCTTCCGTAGGATGCTCCCCTTCTTGACCATCCGGCCGACGGTAGTCAGGACTGTCGTGTAAGCTAGCTCTTTGGACCGGCGGACCTGCTCGTAGATCTCTCGTCCCGTAAGGGCGTTCTTCTCCCAAAGGGCTTCGAGGACGGGCAGTTCGGCACTTCCAAACATTTTCCCTAGGCCTGCTTTTGAAGGTCTAAATACTACTTTCATTATAAATATTATAGGAACTATAGGAATACTATATACTACACCTTGTAGAATGTCAAGTCCTTAGCTCCCCGCCGCGGGGATTGCCCGGTGAACATCCCGTCGCCGCGCGAGACTCTGCAGCAGCATGTGTCCCGGGCGGCTGCGCAATTAGACCCAGTCCTTCGGCTTCGATAAGAAGCGGCAGCGGGAGGCGTCGGAGGCAGTGGACGCTTTCCCGTCAAAAATCTCGCTCAGAGATCGCTGCTGGCGCGGTCGATGATCGTATGAAGGACACGGTCGATCGCCTCGCGGTGGCTGAGTCGGGGCCCATCCGGAAGGATATTCCAGCCGGTGAAGACCAGCACCAAGTCGTACTCCGGTACGATGATCGGCATCTGACCGCCGAAATCGGAACCCGCCCAAGCGACGTGGGAACCGTCGCCGTAAGGATAGATCCACCATTTAAAGCCGTACTTAACGCCGCTCGTTCCCACCTCGACCTTTGGGGTTACGGATTCCGCGATCCATTCCGCCGTCACAATCCGCTTCTTTTGCCAGACTCCTTTTTTGAGGAAGAGGTAAGCGATCTTCGCCAGGTCGTGCGGGTTCAGGTAGAGCCCTCCCTCCGTGTCGATCAACCCTGAGTGCGAGCGCTTCCAGAAGTAGCGCTCTATGCCCAGCGGCGCATGGCTCTCTCCTTTTCGGTCAATTTGGAAGACAACGGATCCTGAAAAATGATATGCCCAGCCAAAAACTGAAGTCAACACCAAAGCCCATCAGTACGGCCGTTTGTGCCTGCTTCGGCCGCGAACTCGATCTTAAGGTGGCGAATTACATAGACTTGCCACTGACATCCCGGGTGACTTCCAGGTCCACGTCGTAGTAGAGAGCTGACATCGGCTTCCCCGAAACCGGCTCCGTGTTGTCGGCCCGAATGACGGCGTGATAAAGGCCTTTCTTCAAACCAGCCGTGGAGACTGTGTTGGTGAAGGTCTGGCTTTTGCCGTTTTTGGTAACGGTCACAAAGAGCCAGGCGGGAAGCCCCTCCCCCACTCTCCAGAGCGGCAGCTCGGCGGTCCCCTTGCTGGTGATCGTAATCGTCCCTGTGAGCTTCTGCGGAGCTGCGCCCGTCGACCGGAGCGATACGAGGTAGGAATCGGCCACGATAATGGGCGGCAGAGGGAAATCTTTCTTCGTAGAGACCCGGAGCATGGCCACACCATCCGGAGCCACACTCACGGTCACTCCTCCGGTCAGCGGGCCGGAGGTCTCCTGCGTCCACAGGTTCCGCACATAGCAGGATGTTGCAGCATCGAGCCCAATCTCGGACCATTCGATCTGCTTTTTGGCCTCGGTACGACCCTGGTTGAATACCAGGATCGCCTGACTTCCGTCGAACAAAGGCTTCCCCCCCCAGAGGCTGATGGTTCCATCGGCCCAGATGACTTTCCCTTGTATACCCAGGGGATCCTGGTTGATGGCGATCGCTTCCAGGTTGGTGAGCGTCTTCATCGTGGCTTCGGACATCGACCGTAGGTCGTTCCCCGCGATAAGAGGCGCGGCCATCATGCACCATAAGCTAAAGAAGCTCCGGTCCTGTGTCTCGCTCATCCCCGGCATCCCGGCGATCATCATATCCGGGTCGTTCCAGTGGCCGGGACCAGCAAAGGCGGCCAGCCCTTCGTTGGCCCAGGCTATCCTTATGGCTCTCGCCCAGTCCGCCTGGCCCGGGCCGCAGATGTCCGTGGTCGTGCGCCAGAGATGCCCGACTGCGGCGGCCCAGCGCCACGGGTAACCATCGCCCCACGAACAGAGGCTGTGGACGATGGGACGGCCGGCGGCGTGCTGGGCGTCGTGGAGGGTCGTGTAGGTCTTGACGATATCCTGGCCCTCGGTGTTGCACCAGTCGATCTTGATGTAGTCCGCGCGCCATTCGGCGAACTGACGCATGTCTTCGAACTCGTGGTCCTTGGTTCCCGGCATAGCCTTGCTGCAGGTGCGGGTTCCGGCGTCCGTGTAGAGCGCGTACTTCAGTCCCTTCTTGTGGATGTAATCGCCGAGCCCGCGCAATCCGCTCGGGTAGCGCTCGAGGTTCGTGGTCAGGCGGCCGTCGGCCTGGCGGTAGAAGCAGATTCCCTCGTCCGGGCCGACGAACGCGTAGCCAGCATCCTTTAGACCGCTCGAGACGAGCGCGGCGACGATCTCTCTGATGAGCTTCTCGTTCTGCGGCTCCTCGCCGAAGATATTCCATGGATACCATCCCATCGGCGGCGTGAGGGCCAGGCCGTCGTCGAGGGCGTGGACGGCGGGCACGGATGATTGGGCACCGGTGGAGGCAATTTGAGCGCGCGGAGAAAGCTCTCGAGATGGAGCGAATGCCGCATAGGAAATCAATGCAGACAGCGCCGCAGCGCCGATCAGCCATGTCTTTTTCATAATTTTCCTCCTCTGCTTGGCCCGCGGCAACTCTGTGGATCGCAGACACCTCATGTTTTTTCTCCCAAAAAGATCGGAGTCCAGGTCGCCCTTCATGAAGGAATGCTATCCCTGGCCACGAATTGATGTCAAGAATAAGAAGTTCGGCGGCGACCAGCCCCCGCGATTTAATGTGCGCCCAGTGGGCTTTGGCACGAGCGCTGGCGATCCCTATTTGGTCGAATGATCGGCACCTGGGCAAACTCGACGTCCCGTGCTATTCGACCGCTCGACTGCTGAGAATCCTCGATACTCAAAAGACGCAGGGAGCTTAGCGGAGCGACGGCCGGAAATGATTTGCGACTAACGCCCAAACGCGTCCAGGCCCACGGCCGTTTCGGGGAAATCGGACAGTATCTGTTTGTCTGTCGTCACCAGGGGGATGTTGAGTTCGCGGGCCAGAGCGACAAACTCGCAGTCATAAGCGGAACAGCGGCTCTGTGCAGCCAGCTTTAAAACATCTAAGGAGCCGACGGAATATTCACCGCCTTCCATAAGGAGCTCAGCTTCGCCCATAATTTCAATGGCCAGCTCGAAATTGACGATGCCTCTTCTCAGGCATGCCGTCAGCACATTTAAAAATTCACTCCGCCAGAGCAAGGGCGCAACCCAGTTGGGATCCTTAAGGAAGGCTTCATCGGCTCGTTCGGAATACTCACTTCGGAGATAAAGATAAGCCAGCAAATTCGTATCGACGACGATCACGGCCGGCCTTCCCGCTTGGCCCTGTCGATGAATTCCTTTTTCAGTTCGTACCGTCCTGCTTTTTCCCTGAGGGTCCTCGCGGACGCCAGAAAATCTTCAGGTTTCCTTTTTTTCGCGGCAAGGCTTTCTTCCATCAGGACGATGACCTCGGAATTGATGCTCCGATGGTGCAGCGCGGCGCTTTGTTTGAGCCGCTCATAAAGCTCCGGGGGGATATTCTTAACGGTTATTGTCGTGCCCATTTCGGCTACCCTTTGGTTTCGATTTGGTTCCATTATGGTGTAACTGGGCCTCCTTGTCAAGATCTCTAGCTCTAGTTTTTATGACAATCCAGGTCAGGCGATTGTCTCAAGGGAGTCAACAACGTTAGGGTTCGGCCCTATTTCACGACGAGCCGCGTGAAGGGGAAGACATAGGCTTGCAGGAAAACCATCAACCCGACCAGTGCGGCCAACGCCAGGCTGTGAAAAAAAACATAGCGGAGGATTTCGCCCTCATGCCCGTACCACCGGGTGGCCGTGCTGGCGACGACGATGCTCTGGGCATCGATCATCTTGCCCATGACCCCGCCGCAGCTGTTGGCCGAGGCCATGAGGGTCGGGCTGAGGCCGATCTGCTCGGCTGAGATTCGCTGCAGGCTGCCGAAGAGGACATTGGAGGAAGTGTCCGAGCCGGTGAGCGCGACGCCCAGCCAGCCCAGGAGCGTGCCGAAAAAGGGGTAGAGCTTTCCCGTCCGGGCGAACATCAGGCCCATAGCCGCATCCAGGCCGGAATAGCGGGTGATAAACCCGAGGGCGAGCATGGCGGATACAGTGAGCAGCGAAAAGCGGACGCGGTGAAGCGTCGCCCACCAGGCTCGCCCGATCTCGCGGGGCCCACATCCCATGACGAAAGCGGAGAGGAGGGCGGCGACGAGGATTCCCGTCCCGGTGAAGGACAGCCAGTTGAAGCTGAAGACCGCGGCTTCCGCCGTGGGGCTGGCCACAACCGGCGGCATGCGCTCGACGAGCTGATGGACGAGCGGGACCGGCACCTTAAACGAGGACAGACCGTCGAGGAACACCTTGACCTCAGGGATGCCCCAGATGAAAACAGTCACGCTGAGAATCGCCCAGGGCATCCAGGCGCTGACGACGTCGGCACGACTGAAGCGATGGGAGGACCGTGCGGCGGCGTTGGCCTCGTGCCCGTTAAGACCCCAGATCCGCCGGGGGTGCCAGACGAATAGGAAAACAACGAGCCCAAGAATAGAGATCATCGAGGCGATGATGTCCACCAGCCAGGGGCCGTGCAGGTTGGAGACTAGAAATTGGGGGACAGCAAAGCAGGCCCCGGCGACGAGAAGCGCCGGCCAGATCTCGAGCATTCCCCCGAACCCGGCATAGGCCCAGACGAGCCAAAACGGGATGATGATCGAAAAGAAGGGCAGGATGCGGCCGGCCTGGGCGCTGAGGTCTTGAAGCGACAACCCGGTCACGCCCTGGAGGGCGATGATTGGCGTCCCCAGTGCTCCAAAAGCGACCGGGGCGGTGTTGGCGATGAGCGAGAGACCCGAAGCGGCAAGAGGACTGAACCCGAGACCGATGAGGATGGCGGCCGTGACGGCCACCGGTGTACCGAACCCGGCCGCTCCCTCAAAGAAGGCGCCGAAACAAAAGGCGATGAGCAGGAGCTGCAACCGGCTGTCACGGGTGATGCCGGTGAGACTCTCCTGAAGAACCTTGAAATGGCCTTTCTCGTTGGCCAGGGTGTAAAGGAAGATGACGTTGAGGATAATCCAGCCGATCGGCAAAAGACCATAGGCGGCACCGAATGCGGTCACGGCGCCGGCCTTGTCAACCGGCATCCTGAAGACGGCGACGGCGATAAGAAAGGCGGCCGCCAGACCGAGCAGGGCGGCCCGATGGGCTTTGAGTTTTAGAAAAGCGAGCGTCCCGAGCAAGACGATGATCGGGATACCCGCGATGAGCGCCGAAAGGAGGCCATTCCCCAGGGGATCGTAAGCCTGCTGCCAGACCATTTCCCCCGCTTATATCATAGGGGCAGCAGATGGTCAAAAATCTTGGGGATACGATTTCTAATTCGGAAATTCATATGGTGGCCCCAATTTCAAAGGGCAGCCGGAGTACGCGGGAACCAAACCCGCATCTCGTTGGGGCCGCGGTTGGCCCAGGCGAAATAGGGAATGGCCATGAATTGATGCGACCTCTGGTCCAGGATCTCCCCGTCGGCACCCACATCGACCGCCACCGCCTTCACCGTGATAATAGCCACTCCGCCGAGCAGGTCGGGCCGGTACCAATGTTCGAGCTCCGCGCCGTCCGGGAGAACCAGGTTCAGCGCCTGGCCTCCGTTATCGATACCCTCGGCGCAAAAGACGATCGGCCCCCGCTGGATGGCCACTTTGCCGGAATCCTCCTTAACCAGATCGTGAGCGACGACCCGGCGGTTGGGCATGGGCAGGATTAGCTCGATGAGGTCATTCGACCGCCATTTCCGGCGCAGTGAAATATACCCGTTCTCCAGTTTGAAATTGACTGGTTTTCGGTTGACCCACAGCCTCACCGGCTGTTCACTCCGGTCTAAAAAGCGATAGAGGTCGGTGGGCACAGGCTTGTTCTGAGCCCATCCCGGTATCCGGAGCCTGATGGTAAAGGTTCCTCCGGGCCGGGCGTTGACCAGGATCTTGACCGTCCCTTCCCACGGGTATTTGGTCTCCTGGACGAGCTCGACCGACCGGCCGGCGAGCTCGACCTTGGCGTTCCCGGCGGCGAAGAGGTTAATGTAGAGGCTGTCTCCGCCCGTGGCATAAACATAACCCGGCAAGGTCGGCAGGAAGCGGGCGATGTTGGCCGGGCAGCAGGCGACCTCGAACCAGCCGCTCCGTTCGTACTTGCCGGCGGATTCGAGCGGGTTCTGGTAGAAGAACCGTTCGCCGCTCAGGGAGACACCCGAGATGAGCCCGTTGTAGATGATACGCTCCAGAACATCGACATATTTGGCGTCCCCATGGAGCTCAAACAGCCGTTGGTTCCAGAGAGCGTTGCCGATGGAAGCGCAGGTCTCGGCATAGGCCTGAGCATTCGGCAGCTCATAATCGGCGCCGAAGGCTTCGTACTCACCGGTGGAGCCGATGCCTCCGGTGATGTACAGTTTTTTGCCGACGACATTCTCCCAGAGGCGACCAGCAGCCGCCTCGTATTCGGGCCAGCCGCCCAGCGCCGCCACATCGGCCATCCCGGAATACATATACGTGGCCCTGACCGCGTGCCCGACCGCCTCGGTTTGTTCGAGCACGGGTAGATGATTCTGAAGATATTCTTCGGAGTTGTATATGGCAAACGGCGAGTCGGCCGCATAGGTTTCGCCTCCATGATAGTGACCCCGCTCATCAAGGAAGAACCTGGCCAGGTCGAGATACCGCCGGTTGCCGGTGATCCGATAGAGTTTGCCGAGCCCGATCTCCACCTCCTGGTGTCCGGGAAAGGCGCGCCGCTTCCCCGACCCAAACGTGCGGACGAGTAGGTCGGCGTTTTTGAGGGCGATGTCCAGGAAGCTGCGCTCGCCGGTGGTGATATAGTGAGCGACGGCGGCTTCATACATATGGCCGACGTTATAGAGCTCGTGGCTGACCCGTAGGTTCGACCAGCGCTCCGCGCCCGCGCCCGGCGCCGGGTTTTTGGGGTCGATCGTACGCGTTGTATAAAGATAGCCGTCCGGTTCCTGAGCCTTGCCGATGACCGCAACGAGAGCATCCAGCTTATTCCGGAGTTCCTGGTCGGGATGGGCACGGAGCGAATACGCGGCCGCTTCCATCGCCTTGAAGACGTCGCTGTCGTTGTATCGTTTTCCGGTGTGTTTGCCTTTTTTAAGTCCGGCTGCGATGCGGAAATTGTCCGTGCGGCCCGTCTCCTCGTCCAAGTTGAATAGGTAGGGAATCGTCACGGTCCGGTTGATTTTGAGGCGCGGCGCCCAGAACTCATCCTCCAGCTTGACCTGGGTGAAATCCGCCGGCCGGATGGGATAGTCCGGCTTCATCACCGGGAGTTGTCCGCCACGGGCGAACAAAGCAAGGGAGCTTAAGATGAGAAATTTCAGGAGTCGTTGCTTTGGCATTTCTACTCTCTGACCACAGCCCTACCTCTTGTTTTTCTCCAACACATAGATCGAAGCGCTGAGGGCGGGGACGGTCAGCTTGCCGGAAAAGGGCGCGCCGCTTATTTCCTCGATCCTCACGATCGGCTCCTTCCCCGGTTCGTTGTAGGCCATGGGGTCAGTGCCGGCGATACGGTAAAGCTTCGCCGACTTGGGAACGCCGAGTCCCTTAAGGCTCAGAGTCAAAGACTGGGCCTCGAGCGTCGGGTTGACGATGGAGATCGCCAGCGCTTTTTTCCCTTCCGTCCAGGCGGCCATGACATCCATCGGCTCCGGCGTGCCCGTGACCCTGACCGGCAGTGTGCCGAACTGCGCCCGGTAGAGCTTCAGCACCAGTCCGGTTGTATCAAACGCGGCCGCCGTCTTGGTTGTCTTGATGGCGCCGATGACGTTCACGGTCTGGGCATAATTGGCCATGAAGATGACGTCGCTCTGGCGGGCATATTCGTTGATCCCGGCGGCGACACCCAGTCCATCCTTGAGAAAGTAGCGGGTCCCGATCTGGCCGTAGAGCTCCGGCCCGTACCAGTAGTTCCACTCGTCGAGGGCCACGGGAATTCCCTTCCCCTTGAGCGCGGGGATCGTCCTCCGGTAACCACGGTGGGCCTGGGCGATGCGCCGGACTTCGCGCGGGACCTGGGAAACATGACTGAGAACCCCGGGCTGCTCGCCGACATAGAAGTGCTCGCTGATGAAGTCCATGTGACCGGCGGACCCGGCGAGCATTCCCTCGCTCCAGGGCCCGACCGCGCCGACACCGATGACCTTAATCGCCGGGTCCTCGGCCCGCATGACCTCGGCGAAGCGGTTGTGCTTCTTGACGTAATCCTGAAGAGGCATGTGGCCGAGCTGCCAGTCGCCATACATCTCGTTGCCGACCGACCACCACTTCACTCCCCAGGGTTCGAGCCTCCCGTTCTCGGCGCGCCACCTGCCCATGGGAGTGGAAGATGCGCCGTTGACGTATTCGACCTCTTCGGCGGCCATGGTTTCCGAGCCCTGGCCGCTGTTGACCGTGATGTAGGGTTCAGTCCCGATGAGGCGGCACAGGTCCAGGAACTCGTGGATGCCGACGTCGTTGTGTTCGATCCCGAGCCAGGCTGGGTTCTTGCGCGGGGGACGGCGGTCGGAGTCACCGATGCCGTCCTTCCAGTTGTAGCCGCTGGCGAAATTGCCGCCCGGCCAGCGATAGACCGGCGAATCCAACTCCTTGAGGAGGGCGAGGACGTCGGGGCGGAAGCCCTCGATATTGTCCTCAGGCATGAGTGAGACGGTGCCCACCCGGAAGGACTCGCCGCCGCTCGACCAGATCTCCAGACGGGCCTTTTCGGTCGAGGCACCGGCCGTAAAGGACAGGGGGAAGGTGCGATAATCATTCCCGATGTCCTCAAGGCTCACCGTCTGCCTGTCCTCGGCGCCTTCACCCCAGACAAGGCTCACTTCAACGGGCAATGCGCCCGGGTCGGCGGAAAGAACGACCCGGCCAACATAGGATTTCCCTTTGATGAGAGCCAGATCGCCCTGGGAAATCCCGCCGGGCCGGCCGTTCCCCTTTAACCGGACTTCGGCCGCGTGGACGCCGACATAGGCGACCACCGGGTTCATCCAGACGCTGTGTGGCTCCCCGATAGACTTCCAGACAGAATCCTCTGCGTTCACGGCGTAGAAGAACTTGCGGTCTTCGAGCATCTCCGCCCAGATGCCCTGGTAGATGCAGCGTCCGAGGTGTTCGATGAACTGGCCGTAGATGTACTTGGACATCGGCGGCAGTGTTTTCGTCGCCTCGATCGTCACTTGCGGTTTCAAGGCCCGCGTCGAGAGGAGTTCGAGCTCTACGTCATCGAACCAGGCTGTCCCGGTGGCCTTCCCCCAGCCGCCGAAAAGGCAGTTGAGCCAGAGGACGTCGTTGGCGCCGCTATCGAACACGAGCTCCAGCCGGGTCCAACCCTGCGTGCCGATGACGGCCTTAGTTCGGATATCGGTGCCGTGGAAGCTGAAAAGCGCGCCCCGGCTCGTCCCCGGCTCGAGGTCTTGGGTTTTGACCCAGCCGCTCAGGCGGTACCTGGAAAATGCCTTGGCCGGGATGACGATCATCCAGGAGGCGTCGGCACCCTCGGCCGAAGAGACCCGGACGCTGTTTTTCCCGGAGTGAGCGATGGAGGAATCCAGAGCGAAATCGGCCTTCGGCTGCCAGGTCATTGTCGTCCAGCCCTTCGGCATGTTCCCTTCGACCTCTTCAAACGAGGAGTTGGGCACGGCTATCCGGCTCTGGGCCGAAGGAGGAGTCTCACTGCGTGCTGAGGGCATTATCCCCCAAGAAGGGATGAGCATGAAAAAAGCGCAAATAAGGTAGGCCGATATGATCAAGCGGATTTCCTTCATGGTTTTTTCCTTTCTTCCCGGTACTCAGGACGGCTCCATCTCTTTATATTTGTCTTATCACCTTAAGTCAACCATCACCTACCCAAACCATAGGAGCCGAGTGTTCTCCCCCTATTTGCTTTTTCTGGACCAGAGCCGATCACGGCCGCGGCCGATTCTTAGGACGGCGTTTCTTTTCCCCCAGGGCTGTCGGCTTCAGCGGACAACTTATAGATCTTTTCCAGCAGCTCTGTTGACCTGATCGGCTTGCCGACAAAACCGTCCGCGCCGCAGTCCCGGGCGACGGGCCTGAGAGCCGACCCCATGTATACCGCCGACATGAGGATAACCTTTGTTCGCTTCAAGTCCGGATCTTGCTTGATTCTCTTGCACAGCTCAACGCCGTCGATCTTGGGAAGGACAAGGTCGCTGATCAGAATAGAAGGTTTTTCTTTCTTGACTAAGGCCAATGCCGTTTCTCCGTCTTGAGCGGTCTGGACCGAGAACAGATTGTCGACCAGAAAATGCTCCAGAAAACGGAGCGTCACCTTGTCATCGTCGACAAGGACAATCTTAATGTCCATGCTGATAAAGAGATCATCTTAATTATATTCTGTTTATTCTGCAACCATGAATTTGCCCGGCCCTATTTGATCGTGGTCGGGAAGGGGCCGATGGACCAGCCCTGCCGTTTCCGGACCAAGGCTTTTTGAGTCAGCTTCCGGCCGCCGGCTTCGAGGACAACTAGGTATTCTCCCGGCTCCACGAGTGCGTTCCGCTGCCTCTCCCACTCTTCCTCGGCGGCGCCCTTCTCCTTTTCTCGGCTCGGCCGCATATCCCAAACCACCGTGTTGAAGCCCGCCTCGCCTTTACCCTCGAACTCCCGAAGGACTTTGCCGGAGAAATCCATGATCGCCATCTTCACCTTGTCCTTGGCCTTTTCCTTGAGATAGTAGCGGATGACAAAGTCATCTGATTCATTGGGTGTCATGAGGTGGCTGTCGCCCAGGAGCTGGTAGTTTCCGTAGACGGTCGGTTGGAATTGAGCCCTGGGTTCGATGCCAAAAAGATAGACATCTTCAGCGGAGATCTGTTCGTTCCACTCTTGAAGTAAAGTGATGTCCGTCAACCAAAAGCCTCGGCCGTAGGTGGCCACGATGAGGTCGTTCTCCCGAGGATGGATGACCAGGTCGGTCACCTTGACCCAGGGCATGTTAGTCTTAAAGGGAAGCCAATTCCGGCCGGCGTTGAGGGAAACGTAAAGCCCGCTGTCGGTGCCGACGAAAAGAAGGCCGGCGTTCTTTCGGTCCTGGAGGACGACGTTGATATTCTTGTCGGGCAGGTCGCCGGCGATCGCTGTCCAGGTCGCCCCGAAATCGGTCGTCTGGAAAAGAAACGGCTTGAGGATGTCCTGGCGGAATCCCGTCTTGGAAACGAAGGCCGTCCCGGCATCGTGCGGAGAGGCGAAGACGCGGCTAACCCAGAGGTCCGCGGGACCGCCGGCGGCCGCGATCCCGGCCGTGCAATCCGTCCATGTCGCCCCGTGGTCTTGGGTGATCTGCACCTTGCCGTCGTCCGTCCCCACCCAGATGACGCCCGGCTTGAGCGGCGATTCGGAGGCTGTTGTGATCGTGCAAAAACTGATGTTGCCGGCACCGTGCTGCTTGGAGTCGTCGTTCGTCGTGAGGTCGGGGCTGATCTCCTCCCAGTGGTCGCCCCGGTCGAGCGACCTCAAGAGGACCTGGGCTCCCGTGTAGACGATGGCGCTGTTGTGCGGCGACAGCATGATCGGCGGCGTCCAGTTGAAGCGATAGGAGTCTTTCCCTTTTTCCCGGCGCGGCATGATCGGAGTCTGAACACCGGACTTCTGGTCGAGCCGCCACATGGCGCCGAACTCGCGGTTGTTGTAGACCCAGCGGCTGTCGGTTGGATCGATGGCGTTATACATCCCGTCGCCGCCGCCGACCGTCACCCAGTCAGCGAGGGTCATCTCGCCAGCCCAGCCGTTCGACGGCCCTTTCCAGGAATCGTGGTCCTGGAGGCCGCCGTAGATGTTGTAGGGGTCTTCCATGTCCACTCCGACGGCGTAGAACTCGCCGAGGGGAATGTTGTAATAATGGTGGCAGGTCCTGCCGCCGTCGTATGACACATAGACTCCGCCGTCGCTCCCGAAGATCAGGCGGTCGGGGTCCTGGGGATCGATCCACATCGTCCGGAAGTCGCCGAAGGCCTTCTGGAAAACGCCGTCCGGCGGCCAGGTCAGGCCGGTCCAGGTCTTCCCGCCGTCCATCGTGCTCACTAACGACTGGCCCGTGCAGTAGACCTTATCCGGATCGCGTGGATTAATGCGCAGCTGGTTGAAGGAGTAAGGGGCTTTATCGAACGCCGACTCCTTGCCGGCATTGATCTTCCGCCAGCTTGATCCTGCATCGTCCGTGCGGAAGACCTCGACACCGAAGGTGCGTTCACGGGGCTCGCGTCCCCTTTTTTTGTCCAGCTCGGCCTCCTCCTTGGTCGGCGGACGCTTATTGACGTTCTCGACGATTGCATAGAGGATGTCGGGGTTTTTCTGGTAGATGTCGAACCCGATCCGGCCGACGCGGCCGACGGGAAGCCCTCCGCCGAGGCGCGCCCAGCTCTTGCCAGCATCCGTGGTCTTGTAGATGGCGCTCTCGGGTCCTCCGGCCTCGTAATGCCAGGGCAAACGGACCTTTTCGTACGTCGCCGCGTAGAGGGTATCGGGAGCGGCAAGGTTTATCGCCAGGTCGATGGCTCCGACTTTATCGTTTATATAGAGAACCTTCTGCCAGGTCGCGCCGCCGTCGGCTGTCTTGAACACGCCGCGTTCCTCGTTCGCAGAGAAGAGATGTCCCATAGCGGCCACATAGACGATATCGGGATTCGTTGGGTGGATGATGATCCGGGCGATGTGATGGGAATCCCGGAGCCCACAATGTTTCCAGGTTTTGCCGCCATCGGTGGACTTGTAGATGCCGTCTCCACTGTTGGAGCTTCGGGTGCAGTAGGCCTCCCCCGTCCCCACCCAGACGATGTTCTCGTCCGAGGGCGCCACGGCTACGTCTCCGATCGAGAGCGCTTCCTGGCTATCAAAAATGGGCTCGAAGGTTGTGCCGTTGTTGACCGTCTTCCAGACGCCGCCGTTCCGGGTGCCTACGTACAGGGTATAGAGGTGCGCGCGGGGTGGCTGGGCAGGAACAGCAAAGCTCGTGACCCACGACCCGGCACGGAAGGGCCCGAGGTTACGGAAAGTGAACTGCTTGAGCAGCGCCTCCTCGGGTCTCTCATGGGCCGAAATTGATAACGCTAAAAAGAAAACCGATATTAAGAGCATAGTGAAGACCGTCCGTTCAGGCCGCAAGATTTTCATGCCTCCTCCTCTCTCGGCAGCAAAACTGATCTAATAATACAATAAGGGG
>JAFNEO010000015.1 GCA_017886205.1 Candidatus Aminicenantota bacterium | reverse complement strand
CCGCCGCCTCCTCCGCCCCCGCCGCTGAACCCTCCTCCCCCTCCGGAGGAATAGTGCGCGGCTGAGGTGCTCGCCTGCTGGATCGAGGTCGCCATGGCGTCGATGCTATGGACCATGCCGGCGATCCGTCCCATGCCGGTAAAGGCCGAGCGGTCAAAGCCATAATACCAAACCGGTACCGCCGACCGTTCGTCCTTGAGGATGATGGGAAGCATCTTGATGATTTTCTTGGCGTTTCCGAAAATGATGCCGAAGACCAGGTAATGCTCCCAGAGCTTATAGGCTTCGGGCGGAACTTCCTCGAAATTGGAGAAATCATCCAGAAAACGGTCCAAGCCCTTCCAGAGCTCGTTCTCTCTGGCCCAAGGTAAAGACCTCCGTTTGATCTTGGGACTGAAGATGCCGGCCATGAGGACTAGAAGGGGGTTGAGAGTCAGGATTCCCAGGGGCAGCGTGATGGCCAGGAAAATATTGCGGGTTCTAAGGCTCCGGGGTTCGATAAATTGGAGCTTGCCGGCTTCTTTCCGGATGTCCTTCGCCCAGGCCTGGTACCAGGTCTGAAACTCGCGCGCGTTTTTCTTTAAATAGCTCTGCAATTCGTCTATGTCGAGCTGCGCTCCCGGCTCATGGCTATGGCCGATGATAGTATTGAACAACAGATCCAGCAGATCCTTTTCGTAAGGAAGTAGCTCTTGGTCGCGGGCATAGTCCTTTTTCAGAGTGACCGTCGTTTCCAGTTTCTCTTTGCTCCCCAGAATCCCATGTTTTTCGACCTTTCGGTCCTGGAATTCGAGGAAGCCGCGCCGGGCCAGGTCGAAGAGCGTGGCCGTGAAAGACCGTGGCGTTATCGGACCTCCTTCATGGAGTAGAACCTCGACAAGGGCCGGGCGCAGTTCTGAGGGCAGTTCCCGATAGTAATCCGGGATGTCGGGGAAGCGGTAATCTTTGCCTATCCTTTTCCAGTAATAGTGATATACCAGGAACCAGAGAAGCGACCCGAGGACAAGCCAGACCGCCCAGATTGAGGCTCCGATCCAGAAGGCCTTCTTCTGCTTCACCGACCGCTCCTGTTCTTTTCGAGCCCGGCCGATAGTCTCCTGGACGAGACCCGACTCTTCCGTCTGGATTCTTTTGCGGCTATAGCCCGACGAAGGGATACCGTTCACTATCCCCGCCGGCCAGGCCATCCGGACCTCGAGAGACTGGCCGGCCGGAAGGTCGGTCGCGGTGAAGCGAGCCGTCCGGGCATCGACGATCTCCGCCCAGCCGGAGAGCGGTCCGTGTCCGTAGACAAGGATATCCTCCTTGCGCGGCGCCCCCTCCGGCAAGGTCACGGTGATGCCGACTTTTCGGGTCGGCCGGTCCCATCCTTCACCTATCATCAGCCAGTAGAGTTCGGAAACGTCCGGGTAGCTGAAGATGCCCCTCCGGATGCGATAGCGGATGCGGAAGGTCCGCCGCTCATCGGCCGCCCGGAAAGACCACTCGGCTTTATAAACGCCGCCCGAGGTCGAGACCTCAAACCGCAATTCCTGTCCGCTCTCATCTCTGACCTCGAACTCTTCGAGGGCGATGTCATAGCGATAGCCCTTTCTTTCAACGGACAGAGGAAGGGTGTACCAGGCTGCCGAAAAGCTCCCCTCGAAATCGAAGGTCCGCTGCTCGTCGACGACAAAGGAGCCGTCGCGCTCGAGGCTGACCGAGATCCTGACCTCGGGGAAGTAGTAATCCTTAGGTGCCGCCGCCAAACCCGCGTTGATCACTCCGAGAAAAGCCCAGAGCGCCAGGAGCGAAAGGCGACCGCGCCATGTCTTTCTTTTCGTCCGGAATTGGCTCATCACTCCTCGACGTCGAACGGCTTCATGGACAGCGGGTTGCGCTTGGCCTTCCATGACCTCCGGCTACTCTGGCCATCATTCTGCCGGACTTCGACGGTCCCCTGAATCTCGTTGCCAGTCACCCGGCTCGCGAAAACCATTGTTGGGGCCTCGGAGTGGTCATCGGCCTCGGCCGTGAATTGAAACTCGTTTCCGACGAGGCTGATATCGGCCAAGGGGATTTCTGATCCTCCCAGTTTGATCTTGCCGCTCGGCCATTGGAAGTGCTGTTCGAGCTCCAGCCCGAAAGCCACTTTTCGGCTGCCATCGGTCCAGGCACCCTCCCACACTCCGGATATATTGGCCGGCACGATCCAGAGATAGACGTTGTGCGTCGTCTCGTTGACCATGACGATTGCCGAGTCATCGGGTTTCCAGGTGTCCATGGCATAATTGTGGGAAACAATGCGGGTGCCCGGCCGCAGCTGGGCAAGAAGGTTCGGCCGCAGGCGCAGGTTGACCGAGGTGAGGAGATAGAGGGAAACGACTGTGGCCTCGTGAAAGTCCGCTTGGAAGATGTCCTGCTCCTGAAACCTAACGAGATGACCCACGTTGGCCTTGACCGCGTTTTCCTTGCTTTCCTGGATGCGGTCCGGGTCGATGTCGATGCCCACCCCGCGGGTCCCATAGAGCTCCGCCGCGGTGATGACGATGCGTCCGTCTCCGCAACCGAGGTCGTAGAGCAGGTCGTCCTTGGTGACTTTGGCCATGCGGAGCATGGTGGCGACAACCTCCGGCTTGCTGGGAACATAGGGGACATCGAGCGGCTTCTCCTGAAGATAGAGCTGGCCGAAGAGGAAGAGCGGGATCAAGACCAGAAGAGGAAGAAGCAGCCTTTTCATTGGGCCTCCTTTGGCGCGAGCGGCGGCCGAAAGACCTGACTATAGAAAAAAACCCAGAGGCTGTCAAATTAAGGCTCAGGGTATGGGATTCGTCAGCCCGCTCGTTTCCCCAGCGAGGAAACTCGCTTCGCATCCTCCTTCGCTCTTCTCTCCTTTCAGTCGAGAAACCATGCCCGCTCAGTCGTCCACGGACTTCCTTACCCACACCCTTCGCCTCTGATAATAAAAAAGATGCCTGCATGGTGTCGAGGTCCGTTGACTCGGAGTGGGCAATTCGTTAACTTACACCATCATGACTGTAAAAAAACTGACGATAGTCATCGGGTTTGCTCTGCTCGTCGCCGTCCACTCCTCTTTATCGCAGGACCGTCTGACGAGCCCCCAAGAACAGTTCGGTTTCGAGATCGGCGCGGATTATATGCTGGTCAACTACATGCAGCTTCTTGCTTACTGGCGGAAGCTGGACACGGAGTCGAACCGGCTGACGCTCCAGACGATCGGCATTACCGCCGAAGGGCGGACGATGGTCATGGCTATCGTCACCTCTCCGGCGAACCACAAAAAATTGGCCCGGTATAGAGATATTTCTCGCCGCCTGACCCTAGCCGAAGGTTTGAGCGAAGGCCAAGCCCGCGCCCTGGCCTCGGAGGGAAAGCCGGTCGTGTTGATTGACGGGGGCCTCCATGCGACCGAGATCCTTGGCTCCCAACAGCTTATCGAGCTGGTCTGGCAGATGGTCAGCCGAAACGACGCCGAGACCCGGCGGACGCTGGACCATATCATCCTCCTGGCCGTACCGTCCAACCCCGACGGCTTGGAGCTCGTCGCCGATTGGTATATGAGGCAGAAGGACCCGGCCAAGCGGACGATGAGAGGCCTGCCGCGTCTTTACCAGAAGTATATCGGTCATGACAACAACCGGGACTTCTACATGATCACCCAACCTGAGACCGAGGCTGTCTCGCGGATTATGTACCTGGAGTGGTTCCCGCAGATCGTCTACAACCATCACCAGACCGGCCCCGCCGGGACGGTACTCTTCTGCTCGCCCTTCCGCGACCCGTTCAATTACTTCTTCGACCCGCTGGTGCCGACCGGCGTCGACCTGGTGGGCGCCGCTATGCATTCCCGGTTCGTCGCCGAAGGGAAGCCGGGCGCGACCATGCGCTCGGGAGCGCCCTATTCCACCTGGTGGTGCGGCGGGTTGCGGTCGACCTCCTATTTCCACAACATGATCGGCATCCTCACCGAGACCATTGGAAGTCCTACCCCGATAGATATCCCCTTCCTTCCCGATAAGCAGCTTCCCAAGAATGACCTCCCCTACCCAGTCGCACCCCAGAAGTGGCATTTTCGGCAGTCGGTCGACTACTCCATCACCGCGGACAGGGCCATCCTGGGCCTGGCCTCCAAGATGCCCGAAGACTTCCTCCTGAATATTTTTCGCATGGGCCGGAACTCCATCCAGCGTGGGAGCCGGGACACTTGGACGGTGACTCCGAAGATCATCCGGACAGTTGAAGACGCCATCCAGAAAGAGAACGTCAAGCCGGAAGGATCCGGTCGGGGTTTTCCGGTGAGGTTTTATGACCTGCTGCGCAGCCCGGCCGCGCGCGATCCGAGGGGCTTTGTCATCCCCTCCGACCAGCCCGATTATGCGACCGCGACCAAGTTCATTAATGCGCTCCTCAAGAGCGGTGTGACCGTTCTCCGTTCGCAGGCGCCTTTCGAGGCCGGAGGAAAAAACTACCCCCAGGGCTCCTTTGTCGTCAAATGCGACCAGGCTTTCCGGCCTCATGTCCTGGCCATGTTCGAACCCCAGGACCACCCCCATGACGTCCTCTACCCGGGAGGGCCCCCCATCGCGCCCTATGACAGCGCCGGCTGGACTCTGGCCTACCAAATGGGCATTGTCTTTGACCGTATCCTGGACGGATTCTCCGGTCCTTTCGAGAAGATCAGAGGCCCGGCCCGAATGCCAGAAGGGAGAGTGGAGGGGAGTCCGAAGCCTGCCGGATTCATTCTCGACCACAGGGTCAACGATAGTTTTATCGCCGTTAACAGGTTGCTCAAACAAGGGGAAGAGGTGTACTGGATCAAGGATTCCCTGGCCGTCGACGGCAAGATGTATCCACCGGGAGCGGTCTTCGTTCCGGCGGGGGCAGCTACACTGGCCAGAATAAAGATGCCGGCTGAGTCTCTCGGGCTCTCTGTTGCGGGAGTCGAGGCAGCACCCCGAGGAGAGGCCCTGAAGCTGCGTCCGGTCCGCATCGGGCTCTGGGACCAGTATGGCGGATCCATGGCTTCGGGCTGGGCCCGCTGGCTCTTGGAGCAGTACGAGTTTTCCTTCGAAGTCGTTTTTCCACCCAGGCTCGATGCCGGAAACCTGCGGGCCGATTATGATGTCCTGATCTTCGTCGGTGGGGCGATCCCTCTCCAAGATCGGCAGCTCCAGGACGAGTTCCGGTTCTTTGCCCCGCCCAAGCCGGAGGAGGTGCCGGAGGAATACCGCGGCCGTCTGGGAAGCGTAACGGTGGCTAAGACGGTCCCTCGACTGCGTGAGTTTCTCGAGAACGGCGGGACAATACTTGCCATCGGCACCTCGACCTCCATCGGCTTCCACGCCGGTTTGCCTATCTCCGACCCCCTGCTCGAGCGGCGTCCGGACGGGACAGAGAACCGCCTGTCGAGAGAAAAATACTATATCCCCGGCTCGGTCCTCCAGGCCAAGGTGGACACAAACCATCCCCTCGCTTTTGGCCTGAACGAGCGGACCGATTTTTATTTCAACAACAGCCCCGTGTTTTCCTTGAATCCCGAAGCCGCAGCCCAGGGTGTTCGGCCAATCGTCTGGTTTGACTCAGCCGCGCCACTTCGCAGCGGCTGGGCCTGGGGACAAAACTATCTCCAGATGTCCGTAGCGGTTTTGGAAGCGGCCGTGGGTCGAGGGAAGCTATTTCTCTACGGTCCCGAGATTATCTTCCGAGGACAGCCCCACGGCACCTTCAAACTCCTGTTCAACGGCATCTACTGTGGCGCCGCCGAGATCGCTACTCTGTGATGCCGACCAGGTCGAGCATGAAGGCGAATTCCAGGGCTGTTTCCCGGTAGCGCCGGAAACGGCCGGACTGCCCGCCGTGACCGGCATCCATGTTGGTATGAAGCAGCAGCCGGTTCTTGTCTGTTTTTAGGGACCGCAGCTTGGCCACCCACTTGGCCGGCTCCCAATATTGGACCTGGGAGTCATGAAGGCCCGTCGTGACCAGCATGGCCGGATAGGCCTTGGCCTCGACGTTGTCATAGGGGGAATAAGACAGCATATAATCATAATATTCTTTAGTGTTGGGGTTTCCCCACTCGTCATACTCTTGGGCCGTCAAGGGGATGCTCGGGTCGAGCATGGTGGTAATGACATCCACATAGGGGACGCCGGCGATCACCCCCTTGTACAAGTCGGGCCTCATGTTCACCACGGCGCCCATGAGCAACCCTCCTGCGCTCGCCCCCGCCGCGAAGAGCTTTTCCGGCCGGGTGAATTTTTCGGCGATCAGGAATTCGGCGCAGCCGATGAAGTCAGTGAAGGTATTTTTCTTCTTCAGGAGCTTCCCGTCCTCGTACCAGGCCCGTCCCATCTCGGAGCCGCCCCGGATATGGACGAGGGCGTAGATGAACCCGCGGTCGAGAAGGCTGAGAATGGAGGAGTCGAAATAGGGATCTTCGTTCGCGCCATAGGATCCGTAGCCGTATTCGAGTAGCGGATTGTTCCCATTCTTCTCCAATCCCTTGCGGTAGACCAGGGAAATCGGGATTTTGACTCCGTCAGAGGCCGTCGCGTAGAGCCTTTCGGCCTGGTAGTTTCCGGGGCTGAACCCGCCCAGGACCTCCTGCTGTTTCAGCAGCTTCTTCTCCCGCGTCTTCAGGTTATAGTCATAGGTCGAATTCGGCGTCGTCAAGGAGGAATAGTTATACCGCAGCCAATCGGTGTCGAACTCGGGGTTGACGCCGATCGAAGCGGCGTAGGTCGCCTCGCCGAAATCAAGGCTGTGCTCGGCTTTGTCCTGCCAGCCGATGGTCCGGATCTGGGTCAGGCCGGATTTCCGCTCCTCGACGACGAGGGTGTCGCTGAAAATTTCGAATCCCTCGAGCAGGACATCGTCCCGGTGCGGAATGAGCTCCACCCAGTTTTCTTTGGCCGTCTTGTCGAGAGGCGCCTCCATCAACCGGAAGTTCTTAGCCTGATAGTTCGTCCGGATGTAGAGCTTGTCCCGGAAATGCTCGACGTGATATTCCAGGTCGCGCTCGCGCGGCTGGACAATCCGGAACTGACCATCGGGCTGGTCGGCAGCCAGGATCCGGTATTCCGTGGACAGAGTGCTGTCCGAGGCGATGATCAAGTACTTCTTGGACTTGGATTTGAAGACCGCCGTGTTGAAGGTCTCGTCGGATTCGACGAAAACCTCCTGGTCCTGGGCGGCGGGAGTCCCGAGCACGTGCCTCATCACCCTGTAGGGCCGGAGAGTCGCCGTGTCCTTCAGGGCATAGAAAACAGTCTTGTTGTCATTGGCCCAGGCGGCCATCCCCAGGGTGTTCGGGATCTCGTCCGACAGGACCTCGCCGCTGGCCAGGTTCTTGAAACGCTGCCCGTAGAGTCGGCGGCTGACTGTGTCCACGGCATAGGCCAGGAGCGTGTTATCGGGGCTGACTTCCAGACCCAGGAGGGAAAAGAACGGCTGTCCTTCGGCCATCTCATTGCCGTTCAGCATAACCTCTTCTGGAGCATCAAGGCTCCCCTTCTTCCGGCAGTAGACCGGATACTCCTTCCCTTCCTCGAAGCGCGTGTAGTAATAGTATCCGTTATCGCGATAAGGGACCGACATGTCGGTCTGCTTGATCCGGCCGACGATCTCCTGGTAGAGCTTTCCCTGGAGCGCCTCGGTCGGTTTCAGCACGGCCTGGAGATATTCATTCTCAGCTTTAAGATAGTCGATGACCTTGGGGTTCTCCCGCTCTTTGAGCCAGTAGTAGTTATCAACTCGGATTTTTCCGAATTCCTGGAATTCCTTTTTGATCTTCTCTGCGACCGGCGGCTGAGGCCCGGTCTCAGCCTTCTTGCAGGCTCCACAGCCCAGGGCGAGAACGGCAGCCAGACAGATAATGACCAGAAGATAGCGCGACGATTTTAGGCGGTACATGATGTCCTCCTATCCGTGGTTTGGCCGGGCTTTCGCTCGACGGACCTTATATCTCTTTGGCGAAAATGTTCCTGAAATATACCGGCGAGATGCTGTCGTGGTTCTGGAGGCCGAAGTAGCCTTCGGCGGCGAAATCCTTGATCTTACCTCGCGGTTCCATCTCCCAATCGACGACCTGGGTCCCGTTCAGTTCGATGCGGATCCGTTTTCCCTGGCAGATGATCTTCAGGTGGTTCCATTCGCCGGTCGGGTTCGAGGCATCCTTGACCGGGGCCACGGCGTCATAGATCCCGGCTGTCTTGTGAATGCCTTCACCCTCGTCGTAAATCTGGACCTCGAAGGAATGATAGATGTAATCGTCGCTGGTCGGCAGGTCGGGGATCCGGTAGAAAATTCCCGAATTGGTGTTTTTCTGGGCGCACTTGAATTCGAGGTCGAGGACGAAGTCTCGCCATTTCTTTACGCTATACCAAAGGAGCCCCATCCCCCCCTGGGATCTCAGCACGCCCGTTTTTTCGTCCAGCTCGAAATACCCGGGGCCATAATGGTTCCAGCCGTGTTTCGAGTAACGCATGTTGGACCTCGGCAGGAGGCCGGTATAGTCCTCGTAGTAGGTCAGGGCCTTGATGTTCTCGAGGCCTTTTCGAGTGGCCGGTTCGGGAGTCAGGACCTCTTTTTCATTCTCGTATTCAACGGTCAAATAGCCGGCATAGTCCTGGAGGGTCAGCTCCGCCAGGATATCTCGCAGGCCCGCCTTGCCCTCTCCGATAGCCACGTCGTCGACCTTCTTGTCCGCTCCGAAATCGCTCCGGTCTTTGATGTGGACATCGATGATCCGTCCCTTGAGCAGCCTCAGGGCGTCCAGGGGCCGGAGGCCTCCCCTCATCCAGTGCCCGGGGTCGGCGCAGGCGCCTATCCGGTCATCCAGCCCTTTGATGTGTTCGAGCACGGTCTCGGGCTTGGCATACTTGGCCGGCTCAGGATGGTTGTGGACGGCGATCCGGATGTCATATTCCTTGACCAGTTTGTCGAGGACAGGGAAATCGGCGTCCGCGGGCTCGGTGGCGATCACCTCGATCCCCATTTTCCGGGCGAACTCAAAAGCCTTACGCATCTCCGGTTCGGTTCGCCCGATATCCACGACTCCATAGCCGACGACTTCCATCTCAGTCTCGGCCAGCTTCTTACGGACCATTTCGATCTGAGGTTCGGTCATCAGGTGGCTGAAAACGACTCCCTTGTCTTCAGCCGAGAGCGGCTGGCCGGAATAGGCCTGCAGATATTTGATTCCCAACGCCTTGGTCTTTTCGACGGCCTCAAAAAAGCTGTATCTCCGATAGGTCCAGCACTGCATCGCCACTGGGAATTTCTTGACCCGCACCTGGCTCAGGTCATCTTCCGCCGCCGACCCGAACGGCCGGGCCGAGGCACCGGCCGAAGCCAAGACGGTCAAGGCCAAAAGAACCAGCATATTCCTTTTCATTTTTTCTCCTCCTTCCGGAGCCCGGTCATTGCCGGGATCGTCCGGTCGAACTCAGTTTTTATCCCTGGGCCTCCTGCGTTTCCCTTCTCTCCTTGAAGAAAAACAGGAAGACAAAGGCGCAGAGGACGGTTAGGAAGCAGGGCACGAGAAAAACATTGGTCCAGTTGGTGACTTCATTCTTAGTGAACAGATCATGCACCCAGCCCGCGAACAGGCTGCCGATGTAGTTGCCGACTCCGTAGGTGACCAGCGTGATCAGACTCTGAGCGGAGTGCCGGATATCCCGCGGGGCGACGGTATCCACATAGATAAAGGCGGCGGCGAAGAAAAAGACGAAACAGAACCCGTGCAGGGCCAGCGAGGCGATGACCAGCCAGGAGGGCTGCCCGATAGCGAAGATGATGTAACGCAATGGCCAGGCGAGGATGCCCAAGGTTAAGATCTTGCGGATGCCGATCCGGGCGATGAGATAGGGCAGCAGAAAAGCGAGGACGAAGATCTCCGCCACCTGGGCGATGGTCATCACCCAGGGCAAGATCGTGCTCGAGACCCCGATTTTCTCCGATGTCAGAAAGGGCGCGGTGAGAATATAGTAAAACATCAGCTCCGTGGCGACGACGAAAGCGATGATGATAAAGACCAGGAAATTCCGGTCCTTCAGCATCTTGAGGGCTTCGAGAAAAGCCCAGGGTTTTACTCCTTCTTTTCGGGGCGGAGTATGGGGCAGGGAGAAGGCTTGAATTCCCATGATCAATGAGAAAATTCCGGCTAGGAGGAGCATATCGCCCTTGAAGGCGAGGCCGCTCGCCGACTGGGCTCCGATTCGCCAGAGGGTCAGGAGATACCCGGCGGTGATCCAGCCGATCGTGCCCCAGACGCGGATCTTGCCGAACTCTTTTTCTGAGTTCTGGAGGTTGATAAAGGCGATGGAATTGGTCAGGGCCAGAGTCGGAGCATAGAGAAGGCAGTAAACCAGCATCAGCCAGACCATCGTTCCGTAGGCGGTGGTCGTGGCGATCAGGATCAGGAATATTCCTCCGGCGAGCTGAAGCCCGGCCACGACTTTTTGGCTGGCCAAGTAGCGGTCGGCCACCTGGCCGCCGATGAACGGGGCGATGATCGTGGCCAGGGGGAGCAGGCTGTAGATCAGGCTGAACTGGGCACCGCTGAACCCGAGGGTGTTCTTGAGGTAATCGGAGAGGATCGGGGCCCAAGCGCCCCAAATGGCGTATTGCAGGAACATCATGACGCCGAGGCGAAAACGGACGCTCATTGGCAACTCTCCTCTGGGTGTTTAGTATTGTTTACTGAAATTCCTGAAGGCTGTCAAGCCGGAGGGGTCTCAGGCTTTGTAGATGTGGTCCAGGAGGTCCATGATGCTCCGGATCGACGTCTCGACGAACTCAAGCCCGATCTCAAAGCTCTGGCCCTCGCCGATCGGAGTGACCCATTTCACTTCGCCCGTCGCCTGGATAAGCCGGCGGGTCTTCGGCGATTGCAGCTTGATGGAGAGAACGGTCCCCACCGGAAATTGCACATCACAATCGATCTTCAGGCCGCTCGGAGAGGCGTTTTTGGTCCGGCCGTAGTAGAGGACATTTTCCCCGCCGCGGCCGGTGCTGTCGCGCCGCGTCAGGGTGATCGTGCATTCATCTTCGCGCCGCGGCTCCCTTCGGCGGTCGAGGTCGGCCCGGCTTCCCTTCTTCTTCCATTTTTTCCAGAACATCGCTTTTCTTTTTTATTCCAAATCCGGGCAAAATTCAACCCCTTTCTTTTTCTCTCCTCGGGTCCGCCCTCTCTTCTTGACATCTTTTTTTTCCAACGATAAGATGACCGGGAGTTCATCACCATGTCTACGCAGATCGGAATCATCCTGGGAATCATGGTCCTCGCCTATGCCGTCGCTAAAGCCATGCGGCTGACAGTGGAAATCAGCATGTTCCTGGCCGCGCTGGCAGGGGGCTTGACCGGTGTCATTTTCCGCACCCCGCCGGCCGGAGAACTGATTCGGCATCTTGTTGAGGGCTCCGCCACCTACCTGGACGTCATCCTCGTCTTCTCCACGGCCACGATCTTCATGGCCATCGTCAATGAATCGGGAGGGGTGAACTATGTGGTCCGGGCGACCATCCGGGCCTTTCACAACAAAAGGCTGGCCGCCCTGATCGTCCTGATGATCATCGTGCTCATTCCCGGGGCCTTGACGGGGGCGGGGAGCATCTCTCTTCTCGTCGTCGGGGCGCCGGTCGCCATGGCCTTGAAGCTGCTCGGCATCTCCCCAAAACGTGCCGCCGCCATCCTTTTTATCATCGCCGGGCTGAGCGCTGCAGCTCCGCCCGTCAACATTTGGGCCATGATCCTCTGCGCCGGGACGGCCATCCCCTATGTCGGGTTTGAACTTCCCCTTGCCGTTCCCGTCCTGATATGCGGTGTCTTCACCATGCTCGTGCTGGGCTGGAAAAAGGAACGGTCCATCAACCTGGCCTCCGCCCTCCAAGAGATGCCCGAAGTGCCGGCCAGAATGACCTGGTGGAGGGTGCTGCTTCCCTTTCTGGTCTTTTTCGGATCGGTGGCCGCCTATCGCATCTTTCCATTCCAGACGCCGATCCTCGGGCTGCCTTTGCAGTTCACGCTGTCCGCTTTGGTCGCCTGGCTGGTCAGCCCCAGCAAAATCAAGGTTCTGTCCCTGTCCAGGGAGACTGTGAAACGCCTTTTGCCCCTCATCTCCACCGTCGTCATCGTCGGGATGCTCCAGCAGATCATGACTGCCACGGGTGTCCGCGGCCTGCTGTCCTACGCCGTGATCAGCATCCCGCTCGTCTTTCTGCTCATCTCCTTGGCGATCGTCATCCCCGTTTCCGAGGGGGTCCTGACCTACGGAGCCGCCGCGGTCCTGGGTATCCCCCTAATCTGGTACTTGGATTCCATCGGCTTCCACGCGACCGTGGCCATCGCCGGACTGACCTTGCTCTGGCCACTGGGTGACGGTCTCCCGCCCACAGCCCTGATCGGACGGCTCAGCGTCATGGTCTCGGATTACAAGGGTTCCTACTGGGAGTTCCTCAGGACCACGTGGCTGCCCTGGCTATTTATCACCATCGTGGGTATTCTCATGGTCGTGTACAGCGCCAAGCTCTCCTTCTTGGTGCGATGGAGCATGTAGGAAAGGAGGTGTCATGCCGATCATCATGATTTTATACTATCTTATCACGGCCTATCTTGTCGTCCTCTTGGTCTGGAATTTCATCCGGGAAAAGAAAAAGATCGAAGAGCTGGCCCAGTATCTTTTGGTCCTCATCCCCCTCGTGCTGAGGATCCTGCGGATAAAATAGAGAGGAGGAAAGCCTGCCATGAAGCGGCCCGGTCTCGTCAAAGCCGTCTTGATATTTCTGTTTCTTGCCTTCCTCATCCAGGGTGGCCTCCGGCTCTACCGCCACCGTCACTTCGACGTCTCGGTGGTGGCTGGCCCGGGAGTCACCCGGGTCTCCCGCCTCAGTGATTTCGGTCCGGGTCTCAAAGGGACGATGGCCGACACGCTGGTCTACTTCATGGAAGGGGGGGAGCCCGGGGGAAAGGCCATCCTCATGTCCAACACCCACGCCAACGAACCGGAAGGCTTGCTGACTACTCTCCTGATGCTCGAGAACGCGGTGGTCGAAAAGGGATCTCTGATCATCATTCCCCAGTTCAATCACAGTGCCAGCCGAAACACCAGGCCCGGCGATGGATATCCCCTCTATTTTGAGATCCCGACAGACTGGGGACGGAAGACATTCCGGTTGGGCAACCGCGACGCCTCCCCCCTCGACCAATGGCCGGACCCCGATGCCTACATCCACTATCCGGACCGGCAGCTCCTTTCCTACATCGACGTCCGCAACACCAACCGGACCTGGCCAGGACGCCCCAACGGCCCGCTGATGGAGAAGGTGACTTTCGCTGCCATGGAGATCATGCGCCGGGAGAAAGTCGATGTCGCCATCGACATCCACGGCGCCGAGACGATGTTCCCAGTGACGAACTGTATCGTCGCCCCGGATAAGTCGATCCGGATCGCCACTCTAGCGTCGCTCACGGTCAAGGCCAGGGAAGGCTTCGACAACCATGTCGAGCCCTCGCCGACCGGATTCCGAGGCCTTTCCCACAGGGAGATTGGAGATTACTCGGACACCCTCCCTTTTCTTCTCGAAGCGCCCATCCCCTTCCTCGACCAGCCGACCGGTCCCAAGACCGAGAAACTCCTCCTCGACGGCAAGGATCCCTTTTTGTTGAGCCTGGCCCAGAAAAAAAAGCTGTTTGTCCCCTATGATGCGTCGGGCTGGCCTATTGAAAAGCGGGTCGGCCAGCACTGTTCAATCATCCTGGAAATCCTCCGGCAATATTCCAAGAAAAACCCCGACCGGTCCATCCTGGCCCGGGATATCCCCCGCTATGCCGAAGTCATCCAGAATGGGGTGGGACATTATTTCCACGATCCCGCTGGGGCGGAAAAGGATTGCCTCTATCCGAATTGAATATCCCGGAGATGACCGGCTCTTCCCTCGGACCGGCCGGGCGGCTTCCATCTAAAGAAAAGAGGAGGTTCGACGAATGATGAAAAAAGCAACGATCGTTTCCGTCATGGTCCTGGCCGTACTGTTGTTGGGAATGACGATCTTACCGCGTGCCCATCAGCCCCTGTCGGCCGATACGGCCAAGGAGAACCTTGCCGAGGACGGCTGCACGGTCATCATGGTGGCCAAGGGGGCCTCAGTCGACGGATCGACCATGGCCACTCACACCTGCGACTGCGGCGTCTGCGACTGGACCTGGCGCCACGTCCCCGCCGCCGATCACAAGCCCGGAGAGATGCGCAAGATCTACCACATCAACCAGTACAAGACCTGGCCTCCCGAGCAGGGCCTCAAGTGGGACCTCTACAAGAATGACTTCACCGGGCTGGAGATACCCGAGGTGCCGCACACTTACGGCTACCATCATGGAATGTTCGGGTACATGAACGACCAGCAGCTGGGCTTCGGCGAGTCGACGATCGGCTGCGTCCGCAAACTCTACAACAACACCCCGACCCCGGCCTTCGACATCACCATGCTCACCCTCATCGCCATGGAGCGCGCGAAGACGGCGCGCGAGGCCGTCCAACTCATGGGATCGCTGGCCGAGAAATACGGGTACGGGTTTAACGACGGCGGCGAGATGCTGGCTGTCCACGACCCGAACGAGGTCTGGGTCTTCGAGATCATGCCGGCCGGGCCGCTGTGGACGCCGAAGACCGGGAAGCCGGGGGCGGTCTGGTGCGCCCAGAGGATTCCGGACGACCAGGTCAGCGTCTGTCCCAATGAGTCGCGGATCGGAGAAGTTGACCTCAAGAACAAAGACTATTTCCTGGGCTCCGCCCATATGGTTTCCTTTGCCATCGAGCAGGGGCTTTACGATCCCAAAGGCGGGAAGCCCTTCAGCTGGAAGAAAGCCTACTCTCCGGCGGAAGGGAGCGCCGTGAGCAGCAACGGCCGCCGAGCCAGGCTGTGGCGCTTTTTCAACCTCGTGGCACCGTCCCTCAACCTCAGCCCCGAGACTCCGAACATGGATTTTCCCTTCTCGGCTAAGCCCGACAAGCCCATCTCGGTCCAGGATGTGATGAACATGACGAGAGATCGGTCCCAGGGGACACGTTTCGACCGGGTCAAGGGGCTGCGAGGGGGTCCGTTCAGCAACCCGAACTACTACGGCACGACGCGGACGATCGGCACGCCGAGCGTCGAATACACCACCATCACCCAGTGCCGCGGCTGGCTTCCCGCTCCGATCGGCGGGATTATCTGGCTGAGTTTCGGACTCCAGGAGACCTCGTGTTACATGCCGCTCTATGCCGGGATCAGCGATGTGCCGGCCTCCTTTAAAATTGGCGATCATTGGGCATTGAACCGGGATTCCGCCCGCTGGGCCTTCGACTACGTCGATTTCCACACTCAGGTGGTCTACAACGCCGCCTTGGAAGAGGTCAAGAAAGCCCAGGCCGAATGGGAAGCCAAGACTGTCGCCCAGATCCCTGAGGTCGATAAGGAGGCCTTGGAACGGTACAACCGGTCCCACCTGGAAGGCATCGGGTATCTTGACGGCTTTTGCCTGAGCCATGCCGACCTCGTCGTCAAAGCCTGGTGGAAGCTCGGCGATGAGCTTTTCGTCCGTTTCAATAAGCTTGGCTATTATGATTCTGAGAAGAGGGCCTTGGACCGGAACAGGACCACCTATCCGGAGTGGTGGAAGCGGGCGATCAAGGTTTGGGATGCGATCTCCGAACCTGCCGAAAAATAAAAAGGAGACGGCCTTCTAAGCCGATACCCCCTCGCCTTGACCAACGAGACAAAAAGTATAGAATGGGTATACAAAGGAGATTCGCAGATGAAAAAAAGATCGCTATCTCTAGTCATTTGCCTTGCCTTGTTTTTGGTCTTTTCGCTTTCTCTGGGCTATGGCCAGACAAGCGTTCCCAAGGCCAAGCTGCCGGTCCTGACCACCTCGGCTGGCCAAAGCAATGATGTTACCACCGTTAACATTGTCCTCGAAGAGGCCGGTATCGGGTACGATTACTGCGACGTTCCGGATGTGGACATGATGAAGGCGGGCGTCGGGCTGGCCGACAAGGAGTCGGGACCCGGGTTCCATGCCGAGGTCTATACCGACTTGGCTAAATTCCCCAAAGGGACGCCCTACGGCACCATCATCTTTGCCATCGGGGCGAGCCTCAAAGGCATGGGCGCCTCCGGGCTGACCATTGAGACCGAGGAGGCCCGCCTCAAGAGGGTCATCGAATACTGCAAGCAGAACAAGGTTTTCATCGTCGCCGTCCACGTCGGCGGAACGGCGCTGCGGGGCGCGCCGGGGAGCGACAACGAGAAGATGATCGACGCCGTCGTTCCCTTCGCCGACTACATCATCGTAACCAAGGAGAGCAACAAGGACGCTCGTTTCACCAAAATCGCCCAGAGCAAGAAGGTCCCTCTGACCGAGGTCGACTACGCCCTCGACCTCGTCGGTATCCTGAAGCAGGTATTCCAATAACCTTTTAGGCATCCGACCTTCGACCATCCGGGTGCAGAGACGCCCGAGGAGCGCAAGCCCGATGGGCAAGACATTTACCAGCATATCGATCGGAATAATATCTTCTCTCCTCCTGGCCGTATTCCTGATTGGACCTGCGATCGCCGCAGAACCCCCAGCCGGAAAGGGAGGCGTTCCCCTGTCCCAATATTGGGATTTCGCCCGCGCTTCGGCCGACTGGGTTTTTTTGCATCAGGACGAACTCATAGCGCAGTGGCAAAAAAGCTTCGACCCGGAGAACGTCTTTGGCTATCGGCCGCCCGGCGGACTGCTCGAGATGGCCGTCATCTCCGCCTCCCTTTTCGAAAAGGAGAAAAAGCCGGAGTACGCCCGGAGAGCGAAAAAAGTGCTGCTGACCTACGGTGACTACCGGTCCGTCTATCCCGATTGGGCCAGGGCCAAGCGCGCCGATTATGCCGAGGGTGTGCCGGCCCTGCCGGATTTCTTCACCATCATGCGGTATATCCGGGCCTATGATATCCTTCACCGCGGAGGCGCGTTGAGCCCCGCCGAGATTTCCAAGATCGAGGGCGAGATCGCCCACGGTCTGGAATACCTCCTGCGCAGCCAGGAATGGGGCCCGATGAACCGCGCTGCGCTCAGGGCAGAATCCCTGGCCTGGGCGGTCCGGGCGCTCCCCGATCATCCTCGTCAGAAAGTCTGGGAGATGCAGCGCCGGGCGCTCGGGGACGACAATTGGGGCAACTGGCAGATCGAAGACGCCACCATCTATAACGGCGTCTGGCTGTATTCGCTCTTGGGGTATGCCGACGCTCTGGACAAGCGTGAGGACCTTTTTAAAACACCGGAGATGTACTACTACGGCCAGTATTATCTCCACCTCCTAAGCCCAGCCGGCATGGTCCCCGATTTCGGGGATGCTCACTGGGAAGCCAATTGGGCGCACTACCTGGTCTTTTTCGAGGCCGCGGCGGCTGCCTATCGTAATCCGCAGCTCAAATGGGCCGCGGCTACGATCGCCCGGAAGTTCGTCGATTTCCGGAATCCCGCGAATATTGGCCTGGCCTATGTGCTCCTGGACTGCTTCCGGTGGGGTACGGACGGCCTGGCGGCCGCTCCGCCGTCCTCTCTCTCCGAGGAGGTGATGGAGGATGTCCAGGGCAAGAAGATCGTCTTTCGGAACGGCTGGACGCCCCGGGATACGTACCTGCTCCTGAATTACCGGGATGAGGGCGACGGCGGGCTAAATTTTCGCGACTATCTGCGCGACACCATCCCAGTCGAGGAAGAGAAGATGACCCACGGCCACGCCGACGAGAACAGCCTGGTGCTGCTCATGTCCGGCGGTTCGGTGCTGCTCCATGATGCCGGGTACAGGGATTATATGCCTTCGGGCCCGTTCGGGGCATACAGGCAGGACTACTTCCACAACCGCCTCTGCGTCCGGCCGGAGAAGATCTGGATGGGCCAGAGAAAAGGCGAATCCCGGTACAGCATCCGGGAGCAGGTGCCCGGCCAAGGGGTCCTCGATTTTCTCCGCAACGCCGGCTCTTACCGGCGGGTGCGAACCCAGAAGGTCGATTTCCTGACCTTCGAGGACTTCGATTACAGCCGCACGCGGCTCAAGGATGAGGAGTGGGGATACGAGTGGGACCGCGCCATCATCTACCTCAAGAATCCCGAGATGTTCATCATATTTGATGTCTTCAAAGCCCGCCGCGAGGAGTGGTTCACTCTGGCCAACCTCTGGCATGCCCAGAGGATCCTCGCGCATGGTGAACATTGGTACAAGACGGTTTATGAGAAGATCCAGGACAAAAATCTATCCACAGACAGGCATCTCCTCATCCTTTTTCCTCTGACTCATTATCGTCTAGAGGGCAGCGAACCGATCAGACGTCACTACCAGGATGAATTTCTGATCTATCAAACGACGGCCCAGCATTTCGAGCTCGGCCAGACGGCCGGGTTCGTGACCGTGCTCATCCCCCACTCTAAAGATTCGTCCTACCTCGAATGGCCGGCCCAGGTTAGGACCCTCCCTATCGTCCCCGAACAGGCAGGACTGGGCGTCGAGATCGAGGCCGGTGATAGGACGGTCGTAGTGGGCATAAAAAACGACCTGCGTCGGGATATTGCCCGCGACTGGCGGCGGCCCAGGTATACCTATGAGGCGGGAAGGATCGGGTTCGGCGAGTTCGAGACCGATGGCGACCTCGTTGTCGCCGCGGTGCCCATGGTCGGAGGGAAACCGTCGGGAAAAAGGCTGAGCTACACGATCGTCAACTTGACCAAGGGCGTTTTTCGCGACCGAGTCTTGATCGAGGCCAAGCCTTCTCTCTTCGGACTGGCTTTTGACGGCCGTGCCGATGGCCCGGGCCTGGGCAAACTGCGCTACTGGCGGGACGACATCGAAGTCAAAGAAACACCCTAGGCCCCGGTCTGGAGCTTCTCCATGGCCCTCTTCTTGCGTTCGGTGGCCTGCGCGAGCAACTCCTGAAGCCGGTCCAATATGATGCGGACCTTGATGTTGGCCATTTTCCGCTTTCCGGTCTTCTGGGCCTCATAAGCCTTGGACAGAAGTCGCTCGAGGTCGGGCGATTCGATCCAGCTAACCAGCTGTCCACTCTGGACGAGTTCCTCTTTGAGAGCGGCGAATTCCTGATTCTCGGCCAGGATCTTGTGCTGGCTCAAGAAATCGGCCCGCCATTTCTCGAATTCGGTGGAGGCATAGGCGGGCATCGGGCCGAGCAGCTTTTTGGCTTCGCTAAAAGTCTCGCCATAGAATTTTTCAGCGTCACGCAGGTAGTTTCGGGCTTTGTAGTAATCCGGAGTGGACGACGGTCCCGGGCGTTCCAGGAAGGACTCGAACGTCTTAATAGCCAGCTTGAGGGAGTCAAAGGCCTGGCTGGCTTTGGAATAGAGTTGATTCTCGATTTTGTGATTCAACGTCTCAGCCTTTACTTCAGGTTGCCCCTCTTATAGCACACGGCCATGCGGGGGGTCAACCGGGGACTCGGTTGACCGCCGATTCCAACGACTCCAGGCTGAACCTGGAAGATGCGGGCCCGCCCGAGGATCCTAGGGGCCGAATTATTCTGTCCGCCGGTTTCAAATTGAATCGTGCGCCAAGATATGGTAATCATAAGGACGGGCTAAAGTGCGAGCCGATCCAAAGGAGAAAACCGGATGAAATTCAAGGACTTTTATAACGCCGTTATAGAGACCGGGATCGAAAACGACCTCCGGGGCAGGGACGAGATCCAAAAGCTCCTGGCCGAAGAATGTGGCCGGTTCGAGAAACTGGATGAAAAAGAAAGAGAATACTTCGACCGGGACCGGCTGTTCAACCCCTTCTCCGACACCCGGATTCTCCATGGTGATGCAGAGCTCGAGGTCAACAAGGCCATCGTGGGGATCGATATGGAGGTCGGCGAGGTGCTCCTCACCTATCTCCTCAACAAAGACCTCGGCCGGAAGATCGACCTGATTATCGCCCACCATCCGGAGGGGTATGCCCTGGTCCGGCTTTTCGAGGTCATGAAGCTGCAGTCGGACCTGATGGCCGCCTACGGGATCACGCTCAGCGTCGCCGAGAAGCTGATGGAGAAGCGAATCGGCGAGGTCGAGCGGCGCCTCATGCCCATCAACCACAACCGGACCGTCGACGTGGCCAGGCTCCTGGGCCTCCCGATGATCTGCATCCACACGGCCGCCGATAACTGTGTCACTCACTACTTGACCCGGCTGTTTGAAAAAGAGAAGCCTCGCCGGCTCAAAGACATCCTCCAGTTGCTCAAAAGTATCCCTGAGTACCAGAGGTCGGCCGCGCTGCAGCTTCCACCGAGGATTGTCAGCGGGTCGGAGGACAGCCGCTGCGGGAAGATCTTCGTCGACATGACCGGAGGGACCGAGGGAGCCAAAGAGGTCTTTGAGAAGTACGCCGCCGGCGGCGTGAGCACCCTGGTCGGTATGCACATCAGCGAAGATCACCTGGAGAACGCTAAGAAGGCCAACCTGAACGTCGTCATCGCCGGCCACATCTCGAGCGACACCCTGGGCCTTAACCTCCTCCTGGACTCCGTCGAGACCAAGGGCCGTTTGGAGTTTGTCTGCGTGTCCGGGTTTGAGAGGGTGAGGCGCAGCGCCTGAGGAGAGTCTGGGATGAATGACGTCGTTACCATCGTCCTGGCCGGAGGTCAGGGTTCGCGTCTCTATCCCCTGACCAAGATTCGGAGCAAGCCGGCCGTCCCCATCGCCGGCCGGTTCCGACTGATCGATATCTCGCTCAGCAACTACCTCCATAATGTCCACTTTTTTTGTTATAATAACGGCGAATTCGACTAAATCAAGGGAAAGAGATGAAGCGTCTAGCCTGGCTGGTTATTCTCGGAGTCCTCGCCTATCTGGGGTACAGCCACTTTGTCCGGACAGTCTCTTCGGAAGAGGCGCAAGTCCGAGAGCTGGAAAGAGAATTTAGAAGAGCAACCGACCGCTATATAAGCTCCATGCGCCAGGCCGGAGAGCCAGGCCTGGTCATCCTCGCTGACCCCGAGAGGGCGGAAAGGATGGTCAAGGACGTCCGGCCAAAGCTCCAGGAATTGATGAAAACATTGACCGAGGAGAAAGCCGTCGCCCGGGCCAAAAAACTCGAAAGCCAGGTCCTGACCTTTTTCGAGCGCCATCAGATCGATTGACCCCCCTAAACAGGAAGTACGCCCGAGAGGATTCGAACCTCCGACCTACTGATTCGTAGTCAGTCCGCGCGCATAGTCTATCAGGGGGGATTGAGAAGTCAAGAGGGGACTTGTCGTCTCACTTGTCGGCTCGGGCGGATTGAGAAGCTCCGCCGCGTACCTTTTGGACTCCTCCGAAGATAGCAGAGCCATGGCCCGCTTTTTTCTATCTTTTTCCGGATGACAATATCTCCGCGCCATCTTCGGGTCCGAGTGTCCGGCAATTTCCATAAGAGTGAAAAGGTCAACTTCTTTCCCAAGGCGGCTCAAGGCCGTATGCCGGAGGTCATGAAGCCGGAGACCCTTAATCCCCGCCCTTCGGCAAGCGGTCCCGAAAGAGCGCTTCACTTCCTTGAGCCCGCCGAAGACAAGCTCCCCGCCGTTTTTTATTTTGAGTGAATAGAGGACAAGCCGAAGCGTTTCGTTTATTCCGAGGTCCCGCGTCCGCCCGTTTTTTGTATTCCCGATATGAATTGTCCCGAGGTCTAGGTCAACGTCCTCCCACTTGAGCTTGAGTGCCTCCCCCCGCCGCGTCGCCGTCTGGAGGAGAAAGAGGACAAGCTCTCTCAAGTGACGGGGAGAGACGGCCAGGAGCCGGGCCTCTTCCGCCTCCGATAAGGTCCGCGTCCGCCCATCCGGCTCCCGAAACTTCCGGACACTCGAAGCCGGGCTCCTTTCGAGCTTCCCCCATTCTACCGCTTTTTTGAGAAGCGTTTTCAAGCAAGCAAGCTCCCGATTGACGGAGGCGGGGCTCACTTCCGCCCGTCTCTTTTCCTTGAAGGCTTCCACCTCCCGAGCCGTTATCTCCTGGAGAGTCCCTTGAAAAAACCGGGAAAGAGCCTTGATAGAGCCTTGGTCACTTTTCCAGGAGCGCTTATTTGGGATCGAGTAGACCTTGAGAAACTCCTCCCCGAAGACGGAGAAGCTTGAAGGGTCCAGAGCGCGCGCCTTCTCCGCCCGGACCCGGCCAAGGTTAAGCTTCGCCGCGCGGAGCTCCCGTCCCAAAAAGGGCCGATACCGCTTCCCCCGAACCTCGAAGTCACCGTAGAAGCCGGAGCCCTCCCGGCCCCGCCGTTCAATTATGTTTCCGTTTTTCCGCCGCTTATACTTTCGCGGTTTCTTTCTTTTCAAGCTATCTCCTTTATCGTACCTCATCCTTCAATTGAGATTATAATGAGTTATTACGGATGATAATAATTATATAAGCCTGAAAACGGAAGTCAAGCTATTTTTCCGGTTGAAAAGGCCAGAGCTCGGGGGATAGAATGAAGCCATGGAGCGCGATTATATGACTTCGGAAGAGGTCCAGGACTATTTGAGAATAAGCCGCTCCACCTTGAACCTCCTATGTCGGGAGGAGCACTTCCCGTACCTTCGACTCAAACGAAAGAGACTTTTTCGGAAAGAAGACGTTGACCGGTATATGGAGAAGCGCGTTATAAGGCCCGAACCTCCAAAAAAACGGGCTCCGCGCCGATAGCAGGATTTTTTTCTCTCTATGTTCACCTTATCGGGGTCAATGAGAAAATTAACCTTCGGTGCTCGTCTGCATCAATTGAGGCGAATATTCGCGGCGCCCTGCCAAAAAATGCCTTAATGTGCCTCTTGACATGGAACCCCATATTGTCAGAAAATTGTTACTCTTAAGGAGGGAGCCATGAAACTTAAGCATCTCGCTATTTTGGTCTTAGTATGCCTTGCCGCCTCCTGCAAAAGCAATACCTCATCAGAGCCAAAAAACCTGCCGACAATCATTTCCTTCTATGCCATCCCGGACACAATCGAAAAGGGTGAAACCACCACGCTTTCTTGGAGCATCATAGACGCCGCTACGGCCTCCATAGACCAGGGCATTGGCTCAGTCGGCTCAAGTGGCGAACGAACGGTCACTCCAACCGAGAACACCACCTATACCCTGACAGCCGGAAACTCGGATGGGACCGTCACAAAAACCGCTTCCGTCACCGTCAAGGAAGTTGCCGTTATCGTCCTTGACGGAACCCCCAAAAAAACTATGACGTCCTACGACTGTCCCATGCTCACGGGCTATGTCAGAAATAACGGAACCGTCACCGGCTACAATTGCGGCATCGAATTTCGAGCCTACTCCGACTCGAACTACACAACTATTATCGACACAGCACACGGGTTCCCGGCAGACCTTGGTGATATCGGTCCTGGCCAACGGGCTTATTACGAGGCCGTCTTCTTCAACCTGAAATCATGGGACCAGGTCAAGTCCATGGACTATAAGATTACCTGGCTGAATAGAAATTCCTTAGGCCAAATGGAACCCATGTTCAACGAAGGCCCGGTGCACTGACCCATCTGCTTGAGCTCACGTTCTCCAAGTTTCGGTCCCTCTCCGATTTTCGCTTCGGGTTGCTTCGCCTCCTTTTTCGGTTTTTCGGCTTCAGGGCGAGCCCTAGGACGGGCTTTGAGGAGGGGGGTCCTGCCTACCCTAGCCGGAAAATGCGGGCCGGAGGAGGACGCGGATAAGCGTTATCTCCTCCGGCTTTGAGTAAGCGGAAATTTCTATTTTGAGGAAAGTATTGTTTGAGCGAGCGAAACAACGAACTTTCTTAGCGCCATAATTTGACGGCTTTGGACCTGTTGAGGACTCTGGATCTCGGAGAGTCGGAAATTCCCTCCCGCGAAAGTGCTATCAAGTGCGGCCAGCGCGGTTGTTATTTTCGCTTTGTCGTCTTTGGTCAATCAATCCTCCGAAAAAAAAAGAGGCGGAGCGGAGAAGGAGTAACCGCTCCGCCCGGAACTGTATGAAAGAGCCGCCCAAACGCGGAGAACACGTTTTCACCGGCACAAGCTCGGCCATAGTGACTTGGGCTCCTCTATTGTCATATCACCTTGACCCTTGACGGACTTGGAGAAGCCGCGCCTTTCCGGGACGGGCTCGGGAAGGTCGTCATCACCGGGAACGCCGCCTCCAAGGACGACCCCCTTTGAGATATTGAGAGACGGCCACAAGCCCCCACCCTTCAGCACTCGGGGCCGGACGAAAAAAGGGTCAACCCCCCTCTTGGCCGTAGTCTCCGGCTCCGGCTCGGGCTCGGGAGCCTGTACCATAGCCCACTTGGCCAGGACCTTGACCGCCTGGAGGATATCGCCGGGAAAATCTTTCTCGAATGTTGCGAGAGTCTCCAGGGCCTTGACGACCGCCGCGCGGGCCTCCTCCTCCGTCTTTTCAAGCTCCAGACCTTCAAGGAACGCTTGGACGGAGGCCGGAAGCGCGCTCTTGATAATGGCGAAGCTCTGTCTATTGGCCGGGCGGTCAACTAGGGAAATTTCCTCAACCTCCAAGTCGATGAGCTTCCGGCTCTTTCTCATTTCCGCATCTGAAAATACATCGTGATAACTCATCTGATAACGCTCCTTTCATCTGATAAGATACTGCCAACGCTTGATTTGCGGGCCTTTGGGAAAGGCCCCGCTACCCTTGCCCCCCGCGCCGATTTCGCCGCTCCTAGGGCCTGAAACCGGCCAAAAAAGGGCCTTCTAGGGCTCACTTCTCCTCCTCTTTGGCTAGGGCGGAGACCGTTTTCCGGATAAGCCTCTGGAGCTTCACTTCAATCGGAAGCTCACTCTCTATCACGGCCACAAGCCCCGGATGATAAAATATCCGTTTCAGGTCTTCGCTCCCGTCCGCCCTCCAGCCGGTCAATACGTCAACCCAAGCCTCCCGGAGAGTATTCACCCGCCCGATGAACGCGGCCAAGCGGGGGACCTGGTCAACCTGGGGGAGATAGAGCTTGGAGAAGGGACACCCGAGCCAACGATATACCGTCGAATAAGAGACCTCCAAGAGCGGAGCCGCCGTCTCCGGGCTTATCTTCGGAGGCGGACCGACTATCTCCCGGAGTGATTCGACCGCCTGGAGCCGGAGCCGGTCAAGCTCATCCTCAATCAACCTTTGGGCCTGGGCCTTGATTTCAATTTCATCCATGGCGAAAACCTTTCACTCCTATTAGTCGTCTGGAATGAAAGAGACCGCAAGCCGCCCTTGAAAATTTTTCAATCGTCATCCTCCGGAGGCCGCCGCCCCCGAGCCAAGCTCTCCCGTATCATCGCGTCAAGCTCCTCCGGGCTCCTCCTCCTTTCCGGCCCCTTTCTGAAAAAAACCTGTTGACGGGACGGCCCGGAGGGCTCCGCCGGAGGCCCGCTCACCCGCTCCCCTCCGAAATAAACCCGCCCCCGGCTAGCCCCGCTCTTGACCGTCTGGAGAAAAGCGCCGGCAATACAGACGGCCAAGTCATCATGAGCGCCCGGCCCGTGACCGATAGCGTCCCGCCCGCCTACCCTCACCCGCCTTTCGAGATTCCCAAGCTCGACCCGGACCCGCTTGTCGTCCAATAATTCCGCCCCGCCCGACGTGAGCACCGGCAAAACCTCCAGGAAAAGCTCGGAGGACGTTTCCTCCGAGACCTGATAATCAATCCCATGGACCCGAAACCGCTCCCTAGGCCATGAACCAGCGTACCGGTCCCCCCGAACTTGACTCAATCCGAAGGACCGGAGACACTCCGCGAACTCCGCGACAACGTCTTCCGCCGAAAAGGGAGGCCGCCTCACCCTCACCGCGTCAAGGATAACTCTCCCCTCCGGGCTCCTGTGCGCTATGGCCAAGGCGAAAGAGTCAACCGAGCCGCCGCTCGGGTCCGCGAAAGCGTAATACCGGATACCCTCCAGACGCGGAAGCTCCCGCCGCCCCGGCATAATGAGGCCCTCAATCAATTCGGACGGGATGAAAGAGGAAATATCGGAGCGGAACTCCGCGAGCCACTCACTCGCCGCCCCGGCCGGGTCCTCCGCCAGCCGCGCACTCACCGACTCCAGAGATAGTGTCGGATTCATTCGAGTCGAAGGCGCGCGCCATACCAAAGGACCGCCCGGCTTCCCGTAGTGGTCCTTGAAGGCCTCCCAAAGAGCCCCGCGCTTCGCGTAGGGAGTCGATATCGCCAAGAGGAGTGACCCCGGCACCGTCTCCAGAGCGGGCCTCACCGCCCGCAAAAGCTCAATATCGGGATTAGCCGACTCCTCCGAACGGAAAAAAGCGCACTCCTCCAAGATAACACAAGCGCAAGAGTACCCCCGGACCCCCCGAAAAGAGCTTGTCTTCACCACAATCGAAGCCCCATTGTTGAGCCGTATCTCTTCCTGGGTCACTTCACTTACTAATTGACGATAAGCCGGAGAGCTTTTGAGTATGTCCTCACAATACGTCTTGATAATTTTCGCCTGGGCCCGGTCAACCGCTATTATAAAAACCATAACCCGCTCACCCCGCCCCAAAACCTTGAGCCAATTTCGAGAGCCCGCAATATAAGCCCCGTCCAAAGCCGCAATAAACGATTTCCCGCCGCGCCTCCCGACTATCGCCCATCCCTCCCGGACCGGCTCGGACGGAGGCTCCTGGAGCCCCGTACATTCACGGAAAAGCGCCAAGTCCTCCGGGTCCTCTATCCCGAGCCCGAATACCGCCCGGAGAAAAACCGCCCAAGCCCGCCAAGTCCCTAAGTCGCGGAACGCACTCCGCAAAAGTCGCGGGTCCTCCATCGCCTGAATGATATTTTTCACCCTTGACCCTCCTCCTCCGGCCCCGCCGCCTCACTAGGAGCCTCCAGGGCGGGCTTTTCCCCTTGGCCCCTAGTCCCCCTAGCAGGGCCAGGAGGCCGCCCCCGCCTCCGCTTCGGCTTCGCCTCCACCTCCTCCCAAGGGAGCGCGATAATGTCCAGGGGAGCCCGCCGCTCTATCCCCAGGAGCCGCAAATCCTCCCGAAGGTCCCGAGAAAAAGCCAGGTACGGCCCGGCCAGGACCGGGCGAAGCGTACCCCTGGCCGCCCAAGGCCCCGCCTCTGATATGAAAATCTCAATCAACCGGAGGAGAACTAACTTTGAGGCCGCCCGGTCAATCAATATCGCCTGGCCCGCCGTTATCCTTTCCCTCCCGCCTAGGTCCGAATAGAGCGCCTCCCGGAACCTGTTGACATGGTCCCGGAGCCGCTTCGCCGCCGCCCCGCGTATCAATTCTCTAGGGGCCTTGACGCTATATCCCCCATGAATCGGAGGCCGCCCGCGCTTACCTTTCGCAATTTGCTTCATTTTTCCCTCCCGGTCCGATTAGTCGAAAACGGGATACGAAGCGCCAAAAAGAGAGGCAAATTGGACACCGGATATTCAATAGGCCTATGCAAATGGGCAAACTGGGATGAAATCTCCTGTACCCCGTCCCGTTTCTTGGGCCGTATAGTGGCAAGATATCTCATTTATTATCAATCACTTATAGCCGTGTCGCATAAGAATGATTATGTTTACTCCACCCCTGTCCCCAGGGGAGGAACTTTCGGCTTTTGTTGTCTACTGTTATCACCTTCTCTCAATTTCCGTTTCAATATCTCGAAGGCGCGCTCTCCGCTTTCGCCTTGTCTGATAAGACGGCTTATCAATTCGCCTAGGGTTCCGGGCTCTTGGTCTGTCATCCGACTTCCCTTGAAGGTAGCTCCCCCCGTTGTTAGCAAGACCGCTCCCCCCGTTGTTAGCATATAGAGCCTCAAAAAAAAGGCCGTCGCATTGACCTGACCTGAAAACCGCTCCTCCCGTTGTTAGCACGGGACCGCTCCCCCCGTTGTTAGCATCTTATATATATCTACCATGCTAAGAGCGCTCATTATCCGCGCGGCTTGCCGTACTCATCGAAACTGAAAGTTAGCCTGTAGAAGTTAGTTTTTCCGAAGAGGCCGCCCGTCTTCGCCCGCTCAATCCATCTTTTTGACTCAAGCTCCTGGAACGTTTCCGAGATTAGGCTCCATCGTTGAAGCCCGTGCCACTTCCGTTCTCTCACTTCCCGATAAGAGAGCCGGACAAGGCCGCCGTTTTTTCCCGGATGATATTTGACCTTGATTAATAGAAAGAGCCAGTAAACCCACGGCTTTAGCCTGGGGATGAATGGCACCCGGAACGAAGCCAGCTCTGGCTGG
>JAFNEO010000014.1 GCA_017886205.1 Candidatus Aminicenantota bacterium | reverse complement strand
ATAGCGACCAACATTTTTTGGCAATTATGCCCATTGCGAGGAACGCAGTGACGAAGCAATCCCCCCGACAGGCAGAGATTGCTTCGCTCCCAAAGGTCGTTCGCAATGACGGCCTAGAGCAAGTACCTGTGTCTACAATAATACGGTAACAAGGAGGGAACATGGTAAAGAGGTTTTCCGGAGCTCTTGGTGCAATCATCTGCATTCTTGGGATGGCTGCTCTCGCTCAGACGGCGGCCGGGATCGACACGAAGGACACGCGCCTTCTCGCCCAGCCGGCGATCAGCCAGTCGCGGATCGCCTTTGTCTACGCCAATAACCTTTGGGTGGCCGACCCCGACGGCAGAAACCCGCGGCAGCTCACCACCGACATCGGCGTCGAATACAGCCCCGCCTTTTCGCCCGACGGGAAATGGATCGCCTTCAGCGCTCAGTACGAAGGGAACCTGGATGTCTATATCGTGTCGGCCGAGGGCGGCATCCCGAAGCGCCTGACCTGGCATCCCGGACCTGACCTCGCCCAGGGCTTTGCGGCAGACGGGACTTCGGTCTATTTCGTTTCGACCCGTAGCATGGCGACGCCTGGGAGCCTCAAGCTCTACCGCGTTTCGGTCCAGGGCGGGTTTCCCGAAGAATTCAAGATCCCTTCGATCCTCCGGGCGGCGTTTTCTCCGGACGGGCAATACTTCGCCTATAACCCGCTTCCCGACGCTTTCACTCAGTGGAAGCACTACCGGGGCGGCCGGGTTTCGGAGATTTGGATCCTCAAGGTGAGCGATTATTCGGTCGAAAAAATCCCCCAACCCAAAGGCCGCTCGAATGACGTCAAAGCGATGTGGCTGGGGGAAAAGATCTGTTTCCTTTCCGACCGGAACGGCGAGTTCAACCTGTTCTCTTTCGACCGCAAGACGAAAGAGATCAGGCAGCTGACGAGCTTCAGCGACTTCCCCATCCTCAACGCCTCCACCGGCGCCGGGAAGATCATCTTCGAGCAGGCCGGCTATCTGCATCTGTTTGACCCGCAGACAGCCAAGACGACCAAGCTCACCCTCGGCCTCGCCGCCGACCTCCTCGAGCTCCGGCCGCGCTACGTCCGGGGCCCGCAGTGGGTCCGGAGCGGCTCCGTCTCACCCTCCGGTGCGCGCGCCGTCTTCGAGTTCCGCGGCGAGATCGTCACCGTCCCGGCCGAGAAGGGTGACTTCCGCAACGTCACCAACACGGCGGGTGCCCACGAGCGGACGCCCGTCTGGTCTCCCGACGGCAAGTCCATCGCTTATGTCTCCAATGAATCGGGCGAATACGAGCTCTTTGTGCGCGGCCAGGATGGCAAGGGCGAACCCAAGCGGTACAAACTCAACGGGGCCGGCTTTTATGAATCCCTCGCTTGGTCGCCCGACAGCCAGAAAATCTCCTTTGCCGACAACTCCATGAGCCTCTTTTGGATCGACCTCAAGACGGGGGCCGTAAATAAGATCGGCCAGGAATACTATTATGGCCCCTTCCGCGTCAGGACGACGACCTCGGTCTGGTCTCCCGACTCCAAGTGGATCGCCTACACCCTCGACACCATGGCGTCCATCCAGAGGATTCAGGTCTATTCCCTGGAGCAGGATAAATCGTTCCCTGTCACCGATGGCCTGAGTGAAGCCGCGGAACCGGTCTTCGACAAGAGCGGCAAGTACCTCTACTTTTTCGGGAGCACCGATGCTGGGCCGGTCAAGAACTGGTTCGACCAGTCCAATGCCGACATGCGGATGACGAACTCGATCTACCTCGCGGTGCTGAGAAAGGACTTGCCATCTCCGCTGGCCAAGGAGAGCGACGAGGAGAAGCCGGAGGACAAGGAAGAAAAGAAGGAGGTCAAAGCACCCGAGACGGCCAAGCCTCAGGACCAAAAGAAGGACGAGGCCAAAGGAACGGAGAAGAAGGCCGAGGAGAAGCCGGAGGAGAAATTCCGGATCGACTTTGAAGGCCTGGACCACCGCATCCTGGCCCTGCCGGTTTCCAGCGGCTATTACTGGAACCTCCAGGCCGGTGAGGAAGGACAGGTCTATTATCTGGAGACGAAGTCCGCCGAGGGCGGCGCTCCGCTCGAAGAGCAGGGGCTGGCCGGGGCTCTCCATCGCTACGATATGAAAGCCCGCAAGGACGAAGTCGTCATCCCGGAAGCCGAGATTTTTCTCGTGACGGCGGATAAGAAAAAGATAGGGTATATGCTCAAGGGCTCCTTCTGGATCGTGCCGGCCGCGGGAAAGCCCGAGCCGGGGAAGGGGAGGCTCAACCTTGAGACGATCGAGGTCCAGATCGACCCCCGCACCGAGTGGAACCAAATTTTCAACGAGGTCTGGCGGATCAACCGCGATTTCTTCTACGACCCCAACATGCACGGGGCGAACTGGCCGGCCATGAAGGAAAAGTACGCCGCTTTCGTTCCCCATCTGAGCTGCCGCAATGACCTCAATCGGTTGATTCAGTGGCTGTGCAGCGAGCTGGCCGTCGGACATAGCTACAGCGGCGGCGGTGACCAGCTCTTCGAACCCAAGCGGGTGGCCGGCGGACTCTTGGGCGCGGACTACGCCGTCGAGAACGGGCGGTACAGGTTCAAGAAGGTCTTCGGCGGGCTGAACTGGAACCCGGAGCTCCGCTCGCCGCTCACCGAGCCCGGTGTGGATGTCAAACAAGAAGAATACTTGCTGGCCGTCGGCGGCACAGAGCTCCGGCCTCCGACCGATCCCTACAGCCTTTTCGAAAACACGGCCGGCAAGATCGTCGAAATCACGGTTGGTCCGAACCCGGACGGAACGGGATCCCGGACCGTTCAAGTCGTTCCCGTCGCCGATGAGTACGGGCTCCGCAACCGCGACTGGGTCGAAGGCAACTTGAAGAAAGTGGACAAGGCGACGGGCGGCCGGGTCGCCTATGTCTATGTCCCGGACACCGCCAGCTTCGGCCACATGTATTTCAAGCGCTACTTCTTCCCCCAGGCCGACAAGGAGGCGATCATCGTCGATGAGCGGTTCAACGGAGGCGGCTCGCTGGCCGACTATTACATCGATTTTCTGCGGAGACAGTACTACGCCATGTGGGCGACCCGCTACGGGCATGATTACCGGACTCCGAACGCCATGATTCCCGGCCCCAAAGTCATGCTGGTCAACGAGACCGCGGGGAGCGGCGGCGATTTCCTGCCCTGGCTTTTCCGGAAGTTCGGGCTGGGCAAGCTCATCGGCAAACGCACTTGGGGAGGCCTGGTCGGTATCCTGGGCTTCCCAGTCCTGATGGACGGCGGAAGGGTCTCCGCGCCCAACCTGGGGATTTGGACTGAGGACGGGTTCATTGTCGAAAATGAGGGCGTACCGCCTGACATCGAGGTCGAGCAGTGGCCGGCCGAAGTCGCGGCCGGACATGACCCTCAGCTCGAGAGGGCCATCCAGGTGGTCATGGAGGAGCTCAAGGCCAATCCGCCGAAAAAGCTGGTGCGTCCGCCCTTCCCGGTGAGAGTGAAGTAAGGGATTCGATTTAGAATCACCTGTCCATTTTTGGCAGCAGCCCCGGATTGATTAGGAGGATCCCCAGCGGCGTCCGGGCCGAGATGAGCCGGAAAGTTTATGTCAGGAAGTCTTGACGGCCGCTGAAGCTAGCGGTGAGTATTTTTCATGATTCTCTCCTTACCCGGGAGGACAGGTCTGCCGGATTTCCGGCCCTTTCTTTCCAGAAACTTAAAAAGCTCGCTGTAGGCCGGAATGAAACCGACGCAGGAGATCACGCGCGCCTCCTCAAAAAAGCGCTGGACGCTCCGGCTCGTTTCTTCGTGCCAATATTTCCGGGTGGAGATGAGGAGATTGATTGAGCGGCTCAGGAGCTGCCGCGGGGTTCGGACTACAAGCACTTCTTGATTTCGTTGAGCAGCTTTTCGCGGTTGAAGGGCTTGGAGAGGAGGCACGCGACGTCGTATTTCGCGGCCATTTTTTCTTCGGCCTCGGAAATAAGTGCAGACAGGAAGATAATGGGGATAGACTTGGTCTTGGGATCTTTTTTCAGCAGGCTGGCGACCTCTCCGCCATCGATATCCGGCAGCATGATGTCCAGGATGATGAGGCTCGGAACCCGCTCGTTGACCAGCCGGATGGCCTCCGCCCCGCTCGCGGCGACGATCGGCGCGTAGCCGGCGTTGGCCAGGGCTGTCTTGAGCATGTTCTGAGTGACGATCTCGTCGTCGACGATGAGTATCTCTTTTCCGGACATTTGCGGCCCCCTGGAAGACATGTTAAGAGCTATTATACGCAGTGTGTCAAGTTTCGGCAACAGGCGGTCCAACGTGGCCGGCGGCGGGGACCAGAAGGATTCCTTACGGGCGAAGACGTCTCCCCGGGGAGAACAGATCCTCGGCCTGGATGCCATCCCCCTGGCGGTCCACCGGCAACTAAGCCGGAAGGCGCGCCGATGCCCAAGCCGGAAGGCCCTCCGGCCAGCCACGAGGTGGAATCTCGCTCTTTTTCCCATATTTGTAATCCTGAGAGGAATTGTTTCCGGTCTCCTTCTTAGCCCGCTCGGAAACGCCCTCTCCCGGCACTTCGAAAAACAGGCTGATCTCTATGCCCTGGAGAACATCAAGGAGAAAAAAACATTTATGACCACGCTGGCCGGGCTTGCGGACAGGAATCTTTCCAACGCGTACCCTGAATGGTGGATAAAAATCCTATATTATTCCCATCCGCCGATCGGCGAACGCTTGAGGACGGAGGAGCTATTTGGATCGGGGCCCAGCGACATCCCGCAATAGATCCTCCAGGTGGATTTCTTCCCCCATCGCCCTTGCTTTCCATTGAGGGCTGAAACGATCCAATAGACGGGCCTGTGCCAGGCCGCTCAAATAGAAGCGAAGGTCGGCCTGCTCAGTGCCCAGGTTTTTTCCCAGCCGAACGAAATCCCACTGCAAAGGGAGAGGGAGGCCGGGCCCGTAGTGCGCGAAAGCCGTTTCGCCGGATCGGGAGGCGGCGATTTCGTAAAACCTCATCTCGGCATACTCGGCCAGCCCCTCCAGCCATTCCAGTTCGCGTTCGTAAGCGAGCAGCTCAGAACCGAGGGCCGCGCGATCGCGCCGTGCCTCGCGGATCTCCAGGAATTTCCGGACCAAACCGATAGACGCGGCCTCATCTTTCGCCTTGAGCGCTTCAGCCAGTGCCGCCCCTTCATTGTTCCAGGCCGCCGCAAACTCATTGTCCTTATAGGGATAACGGCTTTCGACTTTGTAGACGGCATTTGCCTTAGTGAAACGCCCAGGTGCCTGGCCGGCCTGAAAGGCATGGAACACTTCGTGGAGGATTATGACAACATGAAAGTCCGGCCGTAGCTTGAAAGGGATCTTACGATTCATCGAGTCGAGAGTGCCTATGCTGCCGGCCCAATGTGTGCCGACCAACACCGCGAAGGCCTGGGGGTCTTGGGCGGCCCGGCGGTAATAGGGATGGCCCTGATAATCATCTCCTTCGACAATCTTCCACGGTCCAGGAGGATCTTTCTCTCCGACAAGATATTCATAACTATCATTGAAGAGAATGATGGGAATGTCGGCGCTGCCCAACCCTGGCCAAACTTGATCACCCAGTTCTGCCTTTAGGCGCGATTCCTCGGCCAGCTCAGTTTTGTCGGCAGCGCTCAGCATCAGCGGGTCTTGAACGGGATTCAGCTGTCCGGCTTTGCTCGCCGTCCCAGCAGTCAGCAGCCCAAGGCCAAGAACAGCGAACGCGACCAACATAACGCCTCGAAAGCAGAGTGTTTTGCTCATCTTATAAAGAAAGAACGGCATATTTTGCCGGCCAAGAAAAATAATAAGGCCATCAGATTGTTCCAGTCAAGGACAAAACAAGCAAAGCGGCCCGCACGCCCGGGGACTCAGACCCCTCACCGGCAAAGGGCACGCCGGTTCGGGGCCCGGCCTGGAATATCGTTTGCAGACGGAAAACCGTGATTAGCCTGGAAAGATGATTCTGCCCGCCCCCAAAAGATCAAAAATTCACCTCACAAGTCACCTTCAATGGATATTTCCTTCGCTCTGAAATCTAGCTATGAGTTACAGACAGGAAAAGACGCGGTTCCGAGCGATCGAATGCCGGAGAATTTGGGGAATCCAAATGAGATTTCGAGCTAACATCGGAGACGAGATCGATCTCACAAGAATTCCTCGGCAACGAGCCTTTTTTTTGGAGAAATGAATGATCAGCAAGAAGCAGAAAATCGTTTTAGCCATTTTGCTCTTTTTTATAAGCCTTGCGGGCTTACCTAAAAAAACCGCGGCCAAATCGCTCTATGTGATCGCAGATAACGGCGGGCTTCTTTTTTCTATCCGTGCCTACGATATCCAGGAAAACGCTCTTGTCTTTCAGGGAGAGTGTTTTCTGCCTTATGACGGAGGCAGGCCTTTGGGGCTGGCCATAGATTCCGACTCGGAAATATTGTTTATTATCTATGAATTCTCAAACATTATCCAGTTGATGGATGCCAGAAAAATGAGATGCCTGGGGTCGATTACGGCTCCGGGCGCGCAGTATCTGGCCGCAATTGCTCTAGATCACGATGCCTCTCTTCTCTACGCGGTGGAGCAGTCCTCGGACAATCTTTATGTTTATGATTGGGACGCGGCTGACCGCACTATTGAGTTCAAGGAGAAGCATGACCTTCCAGGATTGATAGATGATCTCTATGGCGGTGCGTGCGACATAGATCGGGATGAACAAAACCACCTCCTTTACGTGTCCAACAGGACTAATACCGTCAACTTCTACAGGCTTAATGATCCAGAGCAAAGGACAGGATCTCTGATTGTGAGCAATCTTGCCACCGCAATTGCGGTGGATGCCGGGCGCGGTTTTGTTTACTCAGGCGGCTTGCGGGGAAGCAACTATCATTTGAGCCAATACGATCTGCATACGAAGACAGAAAAGACAAGGCCGTTGGCTTCTCATGTTGAGCTAAAAGACATAGCGGTCGATGGGACAACAGGCTTCGTGTATTGCACAAGGGGGTTAAACCCCATAGGAGGGAATCTAACTTCTTACGATACCTCGTTAAATCCTATCTTTATGACAGACGGCCGCGACATGACTCCGGGGGCCCTCTGCATCCCTGCCAAAGAGGTGAAGTTCAACCCTCTCAATCTGAGAAAGAGCGATGGGATTGAAAAAGGAGGGTCTGTTTCTCCGGGCAGCAATATCACTTATACGATCTCCTATGACAATCAGGGCCAATCGGACTGGGCAACGGGTGTTTTAATAACTGACACTCCTCCAAAGGGTGCAGCATTTATTTCTGCCTTTGGCGATTATACCCTAGACGGTCAAACGGTCACCTGGCACATCGGTAATCTTGAGCCAAACGCCGAGGGGAATTCCGTCGGCATCGTCGTTCAAGTCGATTCCGACATAAAACCCGGAAGCCTGTTGCATAATACGTGTAGTATCAAAAGTGATCAATGGCCCTCCATCTACGCTGCTGTTGATACCCTAATAGACATAAAAAAACACACCCTGACCATTTCGGCAGATCCAGGAGGGCTTACTGATCCGCCGCTAGGGAGCCACGTTTATGAACAAGGAAAAGAGATCACCATAACGGCCATTCCGGGTCCTGGGTACGTCTTCAGCAGCTGGACGGGCGATGTTGCGGCCAGGCAGGAGAAGGAAAATCCCCTAACTCTAGGTATGGACTCGGATAAAAAAATGAAGGCGAATTTCAGCCAGACGGAGTGCAGACTGACTATTTCTGCCGGCTTGGGCGGGACGACTGATCCCAAGCCGGGAACATATGCCTATGATCCGGGAAAGCAAACCACGATCAGCGCCATCCCGGACGAGGACGTCGACCGCGCCATCTCCGCGTTCCGGACCATCCTAGCCGGATGATACGACACATACGAACCGGGGCTCTCTCCTAGAAGCGCAGTCCGAGGCCAGCCCCGAGAATCCAACCGCCGAGTCGGAGTTCAAGTCCGTCTTCCGTTGTCGAGGAAGCGTGGGCCCAGTCCAGGCCGACCTCCGCGAACACCGTCCGGGAGAAGGTATAGAAGCCCGAAACGCCCGCGCGGAGTCCCGTGCCGGATCCCGACACTTCCAGGCCCATCGCCTTTTCCTTGTAACCGATCCTCGAGAACCCGACCTCCGCCCGCGCTCCCAGGCGGGGCGTGATACTGAGGCGGAATCCCGCGCCGAAGGAAAGGATGTTCTGGGACGATTCAGCTTCCTCGTCGACGAGCGGAATCGTTCCCGTTCCGCTAAAGGAGCCCCAGGCTCCCCAGAGATACAGGTTCCGGGCGATGTCCGCTCCGACCTTGAGTTCAAAATAGGGTCTCCGTTCGCCGTAGATCTTCCGGTATTCGGCATCCGCCGGAAATAGCAGGGCGGTCCGCGCAAGAACGGTCCAGCGGCCGGCGGGAACTGTTGCTGTCGGCGCATCTCCGGCGGCAGGTGAAGCGGAGAGGGACAGGCGCAGCAAGATCCCCACGAGGAGAATCACCGTCCGTATGTGTCGTATCATCCGGCACCTCACTTCTATTACGGTTCCTCAGATCGTCTTGTCCGCCGACCGGCCGACGACGTTTCCGGCGGCGTTCACGGCCTCGATTCTATAGGTGTAGACGGCCGACTTTTCCAGCCATTTATTCTGGTAGGCGAATCCCGATTGGGCCGGCCCGGACGCCAGGATCTCGGCCAGGACCTGGAAGTTTCCGTTCCCGGTCTTCCTCAGGATGACGAACCGCGAAACCTGGATCTGACCCGGGTTCTCCGCTGTCACCGACAGGCTCCCCATGTACCGGAGAATCGCCCAGGCGCGCACTTCGACCCTTGCGGCCTCGAGGGCCAGGCGGATGTTCGTAACGACGACGGTGATTTCATCGGAGGCCGTTTGGTCGGAGGAATCCGTGGCCACAACCTTGAGCCGGAAGGTTCCGTTGGGCCAGAGCGTCGTGTCCCAATTGAAGGTGTAGTCCTCTTCCATGCGTCCACGGTCGGTTCCGCGGACGACGTTCGGTCCCGGCTCCCAGACGGGCGACGCGGCGGACTCGGTGGCCGCCCCGGGATCTTTCGCGGTCCGGCAAAGGGACCGTCCCCGAGGCTCGGCATCCAGGACGGCCGTTTCCCTCCATGATATACCGGTAGCGGCGATAGTCGATCCCTTGCGGGTTCCCATCCGCTCAACGAGTCCCGCGACATAGGCCCGCCTCGCCGGCGAATACCCCACGGCCTGGATCGTCCCGTCATCGAGAACAACGAAATCCTCGATCCTCGTGCCGCCGAGGTCCACGATCGATGCGACACCGGTCGCGAGATCGTGAACGACGATACGGTTGTCGATTCCCGATCCGCCGGCCAGGTAAAGGATGCCGTCCGTGATCGTGAGCCGGTCCACGCGGTCGAGATTGGGAACCTGGATCAGCCGCGCAACGGGATGGAGTTCGAGAATGAGGTCGGTCCCATCCGGGCCGCGGACCGCGCCGGCCGCAGCGCTTCCGGCCGAAGAGCCGAGAGCCGTCCATTCGAGACCCGGCTCCCAGGATGGACACCTTCCGTCCCCGGGTGCGAACCGCGGGGCGTAGCGGTGATCCGCCTTGCCGATGAGCGGATGCTGAGCCTCGTGTTCGCCGAGAAAACCCGAATCGCCGGGAACCTGGTATACCCCGGCATAGACGCTCTGCGTCTCGTCGGCCATGCTGGCGAGGACCATCCCGTCCGCCATCTCGAGGAACCAGTCGGTTTTCACGGGCCGGAAGGCCGGCTCGTATACCGCGCCGTTCGGAGAGACGCTCCGGAGCCATCGTTCGCCCGAACCGGGGGACTTACCGGCCAGGAGTACCGTTCCGTCGCGCCTGACGAGCCATTCCTCTATATCGGCCGCATCGCTGTAGATTTCCTGCGCCGGGCCGCTGTCGCCGAGCCTGCGGAGCGAGACGAAGGCACCGTTCCGAACGATGCCGTACAACCGGCCCTCTCCGTTGGCCTGGACGGCGGGACTGAACTTGTAATCGTGTTCGAGGGAGCCTGGCCCCATGTGGAGTCCGGTCCGGGCTCCATCACCGGGGTCAACCAGGACCAGGAGATACGCGTATCCGTCATCACAGAACTGGGGGGTCCGGAAGAGGACGACGAGGCCGCCGCCGGGCCCGGACTGGACGAATGCCACTTCGGGGTCATCATCCATCACTCTTGACGGAAGGCCCCGCCTGTCCAGCTTCCTCAGGCGGTCGCCGTCGATGAACACCGATATCGACTCGGCGGCGGAAGCCGTTGCGGCCGAAGAATTCGGACCGCTTCTGGGTTCCCATGTCCCGAGCCTTTCGGCCGAGGAGCGGCCGGGGCGGATTTCTTCGCGGGCCGGAGCCGACGGGCGAGTTGCTTTCGCCCCCTGGGACCCCGCCGTATTCCCCGCGGTTTCGCCGAGCTTCACATCGTCGATGAAGAACTCCACTTTGACAATCCGGTCGTCGTCCGAGGCTTTTGCGTGTATCGTCGTCAGGCCGAAGACGGAGTCGCCGTGTGAGGGAGAGACGATCCTGATCTTGGGCGGATTATCTCTAGGCGGTGACACCTTGTTGGTTACCGCCCGGTCCGTGAAGCTCTCCAGCACCCCGCCGTCTGCGGCTACGACGGTGCCTTTCGTGTAGCTGACCTTAATAACATTACCGTGCGCGATGGCCGCGCCGTTAACCGTCAGGTTGATCTTCTTGGCATCTTCCCCATCCAGCGTCGCCGCCGAGAACGCCCGTACCGTCCCACCTATCTTGAAGCTGAACTCACCGTGCTTGCCGGTGGGTGCCGCCATCGCCTTGTCGAAGGTGATGGTGATGACCGTACCCGCCACGTTGGTCGCTGCTGATACAAAGGTCGCAGCTCCCGCCGTCACCGTCACGTTAAAGCTTGCCGAGGCTTCAACAGACCCACCGACAGGTATGTCAGCCAGCACCTGGTAAACTCCGGCTGCCACTGCTGGTACCGTCAAGATGATTCCGGCGGGGATAGCACCGGCGGCCGAGGTAGTCACCGCCACCTGAGGCTCACCAGGGTCTATGACACCATCGCCATTACTATCAAAACCGACCACACCAGCAGTATTTATCGCAAAACCGCTGCCAATAATTGTTATTACTGTCCCTGATGTTCCCGAGGCGGGACTCAACTCTATGCCTCTGACGAGTACCGTGAAGTTTGCCGAGGCTTCAACAGAACCACCGACAGATATGTCAGCTAGTACCTGGTAGACTCCGGCTGCCACTGCTGGTACCGTCAGGATGATTCCAGCGGGGATAGCACCGGCGGCCGTGGTAATCACCAGCACCCGAGGCTCACCAGGGTCTATGGCACCACTACCATTGCTGTCAAAACCGACTGCACCGGCAGTATTGGGCGCAAAACCGCTGCCGGTAATTGCTATTACTGTCCCTGATGTTCCCGAGGCGGGACTCAACGCTATACCTTTGACGAGTACCGTGAAGCTTGCCGCAGCTTCAACAGAACCACCAGAAGGTATGTCGGCCAGCACCGGGTAAGTATCTGGTGCCACCGCCGGCACAGTCAAGATGATTCCAGCGGGGATAGCACCGGCAGCCGTGGTAGTCACCGCCACCTGAGGCTCACCAGGGTTTATGACACCATCGCCATTACTGTCGAAACCCAGCACACCAGCAGTATTTATCGCAAAGCCGCTGGCGGTAATTGCTATTAGGGTACCGGGTACCCCCGAAGTGGGACTTAAGGTTACACTGGGTGAAGGTACGGTGAAACTTGCCGAGGCTTCAACAGGCCCACCAGAAGGT
>JAFNEO010000013.1 GCA_017886205.1 Candidatus Aminicenantota bacterium | reverse complement strand
AATCGTCGGAAGGCCCATCACCATCGACGCTTCCGGGTCGGCCGACCCGGACGGCCAGGTCGCCAAGGCCGATTTTGCCATCACCGACACGGCCGGGACCGCGGTCGACAAGTTCATGGACGGCGAGGCGCCCTTTGTTTGGGAAAAAATCTTTGACCAACCGGGCAGCTATGCCATCACGGTTGTCGTAACCGACGATTTCGGCGCTGTTTCCGAGCCCTGCCGGGTGGTAGTCGAGGTCACTCAGAAACGGCTGTTCTTCTTGATAGAAGGCGGTCCCGGACTCCTGCGCGGTACCTACACGGCCATGCTGTGGGCCAGAGCCGGGTTGCTGTATAAGATCGTGCCCGACACGCTGGACTTTATCCTTTCCTTCGGCGGCGGTGTTCCGATGAGAGGCGAGCCGTGGACCTCGTTCGTGATGGGCAACGCACTCCTGAACGTCCATGCCGGTCCGGCCTTCGTGGCCGGCGGTTTGGGCTTCAGCACCAAGGAGCAAAAAACGACACGGAAGGGCGGAATCGACCTGGTCGGCGAAGTGGGGGTCGACCTTTTCAAGGTGAATTCCTCGGTCGGCTCAATCTTCTTTGAGTTGCGTGCTCCTGTGCTGACCTCCGATCGTTCTTTCGAAGAGCACCACAAGCTGTTGCTCGGGTTCCGGTACATCTTCTAAACCAAGGAGTCAGTACAATGATGAATAGTCTACTCATTCAGGAAACAACTAATCCGAATTCTTTGAGTGATATCCTTCACAAAATTCTCACTTTTATTTATTTCCTAGCGCATCAGGCTGGCCTGGGGATCATTAAGCTTATTCAAGCCATTGTTCCAAGTGCTACATTTCCAGAAAGTGTTATCGATGCCCTTGGGTTGTTAATTATTTTAACCCTTTTCATGTTTCTTGTCAGTGTAGCCAAAAAAATTGCCTGGGTCATTGTTTGTGTGGGATGGATTCTTTTGCTCATTAGAATTCTTATAATTATTTTTAAACTCGGATAAATTGTATCACGAACATGTGCTTAGTCTGCGCACCCTGACAATCGTCTCGGCATTTACCCTCGTGGTGGGATGAAGCCGCCCAACATAGCGAGCCGGGACAAACTCAAGGTCATCGCCCAACGAGCGATGATCCAGCGTGGATTACTGCCCAACTTCTCTTTGGCCGTCCTTGCGGAGACGGACGCCATTGTGACAGCGGCTGCCGAGACAGATCCTTCTATCCGCGATCTACGTGATTTCCTCTGGTGCTCGATCGACAACGACGATTCCCTTGATCTTGATCAGCTGACGGCCGTTGAGCTGATGGCGGGCGGTCTGGTGAAGATTCTCGTCGCCGTCGCCGATGTCGATGCCATAGTGAAGGAGGGCTCCGCCATCGACGGCCACGCGCGGACCAACACGACGTCCGTGTACACGGCTGCCGGGATCTTCCCCATGCTTCCAGAGAGACTCTCGACGGACCTGACATCCCTCAACGAGGGCCAAGTGCGCTTGGCGATCGTCATCGAGATGGTGGTCGCCGCCGACGGTACGGTCGCGGAGTCCGACGTCTATCGCGCGGTCGTGATGAATCGCGCGCAGCTCGCCTACAACGGCATCGCCGCGTGGCTCGACGGCGCGGCGGCCGCGCCGCCGCGGCTGGCAGCGGTTCCGGGGCTAGACGAGAAGCTCCACATCCAGGACCGAGCCGCCCAGGCGATGAAGAGCCTTCGGCACCAACACGGGGCGCTCAGACTGGAGACACTTGAAACGCGGGCCGTGTTCGATGGCGACGTGCTCACCGATCTGCTGCCCGACGAGAAGAATCGGGCCAAGGAGCTGATCGAGGACTTCATGATCGCGGCCAATGGCGTGACGGCCAAGTATCTCGAGCGGAAAGGATTTCCGTCATTGCGCCGGGTCCTGCGCTCGCCCTATCGCTGGGAGCGGATCGTCGAGCTGGCCACCCGCCTTGGCAGGCGCCTGCCACCAAAGCCGAGCGCGCGCGCCCTCGAAGAGTTCCTCGACGAGCGCCGCCAGGCGGATCCCGTACGGTTTCCCGACCTCTCCCTCTCTGTGGTCAAGCTCTTGGGTTCGGGCGAGTACGTCGTCGAGCTTCCCGGGCAACAGGCGGACGGACACTTCGGGCTCGCGGTGAGAGATTACCTGCATTCCACCTCGCCTAATCGTCGCTTTCCGGATCTTATCACACACCGGCTGCTAAAGGCGGCGCTGGGCGGCCGGCTGGCGCCGTACGGCCTCGACGAACTGAACGGATTGGCTCGCCACTGCACCGAACAGGAGGATAATGCGGCTAAGGTCGAGCGACAAGTGGAGAAATCAGCGGCCGCGCTGCTTCTGGCATCCCGGATCGGCGAGCGCTTTGATGCCGTCGTGACCGGCGCCTCCGAAAAGGGCACCTGGGTCCGGATCTTTCGGCCAGCGGTCGAGGGGAAGGTCGTGCGTGGTTTCGAGGGCCTCGATGTCGGTGATCGGGTACGCGTCGAGATCACCAACACCAATGTCGAGCGGGGCTTCATCGACTTTGTCCGGCTTCGGCGTGAATAGCGGGCGGGGCGGCAGGGAATATCCTATTCAATAGGAAATGTGCTGTTTAATGGGACAATTTCCGAGGCGGGAAAACAGCTCAATTTGTCTAACCGGAGGGTTTGAATCGCCGGCCACCTGAAATTCCGCCTTTTTCCAGAGAGGAAATCAATTTATTGACATTCACATCAATTTCCTGACATACTGAGAACGCGCAAAGATTCTGGCATGAAAACTGCTTTTAAACGGGTAGCTTCTCCCCAGTCCATCGTGCCATCCAATAACGGATGGGCGCGGGACAGCGAGAGGCGAAAGAAAAAAAGGAGGTCAATATGCTTTGGACAATCTTGGTCATCCTGTTTGTTCTGTGGCTTCTGGGTCTTGTTACGGCTCACACCTTCGGCGGCCTTATCCACATTCTTCTGGTCATCGCCGTGATCGTTCTGGTCGTCCGACTGTTACAGGGACGGAGAGTTCTTTAGCCGGGAAGACGCCTTAATGATTTGGCCGAAGGTCCGGGCCTCAAGACGGATATGGGGACTCCTCGCCGGCCTGGGGCTGATTACCCCCGGTCTCTTTTCCGCTCAGGTTTTCAAATACCAGAAAATCAAGCCTGAAAAGGGACATCTGATCCAGACGGTCCCCTTCGAAAAATGGCTGGAAAGAAATTATTGCGGCCAGGCCTGCTTGGCCATGGTCCTCAACTACTGGGATGAAACACGATCCTTCAGCCAGCGGAAAATCACGGACGAGATCTATGATTCCGGAAGCCAGGCGACCTATAACTCCGATCTGGTCTTTTATCCGAGAACTAAAGGATTTGAGAGCTACTCTTTCCAGGGAAACCTGCGGATCCTGAAGGATGTGGTTGGGAAAGACATCCCGGTGATCGTCCTGACTAAAGCCGTAAAACAGATCGCCAAAGGACACTACCGGGTGGTCATCGGGTTTGATGATGACGAGGACCAGATCATCTTCCACGACCCCTATTTCGGAGACCGGAATGCCATGACGTCCAAGGATTTCATGAAGGTCTGGGAGCTGGGAAAGGGGCGGAACCAATCCCGGTGGATGATGGCCGTGGTCCCCGGTCAAAGCGCTTTCCCTTTTCCCGCTCTGCAAAAGGACCCTCTGACCTCCATCAATCTGGCCACGGCCTATTATCGGAGGTCGGAATTCATGAAATCGAGGGAGCAGTGGGAAAAAGCCAAGGAATCCCTCAGCGATGATCCCTATCCCGTGTACAGCCTGGCCATGGTCAGCCTGAGAGAAGGCAAGGCCGAGGAGGCCGAGGCTTATGCCCTTAAAGCCCTCAGCTTGGACTCAAAAAGCGCTTACGCCCACGACGTCCTGGGCCTGGCTTACGCCAATCAAGGTAGGCTTGTCCCGGCTTTAGAGTCCCTCGGTCAGGCTCTCCGGCTTGCCCCCGGTGAGGAGTTTATCCGAAAGCATTATCTACAGGTCAGGGCTCTCTATATCGAAAGAGCCCGGCTTGAAAACACTTCAAAAAAGGAGAAGTCGAATGAGAAGACGGGTTAAGATCTTGGGTGTCCTGTTGATGATCGTGATGGTCTCTTCCTTTGCCACCGCTCTTCAAAAACCGGTGCTTCAACAGGCGGGCACGTCAACTCAGCTGGTAATCAGTGGGCAAGACGTGATCACGGCTTCCGACGCCGGGGGAGGTCTCACCTCAAGAGATCTCCTCATCATCGCAGTCGTCGGTGTTGTGATCCTAGTGATCGCGTTGGTCCTTTAGCGGGAAGTCATTCTCCCGACTGATCGGAAGAGGGCGTCCTCTCACAGGGGAGGACGCCCATTTTTACGCTGCTTGAGGGAGCATAATTCCATGAAGCTTGTGGGTATTATTTTCATCGTTCTAGGAGTCTTGGCTCTGGTCTATCAGGGTATCCAATATACGACCAAGGAGAAAATCCTTGATGTCGGTTCCATCAAGCTCTCGGCGGATACCAAGAAAACCATCCCGCTGCCTCCGATCGTGGGCGGAGTTGCGGTCGTCGCTGGGATCGCGCTGATCGTCTTGGATCGCAAAAAGACATAATGGGATCTTCGCGGAGCCTACTCCTGGCCAACAAGTGAGGAACTCCGCGGCTGCGACCATCGCCGGAAAAGCATCTTCTTCTATGACGACAATTTCACGGCCGACCTAAAGAGAGCCAAAGACCTCCTCCCGCCCAAGCCGGGCGCCAGGATCTCTGTGGATTACAGGGAAGAGGTCTTCCTTGAGCTCTGATAAGAAGGCTTTATGACTCCCGCCGGGCGCGCCGGCCGGGGTTGACAAATTTCATTTTCATTGTTACAATTTCGACTAAATTAGAACCGGTGGAAATCAGATGGCTAGCATTCTAATCATCGATGACGATAAGCTCATTTGCGACTGGATCGCGAAAGTCGTCACCCGATTAGGGCATCGCCCAGTCTCGACGCACCTTCTCCGGGAGGGGCTCAGGAAAGTCCAATCCGAGCCATTCGACATCGTTTTTTTGGACGTCCAGATGCCCGATGGAAGCGGCTTGGAGAGTATGCCGAAGATCAAAGCCGTCCGATCTTCCCCGGAAATCATCGTGATCACCGGGCGGGGCGATCCCGATGAGGCCGAACTCGCCATCCGAACCGGCGCCTGGGATTATTTGGAAAAGCCGGCTTCGTTCGAAGCCATCAAACTTCCCCTCCTCCGGGCTCTGGAATATCGAGCGGAAAGAAACCCGGGGAAGCCGCCGACCGTTTTGAAAAGAAACGGCATTATCGGAGATTCGCAAAAGATCACGTCTTGTCTGGAACTTCTGGCCCAGGCAGCGAGCAGCGACGCCAATGTTCTCATCACCGGCGAAACTGGCACCGGAAAAGAGCTTTTTGCAAAGGTTGTCCATTATAACAGCTCTCGGGCCAAAAGAAATTTTGTGGTCGTTGACTGCACGGCGCTTCCCGAGACGCTGGTGGAAAGCGTTCTTTTTGGGCACGAACGGGGGGCGTTCACCGGAGCCGATCGAAGCGAGGAGGGGTTGATCAAGCAGGCCGACGAAGGAACTCTTTTTTTAGATGAGATCGGGGAGCTGCCGTTGTTGATCCAAAAAAAATTCCTCCGGGTCATTCAAGAGCACCGCTTCCGTCCTGTCGGAGGACGTCGAGAAATCGAGAGCGATTTTAGGCTTGTGGCGGCGACAAACCGAAATCTGGAAAGCATGGTCCAGGAGGGACGATTCCGGGAAGATCTCCTCTTTCGGCTCCGGACTCTTGCGATTGAATCACCCCCGCTGAGAGAAATTACCGAGGACATCAAAAAATTGACGGTCTTTTATATGGACGACTTGTGCGAGCGGTTTGGAATAGTGCCGAAAGGAGCTTCTCCTGAATTCTGGGAGATCGTGACCGAATATCATTGGCCCGGCAATGTGCGAGAAATGATTCAAGCTCTGGAGAAAGCTCTGCTTTCGGCAAAAGATGAACCTATGCTGTTTCCCAAACACCTTCCGACGTATATTCGTATTCAGGTGGCACGGAACTGTTTCCCGAAGAAGCCGGCAAGCCAGGGTAAGCCGGAGATACGCTCGAGCGTTCCCAAAGTGCCGCCCAAATTGAAAGAGATTCGGAAAGCAGCAGTTTCTGAAGCAGAGCAACAGTATCTGAAGGACCTGATCTCTTTTGTGGGCGGAGACAACAACAAAGCTTGCCGGATTTCCGGCTTGTCTCGCTCAAGATTCTATACTCTTCTTAAAAAATACCGACCAGCTGATGGGCGTTAGGCAGTATAATGCCGGTCATGGCCTTTAAAAAAACAGAGAATGAGTGTTCATTTATTGGAATAAGTCCTATCTAAGAGAACAAATTGCTGCCGATTCGGGGGGAAAGCGGCTAAACCAATTTCCTCACCCCTAAAAAAACTAATTGTCTGGTTTTATGAATTTGGCATGTTTCTTGATTATGATTCAGTAGACATAAAGAGAAAGCGCATCCTTGGAACATTATTGAGGAAGGTGTTATATGCTTAAAACAATCGTGGCTATTCTGGCCGCGACGGTGTTTCTCGTCGCCGCTGTTGCCGAGGTCTCCGCACAGGACGTGCTGATGAACTCGGCCGAGACCATCAACCAGGGCAACATCAAGCTGGCCCTTTTCCCGACGGTGCTTTTCGGAAAGAACGGCGGCGACTCCTTATGGGGAGTGGCCGGGCGGGCCGGATACGGGCTCACACCGCGCTTCGACATCGAGGCCAAGGCCGGGATTTTCAAAGACCTTAAGTACTTCGGAGTTGATGCCGAGTATTGGCTCTTCCACGGGGGGAATGCCAACGTCTCGGTGGCGCTGGGCGCACACATGACGGACTCGCGGGGGGGAGCGGACAGCTCCGGCATCGACACCTCACTCCTGTTCAGCACCAAACCCGCGAATCGTCTGGAGCTCTACGGGGGCCTCAAGCTCGCCTTCGATTCAGTCAAAAACTCGGATCAGAACGTCACCCGGGCGCATCTCGTGCCGGGACTCGAGTACCGCATCAGCGACAACCTCGATTTCCTGGCCGAGTTCGGCATCGCCCTCAACGACAACTCCCGCAGCTATGCCAGCGTGGGATTGGCGTTATACCTTTAGCGCGGAAGCCTCTCGCCTGGCAAGCCGGGGCGCATGAGGTCGGGCAACCTGAGCACAATTTGCGGAATTCATCTTGATTATGGAGGTCCGTTTGGAACACGACCCGGAAAACCGTTTGATTTTTTTAGGCTTCGGAAAGATCTCAGTTACGGAAAAACTAATTATCCGGCTTTATAAATTTGGCATGTTTCTTGATGATGAGTGAGTAGGCCTAAGGAGAAATGACGTAGATTCATTTTTATAGGAAAATTTAAACCCAATGCAGCTGCTTTTTTATTCAACTGGGGATGATCAAAATGAAAAGAGACTTGAGGCGGTAGTTCATGAGGTGATCCCAGAAAGTAAAATAGAACTCTTCAAAAGACTGGATGACTTCAGGGAAAGACTCCGGACGCCCATAGAACCGGATTCTATCGCACTTCTCTCAGCTTCGAACCGAGAAGAGCTTCGGCAGATGCAGCTGCTCCGCGGGCTGCTCACGGAGATTTATGTCGTCCTTGTTATCCCGGATCGAAAGAAGAGCACAATCGAACTCGCCCATCTCTTGTTGCCCCGATTCTTGAGCCAAAAAGACAGTGATTTCACGGATCTCAAAATAGTCCTAAACAAAATGTATATAAATTCTCAACATTCCCAATTCGCATGATAGGAAATTATTCCAGGAGGTGTAGGATGGATCGACATATCGTTTCCAAAACCGTTGTCAAAGCCATCGCCGTCGTCCTTATGGTTTGGGCCGTTTCCTGCGCCTTAAATCCGGTCACCGGTAAAAGGGAACTCATGCTCCTGTCCTCAGCTGACGAGCTCGCGATGGGACGGCAGACGGATCCACAAGTTATACAAACCTTCGGCCAATATGAGGATGCCGATTTGGCTCGTTACGTGGCCGCCCTCGGGAAAAAATTGGGCGCTTTAAGTCACCAGCCGAATCTGGCTTATTCCATCAAGGTGCTGGATAGCCCGGTCGTTAACGCTTTTGCCGTGCCCGGCGGGTATGTTTATTTGACCCGAGGGATATTAGCCTATCTCAACGACGAAGCCGAGTTGGCCGGCGTCGTGGCCCATGAAATCGGCCACATTGCCGCGCGTCACAGCGCCCAACGGTATAGCCGGGCCCAGGTGGCCCAATTAGGATTGGGCCTAGGGGCCATGGTTTCAAAAACGTTTCGCAAATACGCCGATGTAGCCCAATTTGGGGTCGGTATGCTATTTTTGAGCTTCAGTAGAGATGACGAACGCCAGGCGGATGCCCTGGGAGTAGAATATTCCTCCAAAGCCGGATACGACGCCAATCATATGGCGAATTTATTTGTCTCATTAGAGCGGCTCAATCCGGGAGAGGCGCAAGGCGGACTTCCCGGGTGGTTCTCCACTCACCCCAACCCGCCTGATAGAATCGCCGCCATCAAACGAGACACTCAGGAATGGCGGGCCAAAATTCAACAAACCCAATTTGCTATAAATCGCGATCAATATTTAAGGCAAATCGATGGAATTGTCTTCGGCGAAGATCCGCGCCAGGGCTATGTCGAAGGCAATATTTTTTATCACCCTCAACTCAGATTTCAGTTTCCGGTCCCTGCGGGCTGGAAGGTCAATAACACAGCATCTCAAGTGCAGATGTTCAATCAAGAACAGAATGCGGTCATCCTCTTCTCCATGGCGCCCGAAAAAACTCCCTCGGCTGCAGCCGATGCGTTCATCAATGAAAGCAAAGGCGTTGTCGTAAAATCGGAAAGGACCCAAGTCAACGGAATGCAGGCCCATCGAATCATCTCCGACGTCACAACGGAGCAAGGCCTCATTCGCGTCTTGTCTTATTTCATCCAGAAAGAAAAGACCGTGTATGTTTTTCTTGGATATACGGGACAGGCGCAGTTTAGCGGCTATTTCCCCGTTTTTGACCAGACCATGAGTCGATTTAAAAACTTAACGGACCTTAATAAAATCAACGTCAAAGCCGATCACCTGGCCGTAAAAAGAACCACAACCCAGGGGAGCTTACGCCAGGCCCTCCAAAAATTCGGCGGGCCGGAGGATAAATGGGAAGCCCTGGCGATTATCAATGGGATGAAGCTTGGTGATGCCGTTCCCGGCAATACAATCATAAAGCTCGTCGTGAAATAGGCTTTTTTCCAGCCCTATCCAATCGTTGACTATCTTCTCTTCTATTTTTAATCTAAAGGCCTTCATTTTTGAAAAGTCATATGGTCATTGTCCTCCAGCCCATTCACCAAAAAGCTGCCGAGACTTCGGCCGAATATTTTTCCTTCTATGATAATTTTTTTTCGGCCAGGCCTGAGATCGTCTGATTACTTGAGGATATTCAAACAGACCGTGATGAGCAGAGCATTGGTGAAATCGATGAAAAAGGCGCCGACCATCGGCACGACCAGAAAGGCGCGCGGCGCCCGCCCGTACTTGTCCACGAGCACTTTCATGTTGGCCATGGCGTTGGCCGTCGTCCCCATCATGAAACCGTAGAAGCCGCTGGACATGACGGCGGCCTCATAATCGCGGCCCATAAATTTGAAGACCGGCCAGATGCAGAAGAGGGCGATCAGGATTATCTGGCCGACGAGGACGATAAAAAGCGGCAGGACGAGCCCGGCCAGCTCCCACAACTTCAGAGTCATTAGGGCCAGGACGAGGAAGAGAGACAAGGCGACGTGGCCGAGGTCGTCGAGGGTCCGCTGCGAGAGCCCGATCCAATGGGTGACGTCATCGAAATTCCGGATAATGGCGGCGACGAACATGGCTCCGATGTAAGCGGGCAGAGTGAATCCCATAGCAGCAAACCCCCGGCTCAGCCAAGACCCGATCCACATGGCGACAAGCAGGACGACCAGGTTTTTCAAAAGCACATAGGATTCCTGGTCTTCTCCGACGGGAGCCGCTTCCTTGGGCTCGGGCATTTTGTCTTCGACAACATGCTCGGCGATCACCTCGGGCATTTCCCCTTTCTGGCGACGGGGTTTTCTAAGCTTGAAACGGTCGATGAGGTAAGTCCCCACTGGGCCGCCGAACAACCCTCCGCAGATGATTCCGAACATGGCAGCCGAGATGGCGATGGTGGAAGCTCCCCGGACTCCGGCCTGCTCAAAGAGCGGGGCAAAGGCCAGCCCCGTCGCCGGCCCTCCGGTCAGGGTGACCGAGCCGCTGAGAACCCCAAAGAGAGGATGAAGCCCGAAAGGAAGAGCGATCAGGGCGCCGATGACATTCTGGAAAACGGCCGCCACGGTGGCGATGATAAAAAAAATCAGAACCTGAGGCCCTCCGACCTTGAGGAGAGAAAGGCTGGCGCCGAACCCGATCGTGGTGAAAAAGGCGATCATCAGGGGGTCGCGGAGCGTGGTGTCGAACTTGAAAGGCACGAAATTAAAATGCCGGGCGATAAGAATGATCAGGGCGACGATGAGCCCGCCCACAACCGGAGCGGGAATGTTATACCGGGAGAGAGGCCGGATAAAACGGCAGAGGCCGTAGCCAACAAACAGCACGATACCGGCAAACGCGATGGTCTGGACGAGGTCGAGGCTCAGCATGTTCGCTCTCCTGGTGAATCAGATTCTCAAATCTTAGGCCTGGGCTTTCTTGAGCCTGGTTTTCCAGAAGAAATAGACGGGAATGCCGATGGCAATGACACCCAGCCCGGCAGACGAGTTCCAGAATGTCCGGATCAGCGAATTGAGGGTGAGGAAGACGGCGGAGAGGATGAAGAGGATCGGCGTCACCGGGTATCCCCAGGTCTTATATGGCCTCGGCAAATCGGGCATCTTCTTGCGGAGGATGATGACTCCGGCGACGGTGAGGCCCATGAAGATCCAGTAGCCGAAGATGACATAGGTGAACAGCTGCTCGAAAGTGCCGCTGGTGCTGAGGATGCATCCCCAGACGGCCATGACGATGATGGCCACATGGGGCGTGAGGTACTTGGGGTGAATTTTCGCTACCGACTTGAAGAAGAGGCCGTCTTTGGCCATCGCATAAAAGGCACGCGGTGAGGTCATCAGATGGCCGTTGCATGTCCCGGTGATGGAGGTCAGGATGATCAGGGCGATGATCGAGGCGCCCACCGGGCCAACGGCAGCCTGCATAACATCGGCGGCGATCCGGTCCGACTGGGCCATCTTGGCGGCCGGGAACACATACAGGTAGGCCAGGTTGGCCAGGATGTAGAGGAAGATGACCGAGGCGCTGCCGATGAACAACCCCAGCGGAAGCTGCTTTTGCGGATTCTTGATCTCGCCGGCGCTGTAGGTGCTGGTTTCCCATCCTTTATAAGCCCAGAGGGCGGCGACGAGGGCAACGCCGAAGCTTCCGAGAACGCCGCCACCGGCCGGCTGGACCCCCGAAGAAGAAGAGAGAAAATTGCCAGTGCTTCCTTTGGCGAAAATGAAGACAACCACACAGACGCCGATCAGGGCGATGAACTTGATGCTGGTCAGGAAATTCATAACCAGAGCGCCCTTTTTCACTCCCATGTAGTTCACCATCGCCAGGATCAAGATCAGAGCCACGGCAACGACTTTTCCCTGGAGGCCGGAAAGCTTGACAAAGTAAGGGAGGTACTTGGTGGAAAACCCGACCGCAAGAGTGGCCAAGGTTCCGGCTTCGACGACGAGGAATAGGGTCCAGCCGAAGAGGAAGGCGATCAGGGTGCCGTAGGCCTCCCGGAGATAGATGTAGATACCTCCTGCCTGGGAAAAGGCGGCGCCGAGCTCGGCCAGGGAGAGGGCGCCGAAAAAGCTCAGGATTCCCCCGACAATCCAGACGGCCATCATGAGTTCCGGTGTTCCGACATCCTTGGCCACCTTGGCGGGGTTGATAAAAATCCCGGAGCCGATCATCGTACCGACGACAATCGCCACGATGCTGAAGAGGCCCAGCACCCGAGGAAGCTCTGGCGTGGCTGGTTTCATTTCCTTGGACCGAGGTGCATTTGTGTTCATGCCCATATATATAATCAAAACAGGAGAGAAAATAAATAGTATTTTTTCGAGGCCAAGATCCATCTGCGGCCGGCGGAGCGGAAAGCCAAGTTCCCATGAAATCACGGCGCGACGAATTGGTGTTCCGCAGGCCAGTTGTCTTCAGTCTGCCAAGCTGATAATATCTTTCAGGTCATGATTCATCTTCTCGCCACCATCATTTCCGCTCTCTATCTTGGCGGAAACTCGCAGCCCTTGAACGTGCTGGTCTTTTCCAAGACCGCCGGTTTCCGCCACGAGTCGATCCCGGCCGGGGTTTCGTGCTTAGAACAAATTGCGGCCAGGAACGGCTGGCGGATATCTTCGAGTGAAGACCCGTCCGTCTTTTCCGACGAGAACCTGGCAAAAGTTGACGTCACCGTCTGGCTGATGACCACGGGCGATGTCCTTGACCCTGCCCAGCAGGAAGCGTTCAGGCGGTTCATCCGGTCCGGCAAAGGATTTGTAGGCGCGATCCTTTGGGCCGCGGGTCGGGCCAAATAAACCCTAGGGGAGAGGAGTTGGAGGTGGAGGATCCGAAATTGATGATACGAACATTTCAGGCGTTCATCCTGATCCTGGCTTTGGGCGGACTGCGCCTTGCGGCTCAGCCCGCCCATCCGGACCCGACAACGTTGGCTATAGGAGCAAAAGCGCCGGATTTCCATTTGACGGGCACGGACGGCAGAACCTGGAGCCTCAATGATTTCGACCGGCACAAGCTTGTCGTCGTTGTCTTCAGCTGCAACCATTGCCCGACGGCCCAGGCTTATGAAAACCGGCTGATCCGCGTCTGCCTGGATTATCAGACCAAGGGCGTCGGCATGGTCATGATTTCACCCAACAGCCCGAAGGCGCTCAACCTGGCCGAAATGGGATACACCGATGTGGGGGATACGCTGGAGGACATGAAAATCCGGGCCAAGGATAAACAGTTTCCTTTTCCCTACCTCTACGACGGAGATGATCAGAAGACATCTCTTGCTTATGGCCCGGTGGCCACGCCCCACGTCTTTATTTTTGATGAAAAGCGCCTGCTCCAATACGCGGGACGGGTGGATGAGCAAGAAAAGCCCGGTAGCGGAAAGGCAGAGGACCTGAGGAAGGCCCTCGACGCTCTTCTGGCCGGTAAAAAGCCCTCGCCCGTCACGACAAAAGTGTTCGGCTGCTCCATCAAATGGGCCTGGAAGGATGAATACACGAAGCAGCTTTACAAGGAGTGGGCAGAGCTGCCCGTAAACCTGGAGCCGATTGACCTAGCGGCTGTTAAACAGACTCTGGCGAACTCCTCGGGAAAACTCCGTCTTATCAACGTCTGGGCGACATGGTGTGCGCCCTGCACCGCAGAATTCCCCGAGTTGGTTAAAACCGACCGCATGTACCGTGGCCGGGAATTTGAATTTGTCTCCATCAGCGCTGACAAGGCCGATAAACGCGACCGGGCTCTCGAGTTTCTCAAGAAAAACCAGGCTTCCAACAAGAATTACATCTACGCAGATGAAAGCATCTACCCGCTCATCGAAACGATTGACCCGGCCTGGCAGGGAGCCTTACCCTATACCCTCGTCGTCGAACCCGGGGGAAAGATCGTCTATCGCTGTCAGGGCATGGTCGACCCACTGGCCCTGAGGAAGTTCATCGTCGAACATCCGATGATCGGGCGATATTATTGATGACAGCGGTCGGGTAAGGTCTTTTCTAGAAATTCTCCAGGAGCTCCAGGATCAGGCCGAGCTTGGCCGCGCCGTCGATGTAGGCATAGCGGCCGCCCTCGTAGTCGCCTTTCTGGAGCAGCGGCATTCCTTTCTTTGCCAGGAGCGCGGTCTTGTCGTCCATCCCCTTGATATCAAAGGCGATGTGATGGACACCCTCGCCCTTAGTGTCCAGGAACTCCCGCCAGGTGCTGGGATTTCGGCCGGGCTCGATGAGCTCGAGGGTGATGTTCTTGAGCTCGATGAAGGCCAGCTTGGCACGAGCCGACGACGGCTTTCCCCTAAATTGGGTGTGGGCCTTGTCCTCTGTATCCGTCCAGGACCATTTCGGAGTCGCGACTCCCAGAAGGTCGGCGTAGGCCGCCGATGCCTTCTCGATGTCCTTGACCACGACGCCGATCTGAATGATGGTCCCCTGGCCGAACAACTCGGGTTGATCCTCCGGGACTCGGCCCTTGGATCTGGTGCTGAGCGAAAGCGCAGCAATAAAAAACAGAACAAGTAGGGTTCTTTTCATGATCATCCTCATCTCCCAAGTGAATTTGTGAACTCACGCTTTACTGGCCGTGCCTGGCCAGGACGCAGGACGCTCGAGTCGTAGAAGGCGCTGGCCATCTCGACGAGGCGCGCCGGGTTCACCGGGACCTCCGCTTCCAGTAGAGGTAGGCCGGAAGGCCCAGGAAGATGATCAGCAGGCCGAATAAGGATTCCTTGGGCTTCTGGACTAGGCTGTTGAACGAGATAAAAAGAGCGGCCAGGATGAAGACTGCCGGTGTCACCGGGTATCCCCACGTCTTGTAGGGTCTTGGGATGTCCGGGCGCTTCCTCCGGAGGACGAAGACCGCCGCCACGGTCAGTCCGAAGAAGAGCCACTGGCCGAAGATGACGTAGGTGAAAAGCGCCTGAAATGTCTCCAGGAGCAGAGTGAGGACCAGACTCCAGAGGCCGAGGGCGATGATGGAAAAATGAGGCGTCAGGAACCGGGGATGGGCATCGGCGATCCTCTTGAAGAAGAGGCCGTCCCTGGCCATGGCGAAATAAACCCGCGGCGAGCAGAGAAAGTTCTGGTTGGCGGCGCCCATGATCGAGAAGAGGATGATGATGGAGATGATCGAAGCGCCCAGCGGGCCGACGACGACGTTCATGACGTCGCTGGCGATCCGGGGGGATTCGGCGATCTTGCTGGCGGGAAAGACATACAGGTAAGCCATGTTGGCCACGACGTAGATTATGACGCAGGCCATGGTGCCGATGAGAAGGCCCATCGGGAGGTTCCGCTCCGGGCGCTTGACCTCACCGGCGCTGTAAGTCGCTCCTTCCCATCCCTTGTAAGCCCAGAGGGAAGCGACGAGGGCGACCCCGAACGCCCCGAACATGCTCCCGGACAGGCCCGAGGGGAGCGGTCTGATCCAATTGGACGCGCTGGCGTCCTTGGCGAAGACAAAAACGATGATGCAGACAGCGGCCAGGGCGACGAACTTGATGATGGTCAGGAGGTTCTGGAGGTTGGCCCCCCAGCGGACGCCGACGTAATTGACGACGACAAGGAAGAGAATGAAGACCGCCGCCACGATTTTCTGGCCGAAGGGAGAGATCTTAACGAAATAGGGGAGGTAGTTGGAGGAGAAGGCCACTGTCAGCGTGGCGATGGCTCCGGAATCGATGACCAGAAACAGGGTCCAGCCGAACAGAAAGGCGGGAAGGGGGCCGAAGGCTTCTCGCAAGAAATTGTACGTCCCCCCCGCCCTGGGCATGGCGGCCCCCATTTCCGCGAAGGACAGGGCGCCGAAGTAGCTCAGCAGCCCGCCGGCAATCCAGACGGCGAAAATCAGAAGCGGGGCGCCGACACCGCGGGCGATATCGGCCGGAACGAGGAAGATCCCCGAGCCGATAACGCCGCCGACGACGATCGCGACCATATCCCAGAGCCCGAGGACTCGAGGCAGCTCGATTATGGACTTATCGGAGATCGAGCCAGAAGGCCGGGTGTCATTCATGGGTGAACTCTTGGATGTGATGTCAGGCCCTGAGCAACCATCCGAGACTAAATATCCGGAACGGAGAAAATAATCAAGCGCTTTTTTATTGTTTCGCGCAGTTGAAAGGCCTAAGATAGGGCGATGACGCCGGACAGGGTTTCCTTTGGTTACCGCGAGGTTACGCCCGAGGAGAAAAAGAGACTCGTCCGCCAGCAGTTCGACCCCATCGCCACAACCTACGACCTGGCTGATGCCGTCCTGAGCGCGGGCCTGGACGAGCTCTGGCGAAAAAAGGGGATCAGCCTCCTCGGACTTAATGATGGGGACCGGGTCCTGGACCTCTGCGGCGGGACGGGCGATTTCGCTCTCCTGGCCGCGGGCCGAACGGGCGATCACAGCCGCGTGATCATCTATGACTTCAACCGGAAGATGATGGAGGTCGGCCGGCGGAAGATCAGGCGATCCCCCCGAGGAGATAACATCCTTTGCATCCAGGGCGACGCAGAATGCATTGCCTTTGCCGACGAGAGCTTTGAAGCGGTCACACTCGGCTTCGGCCTGCGCAATTTTGTCCACCCCGAGCTCGGGTTGAAAGAGATCTATCGGGTTCTCAAACCCGGAGGCAGGCTCCTGGTGCTGGAGTTTTCCCTGCCGGCGCGGCGCGGGCTGAGGTCCCTGTATCATTTTTATTCATTCCGGGTCATGCCTCTCGTCGCCCGGCTCATCTCCGGGACGGACGGCCCATACCGCTACCTGGCGGAGTCCATCCGCGTTTTCCCGCCTCCCACGGAGGTTGTCGGGATCATCCGGCGAGTCGGCTTTCAGGACGTTTGTTTTCAAAGAGTTTCCCAGGGATTGGCGACCCTCTATACGGCCAGGAAAGAAAAGCCGGAATTCTGAGCCAGGAGATTGAAAATGGTCAAAGCCGACGATGATATCTTGAAGACGGCCTCGCAGTGCCGGCACTATGCCATGTGCAAGATCGATTACCTGGGGACCGGCCTCTGCCCTCCGGGCAAAAGGTATCATTACGTAAGCTACTATCCCCAGGGACGGATGGACCTCTACGCGGCCTTGGCCGATAACCTTATCCCGGTCACCGAAGGGCTCATCCAAATAGCCGAGACCTGCTCTCTCTGCGGCGTGTGCGACCTGCAGTGCCACTTTATCACCGGCCTGCGGCCGCTCAAGGTCATGAAGGCGCTCAAAGATCGGGTCGAGGATTACCTAAAGAGCGGCGGGAAGCCGACCGTCATCGCGCCCGACGAGCCGCTCCGCCGACTCCAGAGCATCGTCGGCGCTGAGTGGGCGACGAACGACCCGGCCGTTCTCGTTACCTACGCCAACGATCCCTTCCCCCTGGCGGACATGAGAATGCCCCGGTATGTCGTCTTGCCCGGGACGCGGGAGGAAGTCGCCGCCGTCGTTCAACTGGCCAACGAGCTTGGCCTGCCCTATGCCGTGCGAGGGAACGGCGGGAGCGTCTTCGGGTTCGTTTTCAGCGAAGGGATCGTCCTCGACATGCAGAGGATGCGGCACCTCGCCATCGACAAGGACAATTGGAGCGCTGCCGTCGGGCCCGGCGTCACTTCGTTCGAGCTGCAGCAGGAAGCCTTCCGTCACGGCCTCCGCGTTAACGCCGCCGAGCCAGCCGCCACTGTCTGCGGCAACATCGTCTGTACGGGGACGTTCTCCACGTGGTCGAACGCCTATGGCACCGCGGCCGACGGGTTCATCGATATGGAATTCGTCGATGCGCAAGGCAAGATATTCCGGCTCAACGACAAACAGGCTCCCAACGTCTTCGCCTTCGAGAACGCCGTCATCCCGGCGCCCGGCATCTGCACGGAGGCGACGGTTAAGCTCCACCCCACGACCGAAGACGAAGATGGGGTGCTCGTCCCGTTCTGGGATTTCGACGAGGCCGTGGCCCTGGCCCGGGAGCTGGGCCGCCGCCGGATCGGCCTGGCCGTGGCCGTCCTTGGCATCCATTACATCGCCAATTTTATGTCGCCGTCCAAGGACTTAGCCGACCGCTTGAAGGACGTCCTGCCTGATACCCTGGGGATCCGGTATGTCGTCTTTGCCCTCGGGGACCGGTTCGCGCGGGAATCCATCAGCAAGCTGGCCGGCCCGGTCATCGACGGCGGCCTCTGGCGGACGCTGACGCTCGGCCTTCCCCGGCTCCTGGACAGGGAGTGGCAGGACCTGGTCAAGGGCTTTGAGGCCGGCCGGCCTCCCTATGAGATTTTCTGCCGGTCGGAGATGAGGCCGCTCATCGAGGCCGTGCTCCGGCCGTCGCCGGAGACGCTCGCGGTTGCCGTGGAGGAGGACCTCCGGGAGCTTTACATCGGACTGTATTCCCAACCGCGCTTCACCGACATGACCTGGCTCAACATGTTCCGGATCGTAAGCTCCCGCATGTCCCGCCGCAAACACATGTTCGCTTTTCTCGTCTATGTGCCGCTCGACCGGAACGACGTCATCAACAAGATTAACGCGGAGTTCGCCCGGATCGCCGTGGCCCAGGGCATCGACCATGATTTCGGTTTTCTCACCCCCATGGACCTGGGAAAGAGGGCGATCCTGGAGTACGATTATTATATCGACCACACCGACCCTGCCGAGCGCGAGAAAATCCGGCGGGCGATGGCCGAGATCGGGGCCTGGCTCGACGGACTGGCCGAGCGGACCAAGGGAGTAACCTTCCTGAAATACGTCTTTTCCCAGGGCTGTTCCCGGAAAGAGAATTTCCTCTACCGATGATCCTGATCACGGGCGGAACCGGTTTTCTGGGGGCGCATATCGCCGCCTACCTCATCGAGCAAGGGGAAGAGGTCATCTTTTTAGCCCGCTCCAAACAGGGCCTTTCGGCCGCGGACCGCGTCGACCGGCTTCTCGATTGGCTTGGTGTAGCGGCAGACCGGAAGAAAAATGTCCGTGTGGTCGAAGGCCGGATCGAACATCCCGCGCTCGCACTGGAACCGGATCTTTCAGCCTCCATGTTCCGAGAGATCGACGAAATCGTCCACTGCGCCTCCAGCACGTCTTTCGCCGAGCGCAAAAGGGCCGAGGTCGAGGCCGTCAACCTGGACGGGCTCCGCCATGTCCTCGACCTGGCCGAGCGCAGCCGCTGCCGCCGTTTCCATCTGGTCAGCACCGCCTATGTGGCCGGACGCACGTCCGGTCCCTGCCCCGAGGAAATTGTCCATCCAACCGCTTTCACCAACGTCTATGAAGAGACCAAGTGCCGGGCCGAGTGGCTCACCTCTGAACGCTGTGCCAAAGCCGGCATCCGGCTGTCGATCTATCGGACCTCCATCGTCTACGGTCACTCCGAGACCGGTCGGAGCCTCCTCTTCAACGCCCTCTACTATCCCGTGCGGACGGCCCTTTTTCTCAAGAATCTCTACGAAACGGATATCCGCGAGCGCGGCGGGAGGAAGGCGGCGGAAATGGGCGTGCGCTTGGACGGGGACGGCTGGACGGTCATGCCCATCCGGATACTGGTCGGAGACGGAGCCGGCATCAACGTCGTCCCGATTGACTTTTTTGTCCGCGCTTTCGGGTCGATCAGGGAAGGGACGAGCGACAGCGGCGTCTTTCACATTGTCAACAGCCGCCAGACGAGGCTCGAAGACATCATTGAATACACCCAGGCTCTTTTCCGCATCCAAGGAATCTCGGCTTGCCCGGCGCAGGAGATGGAGGGGAAACCGCGGAATGCTCTGGAAGCGGTCTTCGAGACCTATCTCGAGGCCTACGGGCCGTATATGAGGGACCGGAGGATTTTTGGCACAGAGAGGGCCGGTCCGATTCTCGATAAAAAGGGGCTTCGCTGTCCCGATCTCACTTGTGATAGCTTCAAAAGATGCCTGGATTATGCCGTGGATTGCGATTGGGGCCGGAGGCTGTTTCAAAGATGAGGTGCGGTCCTTGGCCGCTCGGGATCTTGGCGATTCTCTTGGGGATTCTCCGGCCTGTCAGCGAGGCCGCTTTTTATATCCAAGAAAAAGGACAGACCCCGCGGCTGGAGTCGATGGCCATAGAGAAAAGCCTGCTCGCACTGGCCAACAAGGAGAGGGAGAGCCGGGCGCTGCCGCCGCTCCGTTTCTCGGACGGGCTGGCCGCCCTAGCCCGCCGGCACAGCGCCGACATGGCGTTCAGCAACACACTGTCCCACTTCTCGTCCTCGGGCCAGTCCTTTCAGGAGAGGCTCGTGCGGGCCGGATTCTTCTTTGCCAAAGCCGGAGAAAACGTCGCTCGCAGCGAAACATATATCACCGATTTTGTCCATCGGTCGCTGATGGAAAGCTCCGACCACCGCGAAAACATCCTCGACCCCGAGTTTGACACAGTCGGTATCGGCGTGGTGGAGATCAAGGATGGCGCCTACTTCGTCACGCAGGACTTTATCCAGGCCATGGAACCTCTCTCGGGAGAGGCTGCCAGAGCCCGGATAGCCGGGAGAATCCAGGAATGGAGATTGGCGCGCTCTTTTCCTCCCCTCATTTTTCAAGAAGAGGCCGGCCGGCTGGCCCAGAGGTTCGCCGAGGCGAGAGCCGCGGAAGCGCAGATGCCTCCGCTTCCCCTCTCGCTGAGAGAGATGCACGTGTTCATCGTCGTCACACCCTCCCTTGAAGGGCTGGATGAGCGGTCCCTCCATATCGATAACCCGAGCTATGACGAAGGCGGCCTCGGTGTCTCTTTCGGACGGCTGAAGGACTATCCTGGAGGCGTCTACTGCGTGGTCGTGGCCCTCTTTCCAAAAAACAAATACATCTCACTGACGGACCGGGAGCGGAACGACGTCATAACAATCTCGAACAGATCCCCCGTGAGGTAGAAGAAAAGATCCTCGCCCCCGACCTCTTCAGGATCGGCCTGTACGCCTTGTTCATGCGGACGAATGAGTTTCCCGCGGGAGAGTTTCTGGTCGTCGGCGTCGTCGAATAGACTCTAGCCCGATGTCCGTCAGCCAAACCCACCGCCTTGCCCGATTGAGTGTTTTTTTCTCAGAACAAGTTGCAGGAGGAAAGGGCCGAACGTATAATTCCCCAATGCGAGTTGAGAGAATGATGAAAGAGGATCCCATGAAAAGATTGAGCGAGAGATTGACCCGCGGCCGGACGGTCGGCCTATTAGCGCTGATCGTCCTTTTTTCACTGGTCGCGTCTTGCCGGAGCGGGAGAGAGCCTGCCAGCCCGGCCGAGCTTATCCTGAAAAATGCCGCGGTCTATACAATGAACAAAGCGCAGCCCTTGGCGGAGGCCGCGGCGGTCGCCGGGGGAAAAATCGTGTTCGTGGGTTCGAACTCAGACGTGAAAAAATACAGGGGGGAGGGGACAAAAGTCCTCGACCTCGCCGGGAAAATGGTGCTTCCCGGATTCCAGGACTCTCACGTCCATTTGATCTCGGGCGGAATGGAGCTCGAGCAGTGCAACCTGAATGACCTGCAGACGAAAGACGAGATCCTGGCCCGGATCCGCAGTTATGCGGCCGAGAATCCCGAAAAAGATTGGATCGTGGGCGGAGGCTGGGCCCTGCCCGTCTTCCCGGAAGCAAATCCGTCTAAAGAGGAACTTGACGCCGTGGTCTCCGACCGGCCGGCCTATCTCTCGGCGGCCGACGGCCACTCGGCCTGGGTGAACTCCCGGGCTCTTGAGCTGGCCGGCGTCACGGCGAAAACGGCGGACCCCAAGAACGGGCGCATCGAGCGAAAGGCGGGGACAGGGGAGCCGTCAGGGACCCTGAGGGAGGCGGCGGCCAGCCTCGTCGACCGGTTGATTCCGGAGCCCACCGCTGAGGAATATCTGAGCGGTCTTCGGGGAGGGCTGGCCCTGGCCAATCGCTTCGGCATCACCTCGATCATCGAAGCGAGCGCCGACAACAAACTTCTTGAAACTTATGCCGGTCTGGATCGGAGCGCCAACCTGACGCTTCGTGTGCTGGCCTCGATCTACGTAGATCCTGAAAAGGGAGTTGCCCAGGTCGATGACCTGGTCCAGAAGCGGGAGCGGTACCAGGGCCAGTATCTCAAGGCAACGGCGGCAAAAATCTTTATCGACGGCGTCATCGAATCCCATACCGCGGCGTTTCTTGAACCTTACCTCGACCGGCCGGGTGACAGGGGAGAGCCCATCCTGGAAGCGGAGGAACTCAACCGCCTGGCCGTCGCCCTGGACAAGGCCGGGTTCCAGATCCATGTCCATGCCATCGGCGACCGGGCCATCCGGATGACCCTCGACGCCATGGAGCAGGCCGGAAAGGCTAACGGCCTGCGCGACGCCCGGCATCACATCGTCCATCTGGAGCTCATCGACCCGGCGGACATCCCGCGCTTCCACGCGCTCGGCGTCGTGGCCAATTTCCAGGCCCTCTGGGCCTATGCTGATACCTATATCACTCAGCTCACCGAACCAATTCTCGGCCCCGAGCGGTCATCAAGGCTCTATCCCATCGGGAGCGTCGTCCGGAGCGGCGGGCTGTATGCCGGCGGCAGCGACTGGTCGGTGTCATCCCTCAACCCTCTCGATGCCATCCAGGTGGCGGTGACGCGGCGCAGCCCGGATGCGCCCGCCGGACCGGCCTGGCTCCCGGACGAGCTCATCGACCTCCCCACGGCGATCGCCGCCTATACGACGAACGGCGCTTTCCTGAGCTTTGAAGAAAAAGCCCGGGGTTCTATCGAGGCGGGCAAAGCCGCCGACCTCATCGTCCTCGACCGCAACCTCTTCAAGATCCCCGCCCGGCAGATTCACGAGGCGAAAGTGACGCTGACGCTCCTGGACGGGAAGGTCGTCTATTCGGACGGCGGCTCTTCTCTTCCACCTCAATAATCCACGGACTATCGGCCATGGCCAAGCTCGAAGGCAACCTCGGCGTTTACGGGCTGAGCATGGTGGCCATCGGCGCCTGCATCGGCTCCGGCATTTTTCTCAGCCCTACGCTCGTCGCCGGGTATCTGTCATCGCCGCTCTGGATCCTTCTGGCCTGGGGCCTTGGATTCGTCCATTCGCTTACCGGAGCGCTGACTTTTTCTGAGCTGGGGGGGATGTTCCCGAAAGCGGGCGGGCAGTATGCCTACCTCAAAGAGGGGTATGGTGAATTGCCGGCTTTTCTCTATGCCTGGGTGACGTTCGTCGTCATCAACGGCTCGGCCATCGCCGCCCTGAGCCTGACCTTCGCCCGATATTTCGCCTTCATCGTTCCAGTCGGGAAGCGGGGGGTCTTGGCCTTGGCCGTGCTGGCCATTCTGGGGATGGCGGCTGTCAACGTCTTGCGGACCGCCTATTCCGACCTTTCGGCCAAGGTTTTCACGACTTTGAAGCTGGCCGGTCTGGCCACGATTATTGGGGTGGGACTGGCGCTCGGCTCGGTGAAGAGGTCGGGGTTCTCGCTGACTCTGGCCAGCGCTTCGTCGACAGATCCCAGCCTGAGCCTGGTCGGCGCCTTCGGGCTCGCTTTCGTCGGCGTCTATTTCGCGTCCGGAGGATGGCAGCACGCTTCCTATCTGGCCGGCGAAGCCCGCGACCCCCGCCGGACCGTGCCCCGGGCGATGATCATAGGCGCGGTCGTGGTGGGCACGGTTTACTGGCTCGCCAACCTGGCCTATATGCTGCTCTTGCCTGTGGACAGGATCGCGGTGTCCTCCTGCCCGGCCGCCGACGCCGTCCAGACCGTCCTCCCCTTCGGGGGGATATTCATCTCGGTCATGATCGCGCTTTCCGCGCTCGGAACGGTCGGTATATGCCTTTATTCGGTGCCGCGCATCTTTTTCGCCCTGGCCAATGACGGCCTCTTCTTCCGCTCTTTTACCGCCATCCACCGGCGCTTCCGGACGCCGGCCAACGCCATCCTTTTTCAGACGGCCTGGTCGATCTTCCTGCTCCTCTTCTGGGGCACGTTCGCCAACATCATCACCTACCTCGTCTTCACGGATGTTCTGTTCATGGCTCTGGTGGGTGCGAGCGTCATCTGGTTGCGGAAGAAAAGAAAAGACCTCGACCGGCCGTATAAAACGCTCGGCTATCCGGTAACGCCGCTCGTCTTCGTCCTCATCTCGTTCTTTTTCCTGGTCAATACGCTCATCCACAAGCCCGCGCAGGCTTACGCGGCCATCGTTTGTCTGCTCGCTGGCCTACCGTTTTATTTCTACTTCAAGAAAAAGCGCCAAGTTACTTGACGAGGTCCAGGAGCTCGGCCAGGACCATGGCCGTAGCGCCCCAGATCTTATGCCCTTGGTAATAATAGAAAGGTACTGTGACCTCTATCCCTCTAAGGGGCCATTTTTCTTTTTTGATATTCCTCAGGTCCAGGAGATGATCGAGTGGGACCTCGATCACCTCGGCGACTTCGTGGGGCGACGGCCGGAAGTCAGGCCGTCTCTCAGTTGCGGCGACGACGGGATAAATGCAATAGTTACTCGGAGGGATGTAGAGAGGCGTCAGTTCGCCGAGGACTTGCACCTCGGCCGGTGCGATGTTGAGCTCCTCTTCGGCCTCGCGCAGGGCTGTCTCGACGGCGCTTTCATGCTCATCCATGTGTCCGCCGGGAAAAGAGATCTGGGCCTGGTGGTGAGCCACTTGTGACGTCCGCCTGGTCAGGACGAGATAAAAGCCGTCCTCTCGAGGATAGATGAGGACGAGCACGCCCGCCCGCAGGCAGGAGTCTCCTGCTTCCTGGTAGGTCTTGTCGCCGGGCCGGGGGTCGGGGACCATCTTGAGCTGGGATTCAAGCCCGGGCTTCGCTCCGTGGAGCCGCAGTTCGAGGAGTTGCGGGCCAAAGCCAAGCGGATTCCGATTCGTCATCCGGCCGAAAATCCTCCTGTGATCGCTTTTTATTTTCTCAACCTCGCTCTCAGGAATAAGAACAGGACGATCACGGCGATGATGATGGCGCCGACGATCAAGGTTGTGGAAAGGACAAACCCTTTGACCGCTTCCTCTTCGCCGGCTCCGGGGATGACGGGAAGTTGGACGTATGATGCGAACTTGTCGTTCCGGTAGATCGAGACTTTGGGCGTGGGCGAAAGCACTGGTGTGTCAAAGCTTGTCTGATCGGCGCAGGTGATGGTCAGGCGGACGCGGTGGCCGGCGTCGAAGATGTTGGAGGTCGGATGGAGGTCGAAGACCAGCTCAACGGGCTGCCCAGCCTGGAGCGGTGCGACATCCTCGGCGTAGCTCCGATGATAGGGCAGGTTCATGTAGCTGAAGGGAGGCTCAGAGAGCTTGCGGTGCGAGGCCCGCAGCACTCCCTCGGTAATGTATTGGGAATAGCCGGTTTCGTCGACTTCCTCGAGGTAGGCGAAGAAATCGCCGTCGTCGGCGGTCGAAGTAACCCAGAGGTGGACGACGGGATGACCCGTGACCTCGACGGCCTTTTTCAGGGGAGCGGTCGTGCAGGTCAGACCCTTAGCGTCATTGGCCGCCATATCCGGATAGGCGAAGTTGCCGCCGCGGCCGTTGTGCCAACGGGTAGCTGGACCGGTCGAAGTCGTGTAATCCACCGTGTAATCATCCTGGTCGGAATCCCCCTTGGGTGCTTTCCCATCGAGAAGGCCGTCGTTCGCCGACTGGATACTTCCTGCAGAGCCGGCCTGGAAGTAATACGGCGTCGGTTTTTCCTCCAGCAACGGCCATTGTCGCGCGTCTTTCCAGGCGTCTCCTTCCGCCGCACCTATAGTGAAATAGTGGATCGGAGGTTCGGCCATGATGCCGTTGTCGATGCCCTTGAGCCAGTAGTCATACCAGCGGACCTGTTCAGCGGCATAATCGAATTGCGGGACAAAACCCGTAAGCGGCGATACAGTGTCCTTCCAGCCGGCGGCGTAATCGTGACTGTGGGACCAAGGAGCAATGACGATCTTTTTCGGGTTGGGGAGGTTGTTGAACCAGGCGAGCATGTCGCGCGGCCACATGTCGAACCAGCCGGCGACCAGATAGACCCCGATCTTTGAGCCGACCTCTCGAATGCCCTTCAAATAGGAATGGGGGCTCTGGTCGAGGTAGGGCCGGGTTTGTGTCTGGGCGTCGAGGGCATCACGGAACTTCCCCTGGACCGTCGTCTCGATGGGATAGATATTCTTTTTATGCTCTTCGAGGGCTTGAGCCAGGAGCTTGCCGTCCGGGTCGTCGTCGACCGGCGCGGCGGGAGCGATGGTATCGATCTGCTTCACCAGGTTGCTCCATTCGGCGATGAAGTCGTCCTGGAAAACCCCGCCTGGATAGGTGAAAGAATAGAGGTCGAACATGACCATGTCGGGCATGATGGCGGTCAGGTGGGGTGGGGCCATGCTCGCGGCCAGGAGTTGCGTCATGCCTTGATAGGAAACGCCGCACATGCCGACCTTGCCGGTTGACCAGGGCTGGGCGGCCAGCCATTCGATGATGTCGTAGGCGTCGGCCGCTTCTTCCGGACCGAAAGCGCCGGTGGAGACGCCGAAGGAGGCCCCGTCGCCCCGGAGATCGGCGGCCGCGATGATATAGCCATGCTTGAGGACCGTCTCGAGCCAGGGCATCTGCTGCATCTGGGTTAGGAGCCGACCGTCGGGGAGCTTGAAGGCCCGGCGGTAGGGGGTGAATGTCCAGATCACCGGAAGCGGCTCGGAGACGGGCTTTCCGCCGATGCTCGGCCGGTAGATATCGATCGCCAGCTTTGTCCCGTCACGAACTGGGACGTATTGGGAAAACCGAACCCATTCGCTGTAGATGGGCGCTGAGTACCCCTGGTACCGGCCTGGCGAGGAGACTTTTTGCGGGGTCGCGGGCGGATTTTCCTGGGCAGAAAGAACAAGCGTCAGGGTAAGACAGAAGACAGCCAAGAGCCACGTTATTTTCCGGGGACAACCTGTTGTATTCATCCGAATCTCCTTCCCAAGCGGTGAACGCAAACCCGTTTTCTGAATTATATATATAATAGGGACACCATATCAATTTCCGATTTTTGAGCAGCTGGTGAGATGCCGCGTCCGAACAATTTTAATGGCGAAGACGGAATCTCCGGCGGATGCACTTGAGTTGAAAGAACTTGACACGAAGCAGCGCGAGGAATAGCCTTAGAAGCGACCTCAGTACCCGGGGAACGAGGGCAGTCGGCAGGAGCCATCGCCTTTCTCGAAAGCAAGGCCGCCTTCGCTTTCTCTGTTCACTTAAACAAAGGAGGGTGTCGTGAAAAACAAAGCAGGGGTCTTTTTGGCGGTGGGTCTTTTGTCTGTCCTATTTGTCTTCTCGGGCACGACCGGAGCCCAGGAGCAGAAATCGCAGCTCTATTCCGTTACGGAAGTCATCGTCAAGCCGGCTATGGTGGCCCAGTTCGAGGCGGCCGTGAAAAAGGAAATCGAACTTGGCTATCCGTATCCCTATAGTGCTTATAGTACGGATGATTTCTACTATTATTTTCTTGTGCCCATCGAGAACTATGCCGGCATAGATGCGATGAACAAAACGGAGGGCGAATGGGCGGCGAAGGCCGGACAAGAATACGAGGCCATGATGAAAAGCCTGGCCGGCACGGTAGAGCATTACCGCTCGGGAGTTGTCCGGTTTCTGCCGGAACTGTCCTACGCTCCCAAAAAGCCGAGGCTCAAAGCGGAGGAGGAGAAATTCATCACTTGGTATTTTGCCTACCTCGAGTTCGGCAAGGAAAAGGAATTCGCGGACATTTGCCGGCAATTTGTGGACGTTTCCAAGAGCAAAGACACCTCGATCGGATGGAACATGTACGCGGTGCAAAGCGGGACAGAGATGCCCTTGTATTTCTGGGCCGAGGGCGGAAAAAGTGCGGCCGAGTATTTTGCCGAAAATGATAAGGTCATAAAAAAGATGGGAGAAGAAAAATTCGCGGAGCTGTGGAGCAAGTCAATGGCCACTCTCCGGAAATATGAAATCAAAACCGGTCGGCTGCGTCCCGACCTCTCCAACATGCCCAAAAAATAGCTATTTCATCCACTCCCGCATTTTAGCTTCTGACTCGGGCTTCCAGTAGCCGCAGTCGAGTTCCATAAAGACGGTGGTGTAGGGGAGGGTGAGGTTCGTCTTGACCATCAGGATGCGGAAGGTCCTGGCGGCCTGGTCGAGGCGGGCGATCAGCTCCTCATGAAGAACGGGCACGACGTCTCGCCCCTTGAGCATCCCGTCGAGCTTCTGACGGCAGGCCTCAATCCCTGGAGCCAGGTCCTCGGTCACATAGCTCAGCTCTTTATCCAGATAGATCCGGGGACGGATGTGCTTGCTCGCATCGATGGCCCTGAACACTTTCTCCAGCACGGCGAAATGATCCTCGCCGGAGACGACGACCTCGATGCCCGGGCTTATCTGCAGGGGAAAGGCCGAGTCGGCGACGACGATCCAATTCCGGTGGCCCAGGGCGGGCAGTTCTTGGGCGAGCTTCTGCTCCCAGGTCATGGCCATATCAGCCTCCTCCTCGGGTTCTCGGGCGCAGGCAACGAGAAGGAGCATAAAACAGATCAATGGGCATATAAGCATCTCTCGCTTTTTCCACATTGTCTGAATCCTCCGATCGAGACTGAGAGGGTTTATATCTCGGCTCCGCCGGAATGTCAAACCATGTTCAAATCTCTCCCGAGCCAGTCCATGTCTTTAGATATTAGGGGCTATGCCGGGGGGAGTTTTTTATGCCAGAAGAAGTAAAGCCCGACGAGGGATGCGGACAGGATCGAGGCCGCCACTGCCGATGCGCGGAACTGCTTGACGATGGCGTTGAAAGTGGACATCGCCGCCGCCTTTTTGCGGAAGTACGAGCCGATTCCGATCAGGATAGCGAAGTAGGCGAGGATGATGCTGTAATCACCGATGCCCAGGTAGCGCAATGTGTACTCCCATGCGTCCCTCTGCAGCCGCGGACTTTAGCCCGTGTTCACGAATACCTGATTCGAACGGGACTAGGTGAATTCCAACTGCAGTCGCGTTTCTTTCCCCGCCGGAAGGAGATAGCGCCTGGGTCCCGCGGGCGCTTGCTTGGCTGCCAAGACAAGGCCGACGGTTTCCTTCTCGTCGAGCACAAGCTCGCCTTCGCAGCCTTTGGGCAACTCCAGCGAAAGCTCGCGGTTCCCCCTGTTCCCCAGCGAGCGGAAAACCAGGGGGCCGCGGACGGTGCGGGCGACGAGCTCCAGCTGACTCAGGTCCGCCGGCTGCGGACGGATCTCGACGCGCCTGAACCCGGGCTCGAGGGGCCGGATCCCGGCCAATCCCATGTAGGCGATATACAGCGGGACGACGGCACAGTGGCTCCATTGCTGTCCCGAATCCGGCCGGGCCTGCCAATCCTCCTGAAGGGTGTTGTTGAGCTTGACCGAGTCCATCGTCGCCCAGCGCTCGCGCAGGTCTTGGAGGATGATGTCGGCGCGGCCGCCCTTGGCCAGGGCCCAGAGCCTCCAGCCGGCATTGGCCGGATAAGAGAATCCCATCTCGGGAGGGCATTCGACCAGAGCCCGCAAGGCCGGCTCCGCGTTCTTCCCGGGACACTGATCGAAGAGGACGGCCGTCGCCAGAGAGCGGTCGCAGAGCTGGACCTTCCCTTCCTCCTTGGCCCAGGGCAGGTTGTTGACGAAGATTTCTCGCTCCGGGCTCCAGAACTTGCCGACCGCCGCGGCCAGCAGGTCGCGGCCGAAGTTACGCGCGGCCTTCTCCTGCTTCCGGTCTCCAAAGGCCCGGCAGATAGGCGCCAGGGCATATTCGAGCATGGCCGCCGCGTAGAGGTTGAAGGCGCATTGCTTGTGGCGCTGCCGCTCGTAGGCGTTGTGGTCGATCCAGACCGAGGGGACGCCGAGGTTTTCGACCGGCAGCAGCCCGTCCTTTGTCCGTATGCCGTGGAGGTATTGGGCGAAGCGGATGAGACGGAGATAAGGCTCCTTGAGCGCTTCGAGGTCGCCCGTGTAGAGATAATGATGCCAGCAGTCGAAGTTGAAACCGACGCCGTGGTCCAGGATGGGGCCCCACGTGGTCAGCTCGAACTGCCGCTCGACCAGCCGCGCCAGCCGGTCATAGGCCGGCCAGCAGTCCAGGAAATAGCCGTCGAGGGTCTGTCCCTGGCTGAAGGTGGTCAGGTAGCGGGCGGGCTGTCGTGTCTCTCCGAAGGCCAGATAAATGGCGTGGAGTTGGTGACCGCAGTCGCCGCTGTACTGCTGGCGTTCGCGGGCCATCCCGTCCACCAGGGTCTCCTGAGCGCAGTTGTGGAGCGTGTTGACCGAAGCGGCCATCAGGCGCTGGAGGGGCGGCTCGGAGAGGCGGATGTCCGGCTCTTTCGGCCAGGGGAAGAAGCGGCGGCGCACTCCGACGTCACGCACCTTGACTCGTCCTCTGGCTCCGGAGATATGAAGCTGAAGCCAGCGCAGGCTTTCGAAGTCGAAGCATTCGAAATTGTTTGTTCCCTGACGGCAGATGAACCGGGTCCAGGAGTCGAAATGGGTGTTGAGGAGGGGCGGGCCTTCGGCCGCGTGGGCCTCATGGACGAGGAGCTCGACGGTCGTGCCGGCCGGCGCTTCGATAGTGAAATAGGGCCAGCCGACGACCTGCTCTTCGAGCTCGAAGGTAAGCGCGGCGCCGCGCTTGCCGTCGAGGACGATTTCCCAATGGCCGGGAGCCGTCTCGACGGCGCTTGGACGGGGGACAATCGCAAAGGACCCCGGAGGCCGGCATTCGAAATATTCCTGCGGCGGCCGGCGCCAGTCGATCCAGATTGACTCGGCGAGCCGGGCGACCGGGACGAAGGTTTCTTGGAGCAGCGGGATAGACCGGGGACGGAGCTCCGCCGCGGCCGGGCTCTCCAGCAAGTCGTTGACATACTCGTAATAAGCGGTTGAAAGCGCCGGCTTGTTCGGGGAGCCGTCGAGCGCCATGGCATCCAGCCACTGGGCCTCATCCATGGCGAAACCGGCGGTCGTCCAGCCGTAGGGATAGAGGCGGGCGTCGAACTCTTCCTGGAGCGCCCGGAGATACCAGCGTTTGTGCTGGCCGGGCCGCCAAGCGCGCGCCAGATGAGCCTCCCAGGACTGATCTGAGCCGATCTTGTTGACCCGTCCATCCTCCTGTTCGATTTCCAGCCAGAAGAGGAAGCCCGGCTTGCCGAATGGCCAGGTGCCGTCGCCGTGTCCGTAATACAAGACGGTGGCTCCGATGATGTTGGGGCCGGCCTCAAGCGCCGCGGTCAGGTCAAGCGGGTCGGCCTCCGCGAAGCGCGGGTCGGACGGCGCCGGTCCCCACTGGATGCGACGGCCGTTGACTTCGAGCCGGTATCGGCTTTCGGCCGCAATCCAGCCCATGGCCCGCTTCGGTTTGGAGTCGAGGCGGATCTCGCGGCGAAAGAGGACGAACGTATTGGGCAGACATCTTCCCGACGGATACCAGACCCAGCGGGCCGGTTCGAGGCTGGGGAGGCCGCGCTTTTGGGAGGGGAGCGGAGTGACGGGTTCGATCGGGGAGAATCCGTCTTTGCCCGAAGCGCTGGCCGCCTCTCGGCCAAGCACGATCGAGCCTCCAGTTAGGGCCGAGGACTTGATGAAATCACGTCTTTTCATGGGAGCCTTCTCTGAATTGCAGAAAGAATAATTCACTGAGAGGTCGAAGTCAACGAAAGAGAACTATAAGACTCATTTTAATTTCCGGAATGAGAACGGGTCCTGTCACGGCGCGTCCCCGTCCGACCTCTACGGAGACACTGACCTTATTCCCCCTTGATTGTCCAAGGGGGATAATGGGGGATTAATGCACTACATACAAATTCATAAAAAGTGTCTCCGCAATCTTCCGCTCAGGGCGTTGCGGGGACTGGCGCCCTTCCACCCGTTCTCGTAGCCTAAAGAAAAAAAGTATGACTCCCAGCTGTCGAAATAAAACTCCCCGGTGATCACCGCGATAACAAGATGTTGCCAATAACCCTTCTTTTTCGTAGAGTAGATGCCGACGATGAGGAAAACACAAGCCTTTGTTTGCTTGGTTCTTCTATCTTTCATTCTGGCTCCAGCTCACGCCCTGGCCGCGACATCCGAGATCGCCCAGGAGCTGGGAGCCCGCATCCAGAGGGTCGAGAACGGCCTGATTCCAAACCCGGGGATCGTTGTCAAGGGGCAGCCCTCTGGAAAGGCGGGCCTGGTGGAGCGGATGAAAGTCTGCCGGGTCCCCGGCGTGAGCATCGCGGTCATTAACGGCTATGATCTCGAGTGGGAAGAAGGATATGGTGTCAGGGAATCCGGGGGAACTAGCCCCGTGACGCCCGAGACTCTGTTCCAGGCGGCTTCTATAAGCAAACCGGTGGCCGCCGCGACCGCACTCTATTACGTCGAGAGTGGCCTCCTCGGCCTCTATGAGGACGTCAATTCGCGGCTGCGCTCCTGGAGAGTCCCGGAGAACGCGTGGACCAGAAAGGGGAAAGTCACACTCCGTGAGCTGTTGAGTCATACGGCGGGTGTCACCGTCTCCGGCTTCCCCGGTTATGCAGAGGGGAAGGAGCTGCCGTCGCTCAAGCAGATTCTCGACGGCGTTAAACCGGCCAACACACCGCCTATCAAGGTGGACATTGAGATCGGTTCCCGTTTCCGGTACGCAGGCGGCGGGTATACCATCCTGCAGCAGCTCCTCATCGAGGTCCTGGGGAGGCCCTTTCCCTATATCGTGCGCGACGCGGTGCTCATCAAGCTCGACATGAGCCAGAGCACCTATGAGCAGCCCCTGCCTCCGGCCCTGGCTGGCCGGGCGGCCTCCGGTCATCGTCCTGACGGCAGCGTCCTGCCGGGCAAATGGCACACCTATCCTGAGATGGCGGCGGCCGGGCTGTGGACGACTCCGACCGACCTCGCGCTCTTTGCCCGCGAGATCATGCTGGCGAAGGAGGGAAAGTCCGACCGCATCCTTTCCCAAGTCATGGTGGAGCTTATGCTCACCCCCGTCAAGGAGGGCGCGGGCCTGGGACTTTTCGTCAAGGGGAGCGGGCAGGACCTCCAGTTCTCGCACAGCGGGGGGAACGAAGGTTTCCGCTGCTTTATGATAGCTTATCCGATGCGAGGACAGGGTGCCGTCATCATGACAAACAGCGACCTCGGCGGCGATCTCATGTCCGAGATCCTGCGCAGCCTCTCAGCCGAGTACGGCTGGCCGGACTTCAAACCCGTGGAAAAGGAGGCGGCGGCGGTCGGGGCGAGCGAGCTCGAAGCACTCGCCGGCACCTATCAGTTTACACCCGTGGACAGGATTAAGATTACGGTCGGGAATGGATGCCTCTTCGCTGATCCCGTCTTTGTCCCGCCGGATGGCAAGGCGAGTTGCGTATTTTTCCCCGAATCGGCGCTGTCGTTCTTCTCCACGGAAACCGACGTGACCCTCACCTTCGCCAAGAATGCCCAAGGCCGGGTGACGGGCTTGACCTGGAGACGGGGAGAAAACCAACGCAAGGCCGTTAAAATCAAATAGGGGGACATCCCCCTATCTGTCTCCCCAGTCGCGGCCTTTCCTCTGACCTAAACCAGGCTTTCGGCGGAATAAACTCGGGGTTCGGGCCGTCGCCGAACGAAGACAAAGAATTTCTCGACAGGTCATGCGCCGCTTTGCTTTTTGTCCAAGACTCTTTTCTTAGCGAAGAGAAATTTGTCGCTTAGGAAAATAGATAAAAAAGGCACTAAGATGATGGCCGTGCTTTCGATGATCCAGCCAAGATCAAAAGGCTCTGTGATTGAGATGGTGCTGTAAGGCGGCTGCACATACCGGTCAGCAAAGTGAAGATAGAGCATCCTTTTGCCAAAGAAAAACAGGGAGATGAAGATGATGTAATAAGCCAACTTCGGATATGAGAACTGCTTAGAGAGATCTTGAAGAACAACTCCGACAAATATTAATAAAATTGGGATTAATGGCAGCAGAAATCGACCCGCCGGAGAGCCGCCTCCTCCTAGGGTTGTGCTGGCAGCACAGACTAAATAGTACAGAAATGCCGGCAGAAGGAGGCCTAAGGTCAGCTTATTATCTTTCTTAATTGCCCAGTAAATTCCGAAAAAGAAAAACATAATCCAAGGGTATTTCCAAATGCCCCCTTGACTTGGGGAGAAAAGAAGCCCGAAAAAACCGATGGGGATAACTCGAGTGGAAAGATGAACTCTGCCAAAAAATTTTGAAGTGCTGAGAGGGGAGAAATTTCCTGTGAGAGAATAGAAATAATAGAAATAAGGTAAACTTAAGACAACAAGCACAAGAGCAACAAGAAGAAGTCGTCTCCGAGGAGTTCCCGATCTCTTATGGTTTATGAGAAAGGCCAAAAAAAGCCCTCCAGAGAGGGGAATAAACCTCTGATGCAGCCAGGGGATCAATGCTATCCCGAGAACGAGCAGACAGTCGTTTATATTCCTTGAACGGAACGGGAAAAGGATGCAATTCAAGGCCAATAAAAAAAACAAAGTGGCTGAACAATCTGGAAACACTGTGAATGAATAATGGGGAAAGGGAGAATTATAGATGAGAAAGAAGAAAATAATCATTACCAAGAACGGAGAATTGAAGACGTGGTTGGCCAATCGGAAAAAAAGAGCGAAATTCAGGACTGCCAATGTCGCAAGCAAAAGGAGGGTAAAAAGGAGTTTCCTGGGGAGAAAGGGAAGGCTGGCCGGGGATCTTTTTTGGACGTTAGGAAAAACGACAGAATCAAGTTTATAGGCGGGAAGAATAAGAAAAGCAACACCGGGCATATGGAGAGCATAAATTCCGCCGTCAATCGCCAGGAAATAGAGGTCGGCAAATTTTCGGCTTCCAGATGAGAGTATTTTTTCCCATACCGCCTTCATTTCTTTTTTTTCATACCAGAGATTAGAAAGATCAAGGTCCCCATCTGCGGCGAGAGATTGTACCATGCGCATGTATTTGTTTTCGTCTCCGCTAAACTCTCGATTGCTAAGGAATCTTCGAAAAACATTCTCGTTGCTCATTTTGAGAAAAAGGAGGGCGATAAGAAGGCAAAGGAGAACACCTTTTGCCTGTTTTTTCTTAAAAAGGGTTTCTATCCTGAGAAAAATGTGTTTGAAGCCTAAGATCGAAGGCAACGGAATTTAATCCTCTTCTCCGCAAAATTTGGCCACTGTATCAATTTATATACTATGGAAAAAGTCCGAGTCAACTCATCAACTCAGAGGGGAAACCGCTTCGCGTCCCCCGAATCTTTCAGCCCTTCCGGAGGGCGGCCAGTTCTCCCGCCACCATATATTCTTTGGGAGAGAACTCCTGGATCCAGACGCGGATGGACGGCAAAGGCGCTCCGATCGATTCCTGCACGGCCTTGGTGATCGCCGCTAGGAGTTTTTCCTTCTGTTCATCCGTTCGCCCCTCCAGCAGGTGGACTTCGATGAGCGGCATACCTACCTCCTTCCTAAAAAAATAGGACCGTCCCCATTTTCGTTATTTCAGGCGCACGTCGTCAATCTGCAGCGCAAAATCACCGGACTCCCCCGAAGCGCCAATGAAGATCCCCATGACATCATTTCCCTTGAGCCGGAAGCTTTCGAAGGTGAACGTGTATTCTCTCCACTCCGGGTCCGCCGTGAAATCCTGGCCGGCCGGAGTCCAGCCGAGGCTCTGGGCGAAAATCATGCAGGCATACTTTTTTCCGTCTCCCTCCGCCCAGAAACTGATGGATTTCTTGGCCGAAAGGTCCGCGGGCGCCATCATCGTCGGTCCCGGCATGAACATGACACCGGCCCAGTTCAAAGCGGTTCCCGGGACAACCGTCCCGGTTACGGAGAGAGATTTCGAGCTTCCCTGAGCGCCGCCCGGCACGAACTTCATATCGGCCTTGGATTTTCCACCCATGAAGGCGTCTGTGGAAATCATCCACCCGGCTCCGAACTTCGCCTCTATGCTTTTGCCCTCGAAATCACTGATCAACCCGGAGTCTCCATATTCGGGGATCTGCGCTGTGGGCGCCGCCGCAGCTGTCTCCCTATCCTTTTTTGCCTCTTCTAAATACCTGGCGCGATCCACCAGCCGGCCGCCCTTCCAAATGGACACGATATCACGCGTGGCCTTGATATCCCGCGTGGGATCGCCATTGACAAGCACGAGGTCGCCGTCCATCCCCGGCTGGATGCGTCCGTGTCCTTCCAGGTTGAATTTGGCTGTGGGCACGGAGGTCGCGGCCCGCAGCGCCTCGACCGGCGTCAGCCCGGCGCGGACGAGAAGCTCGAGCTCACGGTGGAGGCTGGCGCCGAAGGTTGTGCCCGGGTTAGGTGCGTCCGTCCCCGCCAGTATGGGAACCCCGGCCTCTTTAAGCTGGGACAGGGCCCTCTCGGCCGCCCTGTAGTTGGCATCATTACCCTTGAATGGGTAGCTCCGCTCGAGGTTTTGGATATCAAAGGGCTTGAGGTAAGGCGATATCAAGGCATCCGTAGTCAGGACTGTCGCCTCGTGTATCCCGGCCAAAGTCTGGAGCACACTGAACGTCGGGATGACGAAGGCTCTTTTTTGGGCGACGAGTCGGCCGAAATTCGGATCATAGGCGTCATTGAAATAGAGGTGAGCCAACCCGTCCACACCGGCGTTGAGCGCGTCCTCGCAGTTCTGAAGCGTAGCCGCGTGGATAACGGCCAGCTTGTTCCTCTGATGCGCCGCCCCGATGACCGCCGCCATCGTTTCGTTCGAGATCGTCGGCCGGGGCATTCCGTAGACGCTCCCGTCGTCCAGCATGATCTTGATGAAATCCGAGCCCTCGGCGGTCCGGGCGTCGACGAATTCCTGCGCCTGCTCCGGCCCGGAGATCGTGGGTATACCTGGTCCAAACTGAGTGCCGTGGCCGCCGGGCGCGGTCACGCAGTTACCCGGCGATGTGAAGTGCGCTACGTCAGCGCCGCCACCCTCCTCTTGAGCTTTTTGGCTATCCTTAAGGGCTCTGAGGTTAGTGGTGAACATGTCGATGACCGCTGTCACGCCGAAAACGAGCGACTGCCGTAGCTGGGCCGTATCCCAGACATGGACGTGGGCATCGATCAGGCCGGGGAGGAGGGTCTTTCCCGCGCCGTCTATGACTTCCGCGTCGGGCGGGATATTGACCTTCTCTCCGACGGCGGTGATCTTGCCGCCTTCGATAACCACGGTCGCCCGGGCCAAGACCGTTTCCCCATCGAAGACTTGCACATCCTTGATGACGGTTGGCTTTCGGACTTCCCCGGCAGACAAAGAAAGATATCCGGCTGCTGATAATAGAAGAATGAGGCAAAAGAAAGCGCGAATAGGAGCCGTCCTAGGCGAGATGCGATTTTTCCATTTCATCGGCCAGCCCTCCATAAAATAGGAGATTGATATGGTGTCACCAATTAGAAATCGGGGACACCATATCAATTTCCTATTTTCTGTGCTTTCCTGAAGATTTGCAATAACACTCAGCCATAATAAATAAGCTGGCGGACGTTCCCCAGGGTACCACCCTTTGCCGGGCTCGCCGGAGACTCATCACCCCAAAGAATTGCGTTTGAAAGAGCGCCCGCTTGTCGCTCGCGTTTGTTGACGGCTCGATCGGCTTTCAGTTAGGCCACTTCAGCTCAAATGAATGCTTCACAAGCTCCAGGCCGTCCGCTTTTGTATTATAGATAATCGAATAGCAATACCCGTTCTTAAAGAGGCGATTTCGTTGTTCGCTTATGATATCGTGGTCCCTCGTGTAATAACGAGGGATCTTGACTTTGGCGACATAGACTCCATCCCTGTCGAATAGATCGCAAACAATGACTCCCTCGGCGTTCCATTCATCTTCATAGGTGCCGACCAACAGCCCAATCTTGTCCAAGACATGAAAATCCAGGAAGAAAGGTTTTGTCCCTGCCATGATGGCATCTTTTAGGTTGGGATTCTCTTCGAGCATGCGCGTCCGGTCTCTCGGCGCAGTGCGAATCCGCATCGCTCTCTTTCGGATCACCCTATTTACTCGTCCGTCAGATGACATCTGACGGATCTCATCCCGGGCCGAATCTCCATAATAGAGGTTATTATTTCGATCAAGCTGATAGTAAAAAAGGTCGTGATAGAGGAGCACAGTCGCCTCCCCCGACCCTCTTTTCATGAAACGGTTATCCCATGTTTCGATCTCCCCGGTTTTTTCGAACCGGCTGTTGAATTTTGACAGGCGGCCGAGGGCGGCAACCCCACGCCTGATCCGTTCTTTATCCTGCAGGGCGACCAGGTTTAGGGAGTCCTGGATATAAACCGATCCGGACGAGTCAAACGCCAGGCTGCTCATCATCCGCCCGATGGAGGAGGGCTGCCACTGCTCCAACCAGCTCCCGCGGCTATCGAAAACCTGGACAGGCCTCCTGGGACGGTCGATAACATGGATATTATTTTCTCCAGAGAGTGCGAGATAAGCCGGACTTTCAAACTCGCCCGGCCCCTGACCTTTCTTCCCGAACGTGATCAACGGTTTTCCAGACTTGTCATATATAGCAATCCTAGCTGCTCTCGTATCGAGAAGATAGATGTTTCCCGCATCATCCACATCAAAAGAGTAACGCCGGCCCTCGAGCGGGATTGATAATTCCTGTTTGAAAATCAGTTCTGGCGCATCTTTTCCCGAATATTTTGGTTGCTCAGGATTCTCGATGATCTCCGGAGCCGGTGTTTGGGCGGGAAGGGGAATCTGAATCTGGCTGAAAAACCATATGCTTGAAGCTACGAGCACAAGCCGAAATGCGGACTTATGGACCTTATTCAAACCATCCTCACAAATATGGGGGACTCTCAGATATTTCGTCTCCACTATTTTTCTTTCCACGCCCAGTCGTCGTCTTTTTCCATGACCAGCTGAGTGATTTGGTAGGTTCCGCGGCCTTGGTCGTCCTTTTCGTTAGAGCCGACGCTATAGATAAGCACGCCGCCATCCTGGAGACTGTAGAGGAGCGGCTTTCCGGTAAACGGGTCGATCGGTGCTTCATCCAGGATGCCCGGGACAAGGACGTCGAGGTTCTCCGGATAATGACCCGTTTGATTTTTATGAATCTTGCAGGCCAGGCCCGCCTTTGTCGTCAGCATCATAGCTTCCCAAGTTGCCTCTTTCAGAAAAACGCTCTGGAACTCTGGAAGAAGAAGGCCAGACAATCTGAAGTACCAAGGTGCCGATTCCCGCATATATTGTTTTTCTTTGGTCAGTGCCTTGATAAGATAATAAGGCATACTGGCAATCTTCTTCGACTCCATGAACTGGTCTTGTACCCAGATTATCTGTAGTTTTTGGATGGGCCTGATCAGCCAGTAGAAGAGTCTATGGCCCCCGGCCTCGGCCCTAAGGATGTCCTTATCTCCATTCACCATACCCAAGCCCGTCTCAAGGGAAAGAGCCCTTTCCGTCTCAACGCACCGCCAGAATTTTGTCCGCCAGGCTTCGGTATCCAGTTCTTTAATCCAGGCCGACAGAATCGCCAAATCCATTTCTCTTTCCTTGCTGATCTGACCGAAGCAGTAGAGAAGAGATTTCATGTTAGATAAGGCGACAAGGTTGTTGATCACGAATGGCTCGTCTATGGTCCTCCTGATAAACTGCATGCCTTGACGCAGCTCGTCCAAGGCTGCCGGCACTTGTCCCGCCTCGGCCCGAAGTACCGTATTGATTCCAAGAAGCCTGGTCGCGAGAATCATCTTGACCGCATTAGATGGCTCGATGAAATAGGGCCTCTTTTTTCCTTCGCCATATCGAAAGCAGGGCCGGCCGGCTGCTTCGACGATAAGCTCGAAGACTTTACGGTTTTTCTCAATGAGCGGGGCCAGCTTCAGCCGAGATTCCTCCTGGAGAGGCCGGCTATAGAAGAAGCTTTCAATTGTCTGGTTGATCAGGGTTTTGCCTTCAGCATCTGGGGTGATGAAAAGAGCTTCTGCGGCCTTCCACAACAGGGCGGCATTGTCGGATTCATCGCAACCGGGAGCGAGGTCCTTCAGGCTTATGACCACGCCCTCGGATTTTGCCTTCTCCAGATAGGCCTGGAGTTTTCTTCCGGTTGTGAAATTGAAAACGGCCCGGACTCCAAGTGCCAGGACGATGATGACGAACAGAACGAGGCCGATTCGGACCAGCACCTTTTTGGCTTTAATATTCATGGATCCCCTCCGTGAAGCGTCGGGCAGACTGTCCAGATTGGGTAGCCGCTCTTTCTTCGTCCAAGAAGGCCCGGCGCAAGAGCTTTTTGGAGGCCGCATCCAAATCTGGAAGATTGGCTAACAATTCGGCCGCTTCCTTGTCCGCTTGTTTCTCCGGCGAGAGAGCTTTCTCCCCAGGCAGGTCCAAGAGAGCACTCAGGCGATTCTGCTCGAGGGCAGAAATTTGCCAGTCGGCCAATGCGGAAAAGGCAAGCAGAACTAGGCTTGTGGCAAAAATCCATCTCCAGCCCGGGGTCAATAAGCGGCTCTCTCTGATTTTTTGCCCGGCCGCCTGGATGGTCAGTTCTTTGAGACCGAGAGGCGCAGGCCTGGGCGAGAAGCGTTTCAGAAGCTCCTCGACATCGCGCTCGTGTTTCATTCCCCTCCCTCCATAAGCCCTCGTATTTTCTCGATGCCGTAGCGGTACCGGCTGGCCACGGTATTGATCGACTGTCCACTCACGGCCGCGATCTCTCTGAAGGACAGCCCCTCGAAAATCTTGAGGATAATGACTTCTCTCTGCTCGCCGGGGATCTGGGCCAGGGCTGCGGCAGCAGCCTGTTCGGAGAGTCCGTCGGGGCCGGAATAGGTCCGACGGAGGGACTCGGCGAAATCGGCTCCGGGTTGAGCGGCCTGTTTCCCCGGAATCTTACGCTGAAGAAACCGGTTGGCCTCGTTGCGGGCGATGCGGAAAGCGAAGGCGCGCAGATCACGGACCAACCGCAGGCGGAATGAATGCTTCACCAACCGACAGAACACCTCCTGCAGCGCATCTTCGGCGTCGTCTGGGGAGCCGAGCTTAACGGTTAAATACCGATACATGGCCTGTCCGAACTGATCAAAGAGCTGGGAGATATCCAATAGCTTCACGCCCGCTCACTCAATAAGACCCCGATTGGCCGCGTTTTTGTCTAAAATTCGGAGGACACGATACTCAATTCGGAAATTGAGTTCATGTCCCTCGAATTTTTTATGTGGTGTCCCCGAATTTATCAGGTCTTTTTGAGGGAGGCCAATTCTCCCGCCACCATATATTCTTTGGGAGAGAACTCCTGGATCCAGACGCGGATGGACGGCAAGGGCGCGCCGATCGATTCCTGCACGGCCTTGGTGATCGCGGCTAGGAGTTTTTCCTTCTGTTCATCCGTTCGCCCCTCGAGCAGGCGGACTTCGATAAGCGGCATGTTTTCCTCCTTTCAAATGTTAACAGGGGCGCTCCTGTTGTTTGAGTTGCCCTGCGGACGCAATGGCGGCCGGTTGACTAATTTTCGCACAGTTGATATCCTCTTGCCAACAAGCAGACAAGTGAAAAAAGAAACCGTCAACTGCCCGAAATGCCAATTCGATAACCCCCAGGATACTTTCTATTGCGGAAGTTGCGGGGCTCCGCTTCCCTCCTCTCCAGGATTCTCGATTTCCACGACGGAGACGCTCAATATGCCTCGACTGGACCTCACCCGCGGGACGGTGCTCGCCGGCCGGTACGAGATCATCGAAGAGCTGGGCCGGGGCGGCATGGGTGCCGTTTATCGGGCGGAGGACAAGAAAATCAATGAGGAAGTTGCGCTCAAGCTCATCAACCCTCAGATCTCCTCGGATCGGAAGATCATCGAAAGATTCAGTCAGGAGCTCAAGATCGCCCGCAAGATCTCGCACCGCAACGTCTGCCGCATGCATGACCTGGGCGAATCCGGCGGCGTTCACTTTATCACCATGGAATACGTCGCCGGAGAGGACCTGAAAAGCCTGATCAAAAGGATAGGCCAGCTGCCTCCGGCTAAAGCGCTTTCCATCGCCGGCCAAGCGGCGGACGGGTTGGCCGAGGCCCATCGGCTGGGTGTCGTCCACCGCGACCTCAAACCCGGCAACATCATGATCGACCGCGAGGGAAATGCCAAGATCATGGACTTCGGGATCGCCCGCTTTCTCAAGACGGAGGCCATCACCGGGACCGGCTTCACCATCGGGACGCCCGACTACATGTCCCCGGAGCAGGCAGAAGCGAAAGACGTGGACGGCCGTTCGGACATCTACTCGCTGGGAGTCATCCTCTACGAAATGGTTACCGGCCGCGTTCCTTTCGAGGGCGAAACACCGCTCAGCGTCGCCATGAAGCACAAGGGCGAGAAACCCAGGGACCCGAAAGAATGGAACCCCCAGCTTCCCGCAGCCCTCAGCCGGCTGATCCTTAAATGCCTAGAAAAAGACAAAGAAAAAAGGTTTCAGACGGCCGATGACCTGCGTGCGGAGATCGAGGCCATTGAAGAAGGATACCCCACAACCGAAAGAGAAAAATCCCAGAGAAAAGCCCTGACCTCCAAAGAGATCACGGTGACATTCGGGCTGAAAAAACTGTTGATCCCCGCTCTGGCGGTCGTTGGGATAATCGTCCTCGGGTTCCTGCTCTGGCGCGTCGCTTTCAGAGGCAAAGCTGTCGAGCGGTCCATAGCGGTCATCACTTTTCAAAATCAAACCGGTGACCAGGCCTACGATTATCTTCGGGCCGCCATCCCCAACCTTTTGATCACCAGCCTGGAACAGTCGAAATATCTCCATGTCACGACCTTCGAACGGCTGCGTGACCTCCTCAGGCAAATGGGGAAGGAACAGGCCGACATCATCGACAGCGAGCTCGGTTTTGAGCTGTGCCAGAAGGACAATGTCGATGCTCTCGTCCTGGGAAGTTATGTCAAAGCGGGCGAGACGTTTGCCACGGATGTCAAGATGTTTGACGTCAAGACGAGGAAACTGCTGAAAAGCGTCACTGCCAAAGGGGACGGGGCGCAGAGCATCCTGGACAAGCAGATCGGCCAATTGAGCCGGGACATATCGCGCGGTATCGGCCTGTCCAAAAAGGCGATTGAAGAGGCGAAGCTCGAAATGGCCCCGTCCCAGACGTCTTCTCTGGACGCTTACAAATATTACCTCGAAGGGCAAGAAAATGTGGATAAAATGTACTTCGAGGATGCCCGTAATAACCTGGAAAAGGCCGTTGAGCTCGATCCCCAATTCGCCATTGCCTATCTTTATCTTTTTAGAACCTATCGATATTTAACGAATTCTCAACTGGCTGCCGAGGCTCTGGAGAAAGCCAAAGCTTTTTCCGGAAAGGCGGCGGAGAAAGAACGGTTGTACATCGAGGCCGCCTACGCCAGGAGGGTGGAGAAAAACACCGAAAAAGAATTCCGCATCCTTCAGGAAATCGCCGCGAAATATCCCAAAGAAAAGGACGTCCACAGTTCACTCTTTGCCGCCTACCAGCAGAAAAAGATGTATCCTGAAGCAATCGCAGAAGCCAACAAAGCCCTGGAGTTGGATCCCAAGTGGGCGACAATCCTGAATCAGCTTGGCTTTATGTATATAGCGACGGGTGATCTTGGCAAAGCGGAAGAATCCCTGAAGAAGGCCGTTTCCATCGCTCCTGAAGACGCCAATCCTTTGGATTCCCTGGGACAACTCTACTTCGTCACTGGGCGGCTTGATGAGGCTATCGAACAATACAAGGAGGCTTTGCGGATCAAGCCGGATTTCGGGTCAGATGATATCATCGCTTATATTTACGGCGTCAAAGGAGATTACGCCGAGGCCATGAGCTGGCTGGACCAGTTCATTCTCGCGGCTCCATCCAAAAACTGGCAGAGCCTCGGCTACTGGTGGAAAGCGATTTTTAACTATGTCCTGGGCAAACGGGAGCAGGCTGCGATGGAAGTGGCGCGAGCGGGGGGAGCCTGGGAATCGATCGGAGATAAACACGGGGCCGCCTTGGCCAAACTCGTCCAGGCCTGTTTCTATTTTGAACGGGGCGAGTTTGATACGGCTGTCGAGCGGTTTTCAGAATTCCAGAAGGACGCCAAAGAAGCCCTGCCCCAAGCCGACCGCTTAATTCCCATCGAAAGCGGCCTTTGGCTCGGGCTTGTAGAGTGGAAAAAGGGCCAGATCAAAGAGGCCGAGCAGAGGATCGAAGAGATCCGATCGCTATTTGCCCAATTCCGGGAGGATCAAAGTGGCCTTTACCTGCAGCTGGAAAAAAATTATCAACTGCTTCAGGCGGAAGTCTGGATATCTGAAGGGAAAACGGCCGAGGCAATTAACATTTTGGAAAAAGAGTTTGTCCTGCAGGTTCCCCTCTTCTATCCGGCCTACGGTCGGGTATTTGCCTGGTACAACTTTCCCCTGGACCAGGACGTCCTAGCGCGGGCCTATCAGAAGATGGGGAATCTGGATAAAGCGATCGAGGAATATAAGAAGCTTCTCACCTTCGACCCGGCGAGCCAGGACCGCCGCCTGCATAATCCCGTCTATCATTATCGCCTGGCCAAGTTGTATGAGCAGAAAGGTTTGAGAGAAGAAGCGAAAAAAGAGTACGCGCGATTTTTGGAACTATGGAAGGACGCCGATACCGGGATTCCTGAGTTAGTGGAGGCGAAGAAACGTTCGGCTCAGCTGCAGGGGCGCTGACCCTTCATTTCGAAAAAGTCCGGCCAAGTCTGGGGGACACGATAGCTTATTCATCAATTAGCTTCATGTCTCCCCAGTTTCAGGCTATTTGAGTAATGAGTTGCCTGGCACCGAACTTAAAAGAGGCGGTTGACCAAGTCCTCGACATAGGAGTTGCGGGCCTCGGGGTCGGCGAAATCAAGTCCGGCGAAATACTGGAAAAGCCCGGGCATCAGCCCGGGGATGAGGACCGCCGAAATAGACTGGATGATCCGGAGCCTTGGATTCTGTTCGTGCTCAACGAGCGGCATCTCCTCGAGACGGCGGAGAAGGTCGGTTAAGAAGGAATTGAACGTGTCGCAGAAGGGAGTCCCGTAATCGCCGTCGAGGAGGGGGGGCTGGAGGTGGGCTTTGACGATTCTCGGCCATCGGACCAGGCCGTCGAAGAAGGCACCGAAGAAGCCCTGCAAACGGTCCTTGAGATCAAGATCATCGGCCTGCAGTATCTCTTCCGGCATCTTCTTGAACTCCTCCAGAGTGCGGTTAAGGGCTTCCTCGATAAGCTTCTCTTTTGTGCCAAAATAATAGTTGATGGCGGCGCTGTTCACCCCGGCTTTGGCGGCTATGGAGCGGATCGTGAGGCTCTCAAGGCCATGTACTTCGATACACTCGATTGCCGTGACAATGATCTTCTCCCTGACAGAGGGTTTTCCTTGGCTCATTTTTACACCTTTTTATGGGGAATGATTTAATCAAGCGATTAAATTATAGGGTTTCCATTTGGCAAGTGCAACAAATATTGAATAATTTTAATAAAGTGGCATAATCTGTAATTATCTGATGGAAAATATCTATCTATATAAAAAAAGAAACCATGTGATAATTAAAACAATTGTTTTAATCGTCTGTTTTATTCTAGTTTCGCAACCGTCAGGAAAGAAGGAGACGCCCAATCAGCGCTATTCGGTCGGTTATATGGCCCCGGCGGCGGCCCTAGCAGACCGTGACCACCAAGCCCTCCTGGTTGATCTCGAACTCGAAAAACCGGGCTCGCCGATTCGGCGGTTGCTGGGTGAGCGCGTGCCGGACCTTTTCGGCGTCGGGTTTTGTCCGGCAGACCAGGAGTAGGAAGCCGCCCCCGCCGGCGCCGAGCAGCGTGGCTCCAAAAATATTATCGTCGACGCGTTCGAGGATGCCCTCGATGACCGGCGTCGTTGATTCCGGGTCGAGTCCCTTTTTAAGCCCCCAGGCAACGTCGATCAGCCGTCCGAACCGATCTATCGACTTCTGCGACATCGCCTCGGCCATGGCCGGCGGGAAGATATGGAGTTCCTGCAGGATCCTCATCGAGCCTCTATCCCTGCTCAGGTAGCTGCCGACCACGCCGGCCAGGATGTTCTTGGCCAGCCGGCGCAGTCCGGTGTAATAAAGGAGGGTCAACCCTCCGTTTGTCCGAGGATCCAGCACATCGGCCGGTACGAAATGGATGATCGGGTCGGGAACCATGCCCGGCGCGGTGCGGATGACTTTGACTCCCTCGACGACGCCGCCCACCTGGTCCTGCCATCCACCCCCCGTGGTCAGCTCTTGCTCGAGTCGGAGCACCCCGTGGAATAGCTCGCGCTGGGAGAGGCTCCGGCCTGTCAATCGGCCGAGGACCGAGATCAGGACGGCTCCCATAATGCTCGAAGTGCCCAGACCGCTGCCGCTCGGGATGGCGGCCAGAGTGGTGAGCTCGATCCCGCCGCCGAAGCGTTCCATCATGCGGCGCAGCGTTGTCTCTTTCTTCCAGGCGGCTTCGGCCGGAGAGAAGCCACAGAGGGCCAGAGCCGCTTTAGCCAGGCCGAACCGGCTGGCCGGCTGGCGATAATCGAGGAGGTCGTCGAGCTCCCGGATGACGATACGGACGCTGTGGTCGATGGAGTTGATCCGGATCTCCGGCTCCGGTATGACGCGGGCGTAGGCCTGGATGGGGGCTTGCCCGTTGAGGTTGACGGCGGCGTTGATGACGCATCCCCCGCGCTCGAGGGAGTAGGGCGGTGTGTCGGTCCAGCCGCCACCCAGGTCGAGCCGCGCCGGAGCGCGTCCCCAGACGATCTCATCCTCGCGGAGGGCATTCTTCGGCGGCTCGACCCTCTCGTGGCCGCTGCGGACGATCGCCTTTCCCAGGTGTTCAAAGGCCGCCTGCCGGGCCCCGTTTCCCCAGGCCACCGCCGACCTCTTTCCGCCAAGCGACAGGCCGAGCGAGCCGAGCCAGACCTTCTCCTTCCGGCCCAGCGCTTTTTCCGTCTCGGTCATTACGGATCGCGTGATTACCGGCGGTCGGCCGGACAATTCCGTCACCGCCGTGCCCAGCGTGTGCAGGAGGCGGGAAAGACCTAGGCTTTCGATATCGGTCAACGGAGCTTCCGGCCCGTGACGGCGGTAGGCTTCTTTCAAAATGCCCGAGAGCCAGAGCGGCTTTTCCGGCACGGGAGACCTCTCCAGGAAAAAGGCGAGGTCGGAAGCCGAGAAATGGCTCTCGGAGCGGAAGACGCGGCCCGGTTCGCTCCGCATCGCGGCGGCGCGAATCTTCAGACGGCGGGAATGGAAGGCCTCATGCGAGGCAAGTCCGGCCATGTCGGCGAGGCTCAGTCGGCGGCTTTCCCGCCAGACGCTCTTCTGGAGCTCCGTCGCAGCCGGAAGATCGAACAGCCAGAGCCAGTCCGGAACCTGTGACGGGCTGTCCACAGCGGGAAAGAACCGTCCCTTCCAGACGGACCTCTCCTCGGGGGAAAGACGGGTGTCCCAGATCTCGTCTTCTTCGGCGTCCATACCCCGGAGCCATTCTTCTAAAGACAGGCCGTTTAATCGGCCGCCCCGGTCCCGCGGAAGGTGGAACAAGTCATCGATGTCATAACAGCGGACGAACCAGGCCTTCTTCCCGCTGCCGTCTTCACCCTCCAGGACGTCCAGACAGGCTCTTTGCGGCAGGGCGAGCGGCTCGTCGACGTCGATGCCGGCGACGATGTTTTCACCGCCGAGAGAGAGGGTCGCGCGCACCCGGCAGCCCTCGACCCAGGCGTCCTTCCCGATGACGGCGCCGGCGGGTCCGACCTCGGAGTTGAGGATGATCGGGGCGTGAGAGTTCGAAACACCCCTGCCCAGGCTGATGAGGTCGGCCCCGCTCGCCATCAGCTGACGCATGGTGCCGAAATGCAGGAAGATACAGCTCGGAACGGTCTCGACAAAGAAAGGAATTGGGGAAAAGGCATCGTAAAGAGCTCTCAGTTCTCCGTCGCTCAAAGCCGAGCCGGTCCTTCGGACCTCCGCGATGTAGCTTCTTCGGTCCGTGTCCCTGCCCATGGCGCAGCAGATTTCCCGGTAGAAATCGAGGCCGCGTCCCAGGATGAGGCCGGCGGGCCGGCCGGACCAGAAGAGCCGGCCGCGGCGTTCGGCCTTGGGATTGCATGCGGCGACAAGGCGGATAGCTGCCGCCGCATCCAGGCTCATGATGCCGATGTCGAGCACCGACCTTCCGTGGCGGTCGACCGCACCCAACTTCTCCTGGTCCCCGACCGAGGGCTTCTGGAGAAACCTCCTCACTTCGCCGTCCGGAGCGGGGCAGAAAACACCGTGGGCAGCCGCCAGCTTGGGGTCGGCGAAGCAACCGATCGCGGTGATGCCCCACTTGCCGAACCGGACTAGAGAAGAATCGAAATCCAGGAAGACGTCGCCCGAGGTGACGACGACCTGTCCGGACCCGTCCGCCGGCGCCGGCAGGGAGAGATAGCGGGGCAACTGTCTGTCCAGGAGAGTCAGGCCCAGAGCGCTGTCGGATTCTCCGGGCACCGGAATGAATATCTTGCCGCAGGTGCTGTAGGCCGGAAGACGCCGCGCATCTCCGCCCGCGTGGACGATCAGAACGCGGATCCGGGCCAGCGCTTCCTGCCAGGCCGCAGGTGACGCCAGCTTTTTTCCCCGCCCCCTGAGCTCGCGGCTGATGACCTCGAGGAGGCAGAGGATGGTGCTTCCCCCGCTTCCGATGCGGAGGCCCTCCGGGTCGGGGACAACAAGAATCTCCCTTACTCCGGAGATCAGCCCCAGGTCACGGCGTATCCCAAGCTGCTCCCGGTAGGCCCTGGCCTGTTCTTCATTGGCCGCCGTGACGATTAGGTAGTCCCAGCCCGGTCTCATTTTTTCTTGGCTTCGACCTGAGCCCTGATCCAGGGATAGGTGCGGGAGATGCCTTCTTTCAGCGAGATTTTGGAGGTCCAGCCCAGGGAGGCGATGCGGTCATTCCGAAAATTGCGGGCGTCCACGCCGACCGGTCCCGAGACGTGCTTGATCCGGATGTGTTTGCCGGCGACCTCGGCCACGGTCCGGGCCAGCTCGTCCACGGAGACGTATTCCTGGCGGCCGATATTGACTCCGTCCTCGAGGTCCGAATGCATCAGCCGGATGATCCCGTCAAGGAGGTCGTCGATGTAGGTATAGGCCCGCATGGCCTTGCCATCGCCCCAGGCCTCGATCTCCCCGCCGTCCGGCGTCTCGGCGACCTTCCGGCAGAAGGCCGCAGGGGCCTTCTCGCGGCCGCCCTGCCAGGTGCCCTCGGGGCCATAGGTGTTCTGGAAGCGGGCGATCCGGACGACCATCCCGAAGCGGCGGCCGTAGGCCATGGCCATCCGCTCGGCGTAGAGCTTCTCCCATCCATACTCGTTATCGGGGAGAGCGGGGTAGGCCTCCGCTTCGGAGAGCTCCGGCTCGTCGGGCTTCATGTTCCGATAGACGCAGGCCGATGAGGAGAAGAGATAGCGCTTCACTCCGGCCGGCGCCGCTGCGTTGGTCATGTGGATGTTGATCAGGGCGCTGTTCCGCATGATCTCGCACTCGGCGGCCTGGATGAACCCCATGCCGCCCATGTCGGCGGCCAGCTGGTAGACCTCGTCGAAGGGCCGGCCTTCGGCGGTCCGGACAACCCGCTCGCAGTTGGGCTGCTCCCGGAGGTCGAGGATCAGAAATTCGTCCGCCGCCGTCGGGGAGAACTCAGGAAATTTGAGGTCCACACCGCGGACCCAGTAGCCGTCTTTCTTGAGCCTCTTGACCAGATGGCTTCCGATGAAACCGCCCGCGCCGCAGACCAACGCTGTCTTTTTCATCAATTCATCCTTTCGAGCTCTGATTCTCCGGACATCGTCCGCAGGCCGCCGAAATCGCGGCCATTGTCATCGTTTTTATAACAAAGGATAAAGGGCAAGTCAATTTCACATATACCCAACAGATCTCGAATGGATGGGCATTTTTAGACGGAATTTGCCCGTTTGTTGTTGTATTATATAGTGAACAAGATTTCTCCTGTGAGAATTGAGACAAGGTCCGTCGGGAGGAGAGCATGGAGAACAGTAAACCCGTTCCGAGCTTTTCAAGAGCTATGCGCCGCCGGGTCGGCCGTTTATCGCTGTGGGCGGTCCCGTCATTTTTAGTAGCCATAGCCATTTTATGGGGAGTCGCCACGGTTCTGCGGGCCACTGCCGCCCGCTCCATCCCGAATCCGGGCAATCCAGGTCTGTTGTCCGCCGCCTTACAGCCACAGCCGAAGCTCGACCGCAAACGCCTCGACCAGCTGATTGGCGAAGAAAAATTCGAGGAAGCGGCGAAAGAAGCCGCCCGCCTCCGTGAAGAAGCCAAACGAATAGGGGACGAGCCCGGTTGGGCCTGGGTTCTGATCAAAGAGGTCCAGCTCCGCACGGCCCTTCACGGCTATGAGACGTCAGTGCGCTTCCTCAAGGAGGAACCCTGGCCCCAGAGCCCCATCCAGCGGGACATGCTGGACCTGTATTATGCCCAGTCCCTAGTGACCTACTACGAGGCCTATTCCTGGGAGATCAACCGGCGCGAGCGGGTGGAGGCCAAGGGTGTTGTCGACCTTAAGGCTTGGACCAAGGACCAAATCTTCGAAGAAGCGTGGAGCACACTCCTCCGGGTCTGGGAGAATCGCGGGCGGCTCCAGGACTTTCAGTCCAAGGATTTCCCGGATTATTGGAGCGCCGGCGATTATCCGGCCGGCATCCGGAGCACTCTCCGGGATTCAGTGGTCTATCTCCTGGCCCGGCTCCTTGTGGACTCCGGCTTCTGGACACCGCGGCAGACGAATGAGCTCTTTCTCTTGAACCTTGAAGAACTGTCGGGCGACCCGGCCGCCGAGAAAACCGCTGCCGACACCCTCAAATCTGCGCCCGCCCACCCGCTCGAGAAGCTCCTTGCTCTTCTCGGAGAGCATGAATCTTTCTGCCGCCGCACCGGCCGTCCGGAGGCCGCGCTCGAGGCCCGCATCGAGCGCCTGCAGGCCCTTCATCAATCTTTCACTCAGGAAGAGGACCGCAGCCTCATCCGGAAGCGCCTCGCCGAATTCCTGCCGAAATACCGGGCTTACTCCTGGTGGGCCATGGGCCAGGCCGTCTTAGCCGAGTTCACTAGGGCGGAGGATGCGCCCGACTCCCTCATCCGCGCCCGCCGTCTGGCCCAGGAAGGCGTCGACGCCTTCGCCGACTCTCCCGGCGGCCGGCGATGTCTCCACATCGTCAAGAGCATCGAAGCGCCCCACTTCTCGGTCGAGATCATGATGACCGACGCTCCTGGCCGAAGGTCTATCCAGGTGACTCACCGGAACCTGGGCCGCCTCTTTTTCCGGGCTTTCCCGCTAGACCTTATGGAGCGAATCCGGGCGTCCAAAGACTACAACCTCTTCCCGGAAGGGCAGGAGGCCCAGGCCGTGCTTGGCAAACAAGGGCCGGCCGCCGCCTGGAAGACCGAGCTACCGGCCACACCCGACTTCAAGGACCACCGGACCTTTGTCGATCTTCCCGCCGGGCTGGCCTCGGGACTTTATCTCGTGGCCGCATCGGCCCGGGAGGATTTTGTCCGAAAGAATAACTATATCGAAGCGCATCCCACGATGGTCGCCGACCTTGTCCTGCTCAAGCGCGACGGCGCTCAGGGCGGAGAAGAAGCGCTTGTCCTCTCGGGCGAAACGGGAAAACCCGTCCCCGGGGCTAAGGTCGATCTCTACGCCTTTGATTGGCAAAAAGGACACACTCTAATCGAATCGCAGGTCTCCGACGCGGAGGGCCGCGTTTATTTCGCTTCCCGCCGGCGCTCGGGCCCGTTCTTCCTCCTGGCCAAGAAAGGGAAGGACGTCGTTCTCGACGCGTCCTACATGTATCTTTACGCCCATGAGAAGCCGAGAGACATTTCGTCGGCCCTAATCTACACCGATCGCAGCATCTACCGGCCGGGCCAGAAGCTCTACTGGAAGGTCCTCGTCTATAAAGGCCGTCCGGACATCGGGCGAGTGGAGCCGGCCGCCAACTCGCCGGCCACGGTCTGGTTGGAGGACATCAACGGACAACGGGTGGAGGAGTCCGTCCGGACGACGAACGACTTCGGGACCGCGAGCGGCGAGTTTGTCATCCCGGCCGCCGGACGGCCGCTCGGAGCCTGGCGCCTCCGGGCCCAGCCGGAAGGCTATGCCCAGGTCCGCGTCGAGGAATACAAACGGCCGACTTTCGAAGTGACCATCAAGGACCCGGACAAGCCGCTTCGCCTGAACCGCCCCGCCGCACTGACGAGCGAAGCCCGGTATTATTTCGGTCTGCCGGTCGCCTCGGGCACGGCGGTTTGGCAGGTAAAAAGGGCACCCGTCTATCCCCGCTGGTGGTGGTGGGAATCCGGGGGCGCAAAAGTCCAGATCATCGCCGGCGGCCGAAGCGCTCTCAAGGACGACGGCACATTCGAAGTGAGCTTCACGCCCCGGGTGGACGAGCGCAAGGACAAGCCGGAGTCCGGGCTGACCTACAGCTATACCCTTTCGGTGGACGTGACCGACGAAGGCGGTGAGACCCGCTCGGCCGTGCGTTCTTTCCGTCTCGGGTTCGTAAGTGTCGAAGCCCGCATCACGGCCGAGTCCGGATTCTTCCGGGAGGAAGCAGAAAGCACCTTCACGATCCTGCGCACCGATCTTAACGGGACACCCAAGCCGGGGAAGGGATCGTGGCGGGTGGTCAAGCTCGTCCAGCCGGAGGCAACGCTTCTTCCCGCCGACCAGCCCCTGCCGGAGGCTAAGTCGGACGACGATTCCAAAAAATACCAGACACCGGGCGACCGCCTGCGTCCGCGCTGGGCGGCCGCGCCTTCCCCGGAATCCATCCTCTATCTCTGGAAGGAGGGGACGGAAGCGGCCAAGGGCGCCGCTGAACACAATCAGAAGGGCGAAGCCGCGGTGGCCGTCCGGAGCCTGGAGCCCGGGGCCTACCGCCTCCTCTATGAGACCAAGGACGACTTCGGCGCCGTCTGCCGGGAGCGGCTGGATTTCCTGGTCGCCGAAAGACAGGTCTCCGCTCGGCTCCCCCTCGTCCTCTCCGCCGAACAATCGACCGTTCTCGTCGGCCAGAGCGCCCGCCTGCTCCTCCACAGCGGCTGGGAAGGACAGCCCCTCTTTTTCGAAACCTTCAAAGGCGGGGAGCCCTGGGAGCGGCGCTGGATCGTCGCCGGAGGGGACGACGGAGTCGTGGAGATCCCCGTCAGCGAAGAGCTGCGCGGCGGGTTCGGGGTCCGAGTGACGGCACTTAGAGATCATCAATTCATCACCGAAGAGGCGAATATATTTGTTCCTTGGGATAACAAAGAGCTGGAGCTTTCCTTCTCCTCCTTCCGGGATAAACTCACGCCCGGAGGCCGGGAGATCTGGCGGGTGAACGTGAAGACTCCGTCCGGAAAGCCGGCCGTGCAGGGAGCCGCCGAGCTCTTGGCCTACATGTACGACCGCAGCCTTGACATCTTCGCTCCCCACCGCCCGCCGAATGTTTTGAATACCTACCCCGATCGCGTGGGAGCTCCAACTTGGGAGCCGTTGCTGGGCACGGCGCCGCAGGCGTTCAGCGAGAATTCCGGCTGGTTTATCATCCCCTCCTATCCAACCTTCAGGCCGGACTACCTTGTGGCGCTCGACGGGTATGGAATCGGCGGGCCCGGCGGCCGAGTCTTAGGTGGGGTCGTTGGAGGCGTGCTCGGCCGAGTTGTTCCTGCGCCGGCCGCGCGCCAGAAAGCGGGTAAGGAGGGGGCTCTGAGCGAGGTCGCGGCGGACCGGGCTCCGGCGAAAGACGAAGAGGCCAAAACCAGCGCTGAGACCACTGCTCCTGAGCAGGCCCCTCTCCGCTCCAAGTTCGACGAGACGGCCTTCTGGCAGCCCCACCTTCTCACCGGTCCTGACGGTACGGCGACCGTGGAATTCACCGTGCCCGACTCGGTCACCGGCTGGCGCGTGTTCGTTCACGGCGTCACCCGCGACCTCATGGGCGGGAGCCTTCAAAAGGAGGCCCGCACGGTCAAAGAGCTCATGGTCCGACCCTACCTGCCGCGCTTCTTCCGCGAGGGGGACCGGGCTGAACTCCGGGTCATGGTCAACAACGCCGGAGAGGCGAGCTTGTCCGGCGCCGTGTCGCTCGAGATCTTCGACCCGGTCACCAACGAGAACCTGGCTCCTGCTTTCGGCCTGCCCGCGAGCGTTCCTCCGCTGCCGTTCACCGCGAAAGCGGGAGGCGGCACAGCCGTCATGTTCGCTCTCTCCGCACCGGCGCGGGTCGGGACCGTGGCCTTCAAGGTCACGGCCAAGGCCGGAGCTTTCTCCGACGGCGAGCTCCGTCCTCTGCCCGTTTTGCCGGGCCGGATGCACCTCGTCCAGTCCCGGTTCGCCACGCTCAAGGAAGGGGTGATGCGCGAACTCAGTTTCCCGGACCTGGCCAAGAGCGACGACCCGACCCGGATCAACGAACAACTCGTGGTCACGGTGGACGCTCAGCTATTCTATGGCCTGCTCGAAGCCCTCCCGTATCTCATTAACTATCCCTATGAGTGCACGGAGCAGACGCTCAACCGCTTCCTGTCTACGGGCATACTGACGAGCCTTTATGATCGATACCCCCAGGTGGCGGCGATGGCCGAAGCCCTGAGCAAGCGGGAGACGGTTTACGAGTCTTTCGAAGCCGCCGACCCCAACAGGAAGATGTCCATGGAGGAGACGCCCTGGCTCGTCACGGCCAGGGGAGGACAGGACGCCGGATACGGGGTCGAAAAGGTGCTCGACCCTCGGGTGGCCAAGGTCCAGAGGGAAGCCTCCCTGGCCAAACTGCTCAAGGCTCAGACATCGCTGGGCGCTTTTCCCTGGTGGCCGGGCGGTCCGCCCTCTCCCTATATGACGCTCTACATCGTCTACGGTTTCTCCAAAGCGCTCGAGTTCGGGGTCGAGGTCCCCAAGGATCCCGTGGTCCGGGCTTTCGACTATCTCCACCGGCACTTCATCGACGAAATTGTCAGGCAGATGATGGCCCAGGATGTGGGCTGGGAGTTCGTGACCTTCCTGAACTACACGCTCAGCAATTACCCCGACTCTTCCTGGACGGGCGGTGTGTTTACGGACGAGGAGCGGAAGAAGATGCTTAACTTCTCCTTCCGCCATTGGAAACAGCACTCGCCCTACCTCAAGGGCTATCTCGCCCTCACCTTAAAGCGGACGGGGCGCGCTAAAGACGCCGCGCTGGTCTGGGACAGTGTCATGGATTCGGCGAAGACAACCGCCGACGAGGGCACATCCTGGGCGCCCGAGGACCGCGGCTGGCTCTGGTATAACGACACCATCGAGACCCATGCCTTCGCCCTGCGGACGCTGCTGGAGCTCCAGCCCAAAGACACGCGGTCGGAGGGGCTCGTCCAATGGCTCTTCCTCAACAAAAAGCTCAACCACTGGAAATCCACCCGGGCCACATCCGAGGTGATCTACTCGGTCGCCTATTTCCTGAAGACGACGGGCGCGCTGGGGGTCCGTGAGTCCGTCCTGATTGACGCCTGCAATACCCAGACGACTTTCACCTTCGAGCCGGACAAGTACACGGGTAAGAAGAACCAGGTCGTGATTCCGGGCGATAAGATTTCACCGGCCTGCGCGACGGTCCGGGCAAGAAAAGACGGCAAGGGGCTGGCGTTCGCCTCCGCAACCTGGCACTTCAGCACCGAAAAACTGCCCGAGAAGGGCGAGGGTGACCTCTTCGCCGTCGAGCGGAGTTACTTCTGTCGAGTGAAGATGGGGGATGAGGTCGTCCTGAAACCCCTGGCCGAGGGCGCGCCTCTAGCCGTGGGCGACGAGATTGAAGCCCAGCTTTCGATCCGGGCGCGGCATCCGGCCGAGTACGTCCACCTGCGTGACCCGAGGCCGGCCGGCTGCGAGCCTGTGACCCTCATTTCCGGCTACAAATGGGACCTGGGTATCGTCCGCTACGAGGAGATCAGGGACAGCGGGACGAATTTCTTCATGGAGTGGCTGCCTCAGGGCGAGTACACGCTGAAGCACCGGCTACGCTGCGCCATGGCGGGGACATTCAAGGCGTCGCCGGCGACACTCCAATCCATGTACGCGCCGGAGTTTGCGGCCTACTCCGCCGGTCATCTTATCATGATCAAGTAAGTAAAATCGGGACACCATATGCCTTTGTGGCAATGACCCGGAGGGTCACAGTGGGTGCCGTAGTGCCCGACATAGGTGAATAGCTCGGCGAAAAAGCCATCCTTTGTCTCCCTAACTTGCAGCGATCTGAATTTGGCATAGAAAACCCGCTAAATCAATCAAAATAGCCGCCGATTCATCAGGCCCGGGACCGGGAGTCCCCCCTCGCGGATCGATGATATTCCGCGCCTCGAACCCCTGTCAAGAACTTGTCCGGGGCGGGAGGGCGGGGCCGATTGACGGGCCGCCGTCCCTTCTGGTAGCATTGATCGGTTCCTCCATGAAGCTTAAGACGATCCTTCTTGTATCGGTGTCCCTGGCCGCGGCCCTGTTTTCCGCCCGGCTGTTGCTCCGTAAGCACCCCCCCAGGCCCAACGTCGTCCTTGTGGTCATCGACACCCTGCGGGCCGATCGCCTCCCCTTTTACGGCTATCCCAAGGAGACGGCGCCGTTCCTCTCGAAGCTGGCGGCCCGGGGAGTCGTGTTCGACAAGGCCTATGCCGCCTCCTCTTGGACCGCCCCGGCCACGGCCTCGATCTTCACGGGCTTGTACCCTTTCCAGCACGGCGTCGTCATGGGCCTGCTGGCCCAGATGAAGCTGATCAAGAGGTACCCCCACATCCAGGTCAATCGGATCCCCGAAGAGGTGACGACCCTGCCGGAGGTCTTCCGCGGGGGCGGCTACCGGACCTTCGGGGTCTCGGACAACGCCAACATCTGCCAGCGGCAGGGATTCGAACAGGGGTTCGACCGCCTTTTGTGCCGCAACGACAAGGGCGCGCGGTTCGTCAATCAGCAGGTCCTCGATCTAGAAAAGGAGATCCGGGCCGGAGGCCCCTACTTCCTCTACCTTCACTATAACGACCCCCACTTGCCCTACAAGATCCCGCTGGACGACAGCGAAAAAACCGGGAATTGGATCAGGGACATGAAAGCGATGTACGACAAGGAGATCGCCTTTGTCGATTCCCGCCTGAAAGAACTCTACGCCAGGTTCGGCTGGTCGCGAAACACGCTCCTCGTCGTCACCGCCGACCATGGGGAAGAGCTGAAAGAGAAGAAATTCTACGGGCACGGAAGATCGCTTTTCAACACCGTCATCCACGTGCCTCTGCTGTTTTTCTGGCCCGAACGAAAGCTCTTCGCCGCGAAGCGTCCGGCGGTCAACGTGTCCACGATAGATATCATGCCCACGCTCGCTTCCCTCCTGGGTTTCCGCCAGGTGAAAGGGCTGGCCGGGAAGGACCTCACGCCCGTGCTCGAAGGAGAGACCGGGGCGGCCGGGGAGCGTTACGTCTATTCCCACCTGCATCTGAACGCGGGCACTCCCAAAGCGAGCCTGCAAAAGGCCTGCCTCTACGGCGGCTATAAGTACATCTTCAAGGCCCCCGGCACCCACTCCCTGTTCGACCTGAAGCGCGATCCGAACGAGGATCGGAACCGCTATGCCGAAGAGCAGATGACGGCTCACAGCCTGGCGACGAACCTATTTGCCTTCGAAGAAGCCTGCCCCCGCTACAACGCCGATTACGTGGACATCCTGCTCGACAAGAAGACCATTGAACAGCTCCGCTCGCTCGGCTACGTCCACTGAGGGCCAGGCTCGGGCAGGAAAAGTCCAGGGCGCCGAGGCTTATTGTCTTCGATTGTTCCTACGCGCGCATCTTGAAGATGATGAGCCGCTTCGAAGTGGCACAGCTGGATCAGAAGTTCTTTCGCCGAAGGCATCGCCTCTTTCCGGCGTTCCTTAGAACCAATAAGGAAAACTGTTATTTCCGTTCGAGGCAAAAATTTTTTTCACTTCCCCGCTTTGAAGATCGAGGGTGTAAAGCTGATATCCCGTCTTTTTTTGGTATTTTGGACTCGACGAAAAAACGATCATATCTCCCGCTGGAGAAAAACAGGGGTAGTAATCGTAAAAATTACTGCGGTTCTTTGTCAAATTGGTCTTAGAACTGCCGTCGGAATTCATCATAAAAATATCTCCCAAGCCATCGTCATCAAAACACACAAAGACGATTTTCTTGCCGTCCGGAGATACCTTCGGCCGGCAGCTTCCCGACTCCGTCAATTTTGTAAATTTCCCGTCATGAACATTGTACTTGGCCACAAACCAGCCCACTAGAGCCTTGGCCGTGAAAAATATTTCATCTCCGCTCCGATTCTCAAAAGGCACGATCGTGCTTTTATAGGGAACCTCAGGAAACAGCGGAAGCGAACGACCGGAACCGATGTCTAATTTCATTGTCTGCCCCGAGTTCCCTCCGGATCCTAGATCGTAATAAACGAATCTGTCATCAGCGCTCCACGAAGGAGACACCTCATCGCGGGAATCATGGGTCAGCCTTTTGATGTCCCGGCTTTTCAGATTCATGAGGTAGACATCATAGTTGCCGCTTCGATTGGACGTAAAAACGATGGATTCCCCCTTCGAATCGGGCACCGGCCACTCATCCGTGGCCGGGTCATCAGTTAATTTCGTCAATTGATTCCGGGTCATCAGGTAGATGTCCTGATTCCCTTCAAAATTCGAAGAAAAGACGATCTTGGAATCGTAGTCGAACTTGACGATATAGCCCGAGAAACACAGGTTCGACGCCCAGGCCAGAAGAATCCCTATTGATAACGCTTTCATGATTATCGTTTCAACTCTCATATCATTATACCGGAAGAGACAAATATTTCAAAGATGGACGGTCGCTGAATTGACAAGACCTTTCAAGTCTTATTCGGCTCATTGCATTTGACGCCTTCCAATGGGGAACGATATAATGGCCTACTTCTTTTGGAGGAATGGATGAATCGCTGGAGGTTGCTGTTCACGATATTCGCCATCACCTTTTCCACTCTGCTCGTTGAAGTCTTACTGACCCGGGTCTTCTCCGTGATCTACTTCGGACAATTTGCTTTCTTAATCATTTCTCTGGCGCTCTTCGGTTACGGGTTGAGCGGCGTCTATCTGGCGTTGCGTAAAGTGACAAGACAGCTCAACCAGGCGGCCCGCCTGTCCCGCTTTCTTCTTTATTTCACAATATCACTTCCTCTGGCTTATAAAGCCACCCTGGTTTTCAGCATCGATTTCCTCCGTCTTTTCAATCCGTTCAGCAATTTCCTATATCTCGTTCTCAATTTCCTGGTACTGCTCCTCCCCTTTTTTTTCGGCGGCGTCGTCCTGGCGTCAATATTCTCCAATTTCTCTGAAAATATCGGCCGCCTCTATTTTATTGATTTAGCTGGAGCGAGCCTCGGTTCCCTGGCCATTATCCCGCTGATTCCCCGGTTGGGACCGAACCGCATTTTGGCTGTTCTTTTTTTGATCCTGGCGCTGGCCTGGTTTTTTATGGCCGGAGGTCGCCGAACCCCCCGTATCCTCATTTCCGCCGGCTTGATCGTTTCTTTCATCGTCATGTTTCGCTATGAACAAAATATCTTTCCCCTCGTTCCCAAGCTCGTCGAAGCTAAAAGGCATTACAACGCGCAGCTTAAAAAAGGCCTCATTGAATACAGCCGTTGGAGCACGATCGACAAGATTGACGTGGCATCATGGACGCCGAACCGAAAAGTCATCTGGATCAACGGCGGCACAATGCAGTCTTTCATCCGAAAATTCAACGGCGACCTCTCCTCTCTGAAAAAGATCGAATGGGACCCGGCTTCGCTGGCCTATCAGGTGGCTCGGCCCGGCTCGGCCGTCATCATCGGATCGGCCGGCGGTTATGAAGTCCTCTGCGCTCTGTCCCACGGCTTCAAAATGATCGTGGCCATTGAGATGGACCCCGTCATCTGCGACTTGCTTAAGAAGGAATATGCCGTCTTCACGGGAAACATCTTTCACCTGCCTCAAGTAACCCTGCTTGCTGATGAGGGCCGAAGTGCTCTTAAGCGCATGAACCGCAAATTCGACGTCATACAAATGGTCAACTCTCATAATGCCGATTCGCTGCTTTCCGGCGCCCTCAGCATTTCTGAAACCTATATTTATACGGTGGAAAGCTTCAAAGACTACTGGGATCATTTGCAGCCCGGCGGATTTATTTATATCCTCCATTGGAACGGAGAGCGGTTGTTCGCCACGGCGTTGAAAGCTTTAAAGGAAATGGGCGTCGACCGCCCGCAGGATAAATTTTTTATCATCCAGTATACCCGTGGCTTCAATCATTTTTTTCTGAAAAAAGGCGAATTCACCTCCGCCGACTACGAAACGCTCAAGGATTCCGTCGGAAAAAACGGCCGAGTCGTTTACTCGCCTGACAAACGGGAGGACAATCTCTACTACCGCATGATGGACGATTTGGAAACAACCGTGCGACGCTCGTCCGTCAATATCGCGCCGGTCTATGATAATTCGCCCTATTTCAACCAGCCGAACCGAATCGGTCAATTCCGTTTTCGTAATATGCAAATAGAGGGGATGGGGGAAACCATCATCCATTTCGCCCTTGTCTATTCCAATTCCATATACCTGTCCATACTCGGCCTGTCTCTTCTATTATCCTTTTTTCTCATCTTTCTGCCTTTGAGGCGAAAATCTGTGGGGGCGGGTCAGAAGCCCTTAATTTCCTACTTCTTTTTCATCGGCCTGGCGTTTATCATGGTCGAAATCATCTTCATCAAGATCTTTCAATTGTTCCTCGGCAGCCCGGCCATCTCAATTTCGATCATCATCTTTTCGCTCCTGGTTTCATCCGGCGTCGGCAGCTTGTTTTCGAAGCATTTCAGCCGGGTCCTGGGAACGCGCATGGCCACGATTTTTTCCCTTTTTCTGGCGATCCTGCTTACGGCTTACGGATTCGGCCTTTTTTGGCTGCTCGATCGTTTCATCTTTTTGCCGTTTCCCTTGCGCATCGCCGTATCGTTTGTCCTCATATCGCTCGCTGGGTTCTTCATGGGCGCTTTTTTCCCTGAAGGAATACGCAGGCTTGGAGAAACGAACAAGACTATGATCGGCTGGGCCTGGGGAGCCAACTCGTTCGCCACCGTGCTGGGCTCGATCCTAGCCGTGATCGTCTCCATCAACTGGAACTTCACAGTCGTCCTCGTCCTGGCGGGGATCGCCTATCTGGCGGCGGGGTCCTGCAGTCTGGTCGCGGGGCGGACGAAGGCGGCCTGACGGCTACTTGATATAGCCCAGGGAACGCAGCTCCTCGAGCTTCTTCTTGTCGAGCTCCGGATTCTCCTTCGCCGGCTGGTGCCTCATCCGGGTGTAGAGCGCCGTCCGGACGGGCCGGCGGACCGTCAGGGGCTCGAGCAGGGGCTTTCCATCCATGTCGGCGCCCACCGGAAGCCCCTTGAGGTACAGGATCGTCGGGGCGATGTCGTAGACTGAGGCCTCGATCCGGAGCCCCGGTTTGACGTCCGGCCCGATCAGGGCGAGGATGCCGTCGGGCGGGGGCGTGCCGTCCGGAAGGCCGTAATGGGTATAGCCTTTGGAGGACATCAGGAATCCGTGGTCGGAGACTACCAGAAGATAGGCCTTCTCCAACCGGGCGCGTTCGACAACCTTCGAAAGGAGCGCTTCTTTTTCCCTCAGGATGGGCCAGGCGACCTCGGCCATCTTTCGGTTGAATTCGTCGAGGACTTCGGGCGAGGGTTCGACGGGGGCGCCGACGAACGCGTCGATGCGGTCGTGATATTCCTTTTCCAAGAACAGCGTCGCGAAATGGAAGAAGACGTCCGGGAAACGATAGTAGGCCAGGAAGAGATCGTAATCGTTCTCTTCGAGGTAATGATCCACGAGCGTGTCCTGGATTCTGTCGTAGGCCAGGAACGACGGCCAGACGCTCAGGATGGGGACACGTTTGACGTCCTCGGGATACCGGGTCTTGAACTCCGCGATGTAGTCGGGAATTTCCATTTCCCGGACCAGTCTCGGATACTTGAGGGCCCCTTCGGCGTTCATCCGGGAGAGGATCACGTAGAGCTTGGGGAATTCCTCCGGCGGATAGACCGTATCAATCAAGGCCTCGGGGTCACCTTTGCCCGACAGGGTCTTAAGGGCGGCCGCCGAGAACGAGTCCGAGACCATAACCCCGGAGACGGCGTCGGGCGGATAGGTGACGAACCAGTTGAGGACAACGCTCCGCAGGCCGTGCTCGTCCATCATCTCCCAGATCGAGGGCACCCTTTTCTCCGAACTGGAATAGGGGACCTGGAGGTTATGTTTGTTGACAAAGGTCCAGTCGACGATGCCGTGCTTGATCATTGTCTTGCCCGTTGCGATGCTTGTCCAAACGACGGCCGACAGCGTCGGGTCGAAGGTCCGGAGCCTGGCCCAGGCGCCTTCCTCCTTCAAGGCCTTGAAGACTGGGAGCTTTCCCTGAGCGATCAGGGGGTCGATGATGTCCCAGGTCGCGCCGTCGAGCCCGATGACATAGACCCGGGGAGTTCTAGTCTCCCGGCGGCAGGAAGCGGACGTGGAAACTCCGAACATAAGGGCAGCCGCTGCCCAAACGGCCATGATCCGCGGAGTTTTCGTCCTCAGAAGGCTAGTCCTTCCTCTTTGGCGCTCACTTGATATAGCCGAGGCTCCGAAGGATCTCATCGGCCTCCCGGCGCTCCTGCTCCGTAAGTTCGATGTCCCCGCCTTTCGCTCTTTTGAGGCGGGGGGCCTGGGCCTCCCGTATATAGCGACTTGTCTCGGCCAGCAGACGTCGAAGGACGGGATGATCGATCTTGGCAAGGTTCACGGTCTCCTTCGGATCCTTGACGAGGTCATAGAACTCGACCGGGCCCATCGGAAAGGGATGCCCGAGGGGCGTCCTGGGGATAATCCCGGCAGGGTTATGGATGAGCTTGTAGTTTCCGAGGACGGCAGCCACGACTCGGGACCTTTCTACTTCGGCGAACAGGACGCGCTTACGGAAGGCGCGGCGCTTCCGGGCCAGGAGGTCGAGGAGCGACATCCCGGCGTAGCGGCCGGGCTCCGGGCGTCCCGCGAAATAATGTTGGATCGTGGGCAGGATATCGATGTGGGAAACGTTCTCTGCGATAACGCGGCGACCGCGCTGGTGGGGAAACTTGATGAGCAGGGGGACGCGAAGGGCGCCGTCGTAGAGAGACGGGCTGTGATGGAAAAACCGGTTGTGGTCGTAGAGCTCTTCGCCGTGGTCGGCCGTGACGATGACGAGGGTGTCGTCCCATAGGCCCCGGCTCTTAAGGTCGTCGAAAGTTTCCTTCAGGAGGGAATCCGTGTAGAAGAGAGCGCCACCATAGAGCCGACGGACGGCCGCGACCTCTTCGGGACCGCAGGGGGCTTCGCCCCTCATCATGTCGTTCGTGGGGATCCTTTTATAGACATAGCCCGGGTCGTCCCGCGCGACGATCTTCATGACCCACTCCGGCGGGAAGTACTGGTCGTGGCATCCGATGAGATGGTACCAGTGGAAGAACGGCGCCGCAGCCTGCGCGGCGATCCTGTTGCGGCCGTAGGCGAGCAGGCGGTCGTCCCCTCTATAAATTATGTGTTTTTCCTCAAAGCCCGGGATGTTCAGGTTGATGCCATTGGAGCCCAGGGCTAACGTCGCATAGCCCCGGTCCCTCATCAGCGTCGCGATTGACCTGCCCGGGGCTTCGAGGAACGTCCGGTTCTCAGTAACCCCATGGACCGCCGGGTAGGCCGAAAGGTGGAGGGACGAGAGCGCGGGCCAGGTTGATGGCTGGGTTGTCCGGGCGTTCAGGAAGACCACGGCGTCCTCCGAGAACTTGTCGAGCTCCGGCGAGAGGCTAAGCGCCGGGGGATGTCCGGAGAGCGCCTGGTAGATCCCAAGAGTGTCCCGACGCAGGGCGTCGATCGAGATAATAAACAGGTTGCTGGGCTTAGGGCCGGAGGCCCCGACGGCCAGACGCGGGATCGTGATCCCCGCGTCCAGGACGGACGGGTCGTCTGTGGTTGGCGGGGCGAGGCGAAACTCGATCGCGGCTCCTTTGGCGACAGAGACCGGCACCTTGAACTTCTGGTCGACCGCCTCCTCCGGCGAGGGGCGCCACTCCTTCGAAAACAGCTCCCGCGCGCGGCCGTTCCCTTCGGTCACCGTGGCGGAGAAGCCGAAGGCGGTCGCGGCGCCCGCCTTGAGAACGGCATGGAACGCCACCTCGAGCTCGCCGGCTACGGGGCGATCGATCTTCCAGAGCAGAGACGGGCTCTCGGAGTCTAGGCGCAGAAGATAGCGCCCGCCTGCCAGGAAGAAGTCTCTCACCTCCAGTCCTGATGGCTTGAGGACCGGCGAAACCCGGCTGCTTTCCCCCTGGGCATAGGATGGGAGGCTGTGAGAACGATGCCATAGCACCGCGCTCAAAACCGCCGCCACGGCCAGTACGATGATGCCGGCAAGGGCGATCTTTCGGCCAACGGTTGACCTATGCGCGGTCATCGTGAGCTAGACTCCTTCTTTTGCTCGAGTATAGCAGTTAGCGCCGAAGCCTGTCAAACAAAGTGGCTGCGGATCGGCGGACGTCTAGTGCTTCTGGCCGAGGGACCGGAGGAGCATCCAGAAGCGGGCGTTATTCGGGCTTGACCAGGCGTGACCCCGAGGCGGGAGGTCCCGGAGGAGAATCGTCCGGTATCCGTCCTCTCGGTAGATGCGCTCCGATTCCTCGCAAAAGGCGATGAGGTTCTTGTAGTCGCCGATGTTATAGCAGAAGACCACGCCGAACCTCGGCCCTTTTTCGGCGGGGCGCAGGACGACGCCTTCAGGGTTCACGTAAGCCTGGGAATGAGACAGGACCGCGCTGTAGAAGCGCGGCCGCCGGTTGGCCAGGTAATGGCTGAACACCGCCCCGGCCGAGATCCCGGCTAGGTAGATGCGGCTGCGGTCTACCAGATAGCGCTCGACGACCGTGTCGATGATCTTCTCGACCCCATCGATCTCCTTCTCGGTGAGCCATCCCTTGGAAACGCATTTCAGGAACTTGTATTCGTACAGGGCGGAGGGCACGAGCAGGGCGATACCGTTCTCGCGGCAGAAGGGGATAAGGTCCGTCTCTTCCACAGGGCTCCCTGTATAGTCCTTGAGGGCCGGAATTCTCTTGAATCCCGGAGAGATAACGCCGTGGAAATAGACGATGAGGGGGACGCGGCTGCTTCCCTCGGGGAGGAACAGGCGGTATTCCCTCGGATTGCCCAAATCGTCGGTCACGGCGTAGGGCGTCTCGAGGAGCCGGGAGTCCCGCGCGTCCCGGCATCCGTTCACGGACACCGCCGCGAACAGGATCATGGCCGTCGAGACGATGCCCGGGAAGACAAGGGGTCTCATTGCGTCCCCCGGGACCCGCCGGTCGGCGGCCGGCGGACGATGTCGGGGCGGTGGATCCGGCGCGGGGCCCGGGGCCTCTCGGCGGTGGTGTGGATTCGCGTGAAACCGCTCAGATTTCCGGCCGCGTCGACCGCCTGGACGCGGAAATAGATGTCGTCCGAGGGGAATCCCGGGAAGACGATCCAGTTCGCGCTCGTGATGGCGACATTCTCGAGGGCAGCCGGGAAGGGACCGAATTCCACCCGGTAGCACAAAAGGTCGGATTCACAGCCGGGGTCCCAGCGGAACCTCCGGACGACAGGCCACTCTGACGAGTCGTCCTCGATGCCGGTCGGGACAAGCGGGGAAAAGGCGGCCAGGACGGCCGCGAACAGACCGGCGATGACAATGTGTCCGGCCGGGCTCGGATGATTGCCCCCGATGTCCTCGAGGAGGGCCTTCCATCCGTCCGGGGGATTGGTCGCCATAAAGGCGCCGTGCGTGTCGATTAATCCGATCCCGTTCTCGGCCGCAAGCTCGGCAGTCCCTAGGTTGAATTTGGCGATGTTTCTTTGGACAAAAGGACGGCTTCCCAAGGCGTCTTTGCGTGGCGGGATGGTCGAAACAATGACCCTCATGCCCCGTTTGGCGGCGGCATCGATGAGGTAGGCGAAGTTCTCCATGCTGGAATCGACGGAGAACCAGCCTTTGATGCAGTCGTTCGTGCCCATCATCAGGAGGAAGTAAAGGGCGTTCAGGCCCGCGAGGTCGCGATCGACCCGCAGGACCCCGTCATAAGTCGTCTCTCCCGGAACCCCCAGGTTAATGGGAAAGGCCGGGCCGTAGAATGTCGATAGCGCCTCTCTCATACGTTCCGGGTAGGCCAGCTCGGGGTGCTCCTCTCCTTCAAGGTCATACATGCGCACGACCCCGTAGGTGATGCTGTCGCCGAAGGCGGCATAGGTGTTCGCGGGCCGGCAGTCCTCTTCGTCGTCGGGAGATGGGGCCTTCTCCCTCGGCTCTGGCCTCTTGAGGGATTCGCGCCGTTGCAGGCGGAAAGCGGTCTGACCGGTACCCAGCAGGTATTGGGACCGGTCCCTTAGGCTTACGGTCCGGAGAAGGACCCCGCCTGGACCGGCCTCGGTGGTAAACGCTTTCTCTGACCAGGCCGTCCGGGTGACGTTGGCGAGGCCATTCGTCTTCAGGTCGAAGAAGAAGACATCGTCGTTGTCGGACGCGTTGCCTAGGAAGACCAACCCGGCGGGCTGTCCGGCCTGTTCGATGAGAACAGGCGGTCCGGCGAATTTCAACCCTGGGAGGGGAATGACGCGGGACGACTTTGTCTCAGAGTCGTAAAGTCCGAGGCCCGTACGCTCGTCCTGGTAGTAAATCCAGAGGACATAGAAGCAGTCCCTGGAAACTTGGGCGACAGGGAACAGGTTCTCGCCGCCCGCCTCTCCCAGGACGGTCTCCGTCGTCCCGTCGGAGAGGATGACGAAGCTTTCTCCGGACGGCAGGCAGCGGACGACCAGGCGATAATCCTTTCCGCCCGATGTGAAGAAAACAGGATCCCATGGCTCTGTTTGCGGAAAGGCGGCGGTCGTCAGGACGAGCAGGAGGAGGGCGACCCGTTTCACGCTCAGCGCGGTCATGGAAACATTATATCGGAACACGGGTCCAACTCCAAAACGATAATCTTGGCCCTACTCCGGTTCCGCTGCACTGCCAGGATGAGCATTCATGTATAAAGAGCTCCGGAAAATCATTCCGGTGGCTGCCCGGGTGGCTATTTTGGAGTAACTTCTGTTATCTTTCCGCTTGCCGGGGCGGGACGCGTCCGATATAATCGTAGAAGTGAGAAGAGCCTGCGCCGCATTCGCGATCGCCTCGATCCTCCTGGGCGCGTACGGCTGCGGGAGCCGGGCTCCCTCGCGGGACCTGCCGGCGACGTTCGTCTGGACTGAGGACCAGTCCGTGATCGATCCCGCGTCCGGCCGGAACAACATCTGGGGCGGCTTTGAGGTCAAGGACGGGGCCTTTACCGCCGTCCGGAACACCGCCCGCTTCATCCTCTGGAGGACGGCCGCGGCCGAGACTCGGATCTCGATCGAGTACGCCCTTCGAGGGAATCCCTGTCGCCTCCTGGTCAACCGGGCGGCCGTCGGCGAGCTCGCGACGTCGCCGCGACGTGCTGCCGCCGGGTTCAGCGTCCGCTTGAACGCTGGCTTCAATTTCCTGGAATTCGAGAAGACTACCAACGACGTCCTGACAGTCCACGAAGTCCTCGCGGGCCCGCGGGAGCCCCGCCGGCGCCGCCACCTCGAAGAAGGTGAATCCCTAACCGTGGGCACGGAATGGGCCTCCGGCCGCCTCGAGTTCCGGGGGCGCGGCGTCCTCGGGATCACCGAGGTCCTGTTCCACGAGGGCCGCAGAACGGCCCGGACGTTCGACCGGAAACCCGGTCTCCTTTCGCGGAGGATCGTTCACGCGTTCGACGATCCGTCGCCCGGGTTCGTTACGTTCGCAGCGAGGTCCGGGAGTTTCGACGTCGTCGAGAATTCAATTGTCCGTACCCCGGCCGCCCCCTTCCCGGGGACGGTCCCGCGGTTCACGGGCTCGCCGGACGTCTTCATCCTCCTGATCGACGCCTGCCGTCCTGACCATCTGGGGGTCTACGGCTATGCGCGGCCGACGTCGCCAAACCTCGACAGGTTCGCCGCGGACGCCGTCGTCTTCGAGAACGCCTACGCAAACGCGTCGTTCACGCGCTCCAGCGTGGCCACGCTGTTCACAGGCCTGTACCCCGAGAGCCACAAGGTCCGGATCCTGATGAACAAGCTCTCCGAGGAGCTCCCGACCATCCCTGTCTATCTGAAGGGCAAGGGTTACAGGACGTCCCTTTTCACGGCCACGGGCAACGTCTCGATGAACATGGGCTTCGCGCGCGGGGTGGACGACTATTTCCCGCATATCGGGGAATGGCGCCGGGCGGAGGAAAGGAACCTGCCCCGCCGCTTCGACGGCTGGCTCGACCGCGAAGGCCCCCTCTTCAGCTACGTCCACTTCATGGAGCCGCACCTTCCTATCGTCCCTCCTTCCCCGTTCCTGGACATGTTCTCCGCCCCTAAGGACCGGGCCTTCGTCCACGGCGTCCTCGAGGAGTTCCAGAAGAAGATCAACGCCGAACGCTCCTTCGGCCCCGAAGAGGTCCGGGCGGTCGTCGACAATTACGACGCGGCAGTCGCCTACGTCGACGGCGAGCTCGGGAAGCTTATGAAAAGCCTGAAGGACCGGGGGATCTACGACGAGAGCCTGATCATCGTCCTGTCCGACCACGGCGAATCCCTCTACGAGAGGGCATACTGGGGGCACGGGTCCAAGGTCTACGAGGAGACGGCCCGCGTGCCGCTCATCGTCAAGTTCCCCGCCTCGATGGGTTTGAAGGGACGGGTCGAGGCCGTCGTGGAGCTGGCCGGCGCGTTCCCCACCCTGCTGGACCTCTTCGGCCAAGAGGTCGGGCTGGACGGGAAGAGCTGGCTCCAGGCGATCGCCGCCGTGGGGCCGGACGATGCCATGGCCGTGGCCCGCTCGTTCTCCAACGTCGGCGACTTCGGGCTCCGGTGGCGCGACCGGTACGCCGTCGTGAACCTGGCTTCGGGCACGGACACCCTCTACGGACGCGCCAAGCCCGTCTTCACGGAGATCGGGGCCGGAGAGGAAGACGACGTCCGGCTCCTGTTCAAAGTCAGGTTTCTCGAGTGGCTCGGCCGGTTCGCCGAGGCCGATGACCGTCCCGTGCCCATCGACCTCCGGACCCTTCCCAAGAATGAGCTGGAGAACCTCCGGTCCCTGGGATACATCAAATGATCACGGAGGGAGACTGACATCACCATGAGAAGGACACGTTTCGCCGCGGCGGCTCTCCTGCACCAGAGGATTATGTCCCTCATGTCATGCCAAGAGGTTCGAGGAATGGGGCGTGTGGATGAGGGGGGTGATTTCCATAAGATCCCGCGGATCGACGACTCGCGGCTAGACGAAGTCTTCCTATCACTAAGAAATTGCCGGGTTTGACGCCGTTTTGCTTGTTCGATCTTGCCGTTTCGCTGTCCTCTTGAGATGGCTTGTCAAGGGAATCGAGGTGACCGACCTGGACCGTCCGAACGTATAGATTGATTCCTTCTCTCTTGCTGACTCCGAAAAAGCCTAAGTGACGATAGTTGCTCAGCATCCAGAGGAGAAGGAGGACAACATAAACCGTGCTGATGACGAGAGAGTGACGCCAAACGGTTTTAATCGTCCGATCCTGATGACGAGGAAGAATAAAATGATGAAGACGAGAAGCTTAGCCACGGGCCGGATCAGCGTCAGCAAGGCGCAGAGGATCCCGGACAACAGATCCTGTTTCCAGGTTGGAGCATCCGTCAAAGACGTCATTACGTAAATCAATGGGCACAGAATGCCAACGAACAGGGTCTCCGTCTGGACCACGTGTTCGCAGGAGATGGTCAGCTGGCTGAGGGAGAAAAGCAAAGCGCTCCATGTCGCGGTCGGTCGGCAAAATAGTTCGGTTTTGTCGAAGGGCTACAGCCAGCCGCGCCGGACGCCGCGTACGAAGATTTATACCATATTAAGACAGGCCAGCATAAGCCAATATGGCCGGGACGTGCGGCGGTTTCTTTACAATTCTGAGCGTTTTCAGTAATATGAAAAAAAAGATGCCATTATCAAAACGGTAAGGCATGATTTCAAAGCAACGCATCCCACAGCTCTTATGTTTTTTCCTTTCCCTCTTTATCTGCTTAATGCTTTTAACCGGCTTGATCACCGCTTTGTATACTATTTTTGTAGTGCTCCTACTAAATGCTTTAGTTGAAAAATATATCTGGATTCGTTTCCCGGAAATATTGGACACCATCCTGGAAAAACTAATTTTCGGCAGCATGCTGGGGCTGGGTTTCCTTTCCTTGATATGGACTTTCTTCGCCTTGTTTTTAACAGGCAGGTCTAGAGCATTATTCCTTATCTTGTTCTTATTGATTCTGGTGGTTTTCCCAATAAAGAAAAAGCCCATACGGTCCTTCACCAATGCCCCCTCATTCCATTTCTGGCATTTTATCCCCCTGGTCCTGATCCTTCTGACCCTTGTCTATTTCCCCTTCAATAACCTTGGCAAGGAGACCCCATCAGGATTTGCCTACCGGGCTTACGCGGCCGATATCTTAAAGCACTTCAGCATCACCAATGCGATCACCAATCACAAAGTCCCACCGGAAAACCCTTATTTCAAAGGGGCCACCCTTCACTACTATTGGATGCCCTATGCCTTACCCTCACTGATCATGACTGTCAATGGCGATACCCAAAAGGCCGTCTTGGCTTTCAGCATCACCATCGATTTCCTGCTCCTGGGAGCCATCTTCGTTCTCATCTTCTCGACCTTTAAGCACAAGAACATCATCTCGGCCTATTTTCTAACCTTGGCGCCCATCCTCTTCCTGAGTTTTGAAGGATTTTATCTGTTGTTCTTCAAGTTGCATTTTTTTAAGCTGCAGAATTTTTTGCCGCTGACGACCGGATACAACATCGATGGGTTGACTCGTTGGTGGTGGAACACACCCCAGATCGACACATTGCTCCGGACCGTGATCTACACTCCGCAAGCCGCATCCAGTCTGGGCTTTTTTATCTGTTATCTCCATCTGCGGAAGAAAACCGACTCTCCGCTTTTTTTATCGCCTCTATTGCTGATTTTTTCCCTCTTTTCCAATTTGCTGGTGGGAAGTGCTTTCGCCATTTATTACGGTTGCCATTTTCTCTATCAGGCGATCATGACCTGGAAGAAAAGACTCTCTCTCAAACCGATCCGGCGGCAGTTTTTCCTGACGATTCTTTTTTTGGCGGCCGCCTTCGTCATTCTCATCGTTTTGGGAGTGATCATTCAAAGCGGCAATAAATTTGTCTTTCAACCGCTATCCTTCACGGCGCTTCAGCCTTTCCTCTTCTTGAACCTGGGGATGCTTCTCGTCATCGGACTGGCGGCAGGCCTTCTGGCCGCAAAAAAAGAACCTTATCTCATCGCCTCCCTGGTGATCCTGATCATTATTTCAACGATCCGTATCCAAGGTTTCACCTCCGATATTTCCCTTAAACTATCCCTGCCCCTGGCCGTCATCCTCACTCTGGCGACGGCGGAATGGCTGCAGAAGCTGCCCGGAAAAATCCGTAAATGGACCGCCCTGTCCTTCTTTGTTTTATGCCTTCCCGGGATCTTCTCGAGCGCGATCGACATCTACAACAGCGCCGATATCACCAACAGACAGTTCACTGTGTACCTGCCGAGAGCCGAAATGCTTATGATGAGATGGGCCAGAAAGGCTCTCCCCCAGGATTCCGTGGTCCAGGATTATCCTGCGGCCCGCCAGGGCGATAGTTCCAATATTCCGACATTCATGGCCCGTCAGACATACGCTGGCGATGTGATCAATGGACGATTGTTCTTTATTGCCGATGATGCCTACTATCGGCGCATGGAAGACCTGAAAACCATCTTGGCCGATCTTCCGGCTCGGCAAAGCGACCTGAAAAAAGCGGGCATGGACTATCTCTTTTGGGGCGAAAATGAGCAGAAGGCCTTCCATTATATCCCCAAAATGAAAGTCGCAAAAAGGATTCAGAACATCTATCTTTTTGAGATTAAATAGCGCGGTTTTTTCCGCCGTTATGTCAACTCAGGCAAATGCTTTTTGCCCTTGCGGTAGACAATGCGGTTGCGGGAAAAGAGGATCAGGTTGAACAGCGTCTCTGTATCAAAGGAAAACATCTGATTCAATTCCAGGTGGCAATTCCACAAGCAACCCTGACACGTTGGAGACGTCAGGCGGCGGAAGGCTTTTTGGAAAGGCTCTTCCAGCGCGGAAATCTTGTTCTCGCCGTTGCTGATGAAAGGATTGCAGGGAGAGAGGATGCCATCTTGGGTCACGGTTGCGTATAAAATTCCGGCATAGCATTTGCCTTTGCTGTTAGGCTGAAGCCATTTATCGTGAACCGTTTTCAGGTATTTCACCGAGTTCAGAATGTTGTTGTGCATCTTTTTTTCCAACAGGATACGATCAATGGCCGTTCGCATTTCCTCCACGGAAGGGGTTTGGCTGTCGGGGATAATACCCCCCTGATACCAGGACGCCAAGGGCTGCAGAGAAAGGACAAAACCATGACGATGGGATATATCAAAGAAGCTTTCCAGGTTGAGGCAGGTATCGCGAGTCAGCACCGACTGCAGTACGACCGGGATGCCGCTTTCCTTGGCCAACATGGCATTCTGCAATACTTTTCCCAGCGGCGACGGCTGATCGCCTGGGAGTTTTTTCGATGAATCATAGCTCACCAGGAGGAGATCCAGCTGCTTCAAATCATCCAACTTTTTATCTATGAAATAGCCGTTAGTGACCAAACTGACGATCAGCTTGCGTTTCTTGGCGCGACCGATCAGTTCTCCCAAATCACGGCGCAGGAGCGGCTCACCGCCGCCGGTAAAGCTGATGCGGATGGCCCCGGCTTGGGCCACTTGATCGATCATTTCCAGGAATCGAGCGGTCTCAATGTCCTTTCCGGGAAATTTTTTTATATCGCATGTATCACAATCGAAATTGCATATATGGGTGGTCAGAAATGTGACGGAGAGAGGTGTGCTCACCCCGAAAAACTTTTGCAGCAGAAGGGCTTTACCGACCCGATAGAGCGTTTTTCCCGCAAACATCGATTGTCAACAGCTTTTTAACGACGATAAAAATCGTTATTCTAGCATCTGCCCCGCGGATTGTCAACGAAAGGCCCCCGCCCATTCCCGCTAACGCGATGGGTTTAAAAAAGATGAGATCGACACTCAGCCGAATCGATGAGCCCTTCCAGAGATCAGACCCAAAGAGTCTTGCGATTGGCGATGATGTAAACGATATAGGGAATCAGCTTTCGGTTTTCGTGCGCCTTATGGACATACGCGTAAATCATGTAGAACCACAAACGGAAAACAATATTGGAACGCCAATGGGAAAGCTTTTTAAATAGATTTCGGAACCTCGGAAAGATAATGGCGCTTTGAAAGAAAAAAAGCGTGTTTCTGATCCGATTGCGGTCGACCTTGTTTAAAATCGACCTCGAGAGGATGGAGGGGGGAATACTATCATAGGAGAAATTGGGATCGAGATATCCGAGCTGTTTGGACATATCCACGATTTTGGTGGCCGGGAGGGGGGTAAAGATGGCTCCCCGGGGATAGGCCGTCCGCATGCGAATGTTGATGTCGACGGTCTCCCACATCTCCTCTTCCGTTTCCGTCGGAATGCCGATCATGTTGAATGTCCGGAATTTGATCTTGTATCGGTGCATCCGCTCCGCGATATCCAACAGGTCCTGGTTTGAATAATGGCGCTCGAGGATCTCTTTGCGGACCCGTTCGGATCCGGATTCGACTCCGATCGCAATGCTGTGACATTTGTGTTGGGAAACGATGCGGATGAAGGCCTCGCTCGCCAGCTCCGTGCGGATCAGCAGAAAAAAGGGAAGGTTGATGACCTGTGTATACCGATTAAAAAATTCTTTGATCCAAGGCAAATCCATGCCGAAGGAATCCGAATGGAAATAGACCGTGGAATTGGAAAAAACCTTGAGGGCTTGTTGGACCTCCTGGATGGCCCGCTCGACGCTGAAATGACGGATGTATTTCCCTAATCCTCGATACATCTCCCGCATGGAAGAATTAAAACAATAGGTGCACGAATACGGGCAACCGCGGATAATGAAGGCTTCCGGAAGCCCATTCTGGATGACGGTTCCCTCATAGCAGGACCAGTCAATGAGCGGCACTTCATCCAAGGATTGGCTCAACGGTCGCAGTTCGTTTTTGAAGATTTGGCCTCCGGACTTGACCCACAGATTTTTGATATGGGTATAGGGCTCTTTTTTTTCAATGGCATCCAACAAATCCATCAAGGCGAATTCGCCCTCACCTCGGCAAATGAGATCAACACACGGCTCCTCAATAATATCAGGGAAAAGCGTAGGATGAGGTCCGCCGAGGATAATCGGGATATCGACATGCTTTTTTATTTCGCGGGCAATGTTCAGAATGGTCAAATGCAGACCGCTCATGCAGGTGAATCCGATAATATCCGGGTTTTCGGCGGCGATCTTCGTTAAGATTTTTTTGGGATGATTGGATAGACATAGAACGAACTGATGTCCGCGGGAACGAGAAGCTCCGTTCAGATAGGCGACTCCTGGATAAGGAGCGTATTGAACCTGGATTAATAATATCTTGGCCATTGGCCTCTTGATCCATCCCTGACCATCAACATAGTCAGGAAAGAAAAAAACGATGCATTCATGGCAACAGCAAATCCAAAGCGATATAGAAGAGCTGTTTGAGTCGCGAAGTCAACATCACGTCCCAAATTCTAACCCCTTTCTAGTTATTTTAAATAACAAACCTCCACTCCCTTAGTATAAGGTAAACCATAAGAATGATAAAGGAACGATACTTCCGGCCCTACTCCGGGACGCGATACAGGGTCATGGTCGTGTCCCAGACCTTGAATTTCCGGACCGGCTCGAGGCGTGCCGCCTTCTCCGGAAACCGCCGGCGGATCCAGCCCGCCTCGGCGTCGCCGAACCTGTCGAGCACGATGAGATGCGTCGGCTTGAACCGCGCGAACGGGTCCCGGTCGTTGAACCAGTTCTCGTATGCCAGGAGGGACTTGAACGGCGACCCCAGGGTCAGGCGCGGCGCCTCCTGGCCCATCACCACCGAGCCCGGCGGCAGGGTCTCCATAAAGCGGGAGGCCTTTTCCAGGTCGTATGTCGGGTCGCGGAAGAAATGCCGTTCGTAGAGGAAAAGCGGGCCGGCCAGCATCAGCCCCGCTAGCACGACCTCCAGAATGGGTCTCCAAGAGTCCTTGCGCAGGGTGAGATACAGGACAGTCCCGGCGAGCGACAGATAGGCGATCGCGCGGAGGACGGGCGGGAAAGCGAAGAAGGCCGACGGTCGGGAGGTCATCATCCTAAGGACAGGGAAAAGGAGCGCCGCGGGCACAAGCGTCAGCAGCCAGAAGCTTCGGGCTTCCGTCCGGACGGCGTCCCGGTCCCTGAGGAGCAGCGACCCGGCCAGGAAAAGGGCCGGGAGAAGGGGCACGTAATATCTCAGGGGACGATAGTTCAGGAGCCCCATGGAGAGAACCCCGCCGACGATCCAGAAGAGGACGAAGACGTCGACCGGCTCAAGCGGGACGCGTTTCGGCCTGACGAGCTTCAGCAGGACGAGGCCCCCGAAAAGGATGAGGAAAAAGGCGGCCGTCGGCGCCAGCTGAAGGTAGCGCGGCAGAGGATTGTGAACGAGGTTGGACCAGGCCTGGCCCACCGAACGGGGAAGGGAGAGCATCCCCCATCCGGCCCCGATCTTGCCGATCGTCGGCCGGAACGCCAGGTAGATCCCGAAGAACCAGGGCAGGCCCACCGCCAGCCCCCCGGCCAGAAAGGACAGGAGGACCCGGCGGTCCGAACGCTTCCAGGCCTCGTAGGCCACGGCCAGGGCCGTCGAGACGAGGAAATAAGCAAAGAGATACTTGGTCAGGGCCGCCACCGCCGTCGTCATGCCCAGGAAAAACACCGGCCCCAGGCGCCCCCGGGCCCTGACGAACAGGAAGAAGCTCGCCAGGAAGCAGAGGCTCGAGAAGTTCTCGAGAAGCCCGATCCTGTTGTACATCACGCCATAAAAGTCCAGCGCGAACAGCGCCGCCACGCCGAGGCTCCGGGCGGGGTTCAGGTAGGCGCGTGTCCCCAGGGTAAAGAATAGGATCCCGGCGAGCCCCATGAGGACGCTCAGGGCCTTAACCGTCACGATGGAGATGCCGAATATCTTGAAGGCCAGGAAGTAGACGAGCGTCAGGGGCGCGTTGTAGACGATGGGGTTCCATTCGTCCGTTATCCAGCGGCCGAAGAGGATCCTGTTGCGGGCGTTATGGCAGTAGATCCCCTCGTCGAAGTAGATGCCCGCGCTCCCGGAGATCGAAGGGAGGAGGACCGGCGGGTCGGCCTTGATGTGCTGGAGCCTCAGGGTCGCGGCGACGACGAGGAGGCACGCGAGCCCCAGGCCCTTTGCCCAGGCCTTCCGCGTTCCTTCGCTTCGTTTCATGCGCCGATTTTCCCTCGTCCCACTGTCATGGATGATAAATCATGACGTGAAGGGATGTCAAAGCGAACCGGGAAAACTTGGAAGCGGAAAAAATATTCAGAGCAGAGGAGGTCGTCTCTTATAAGATCGGCAAGACGAAGAGCTTGAGATAGCCATTGCTGCCCCGCCATACGCCGAACATATGCGTATCCGTACGAGTCATGGCGATACGGTAAGAATTCGGATTCGTCGGAATACCGGCGGCCGGATCGATCGTATAAGTCGACCAAGCGAGCGTGCCCGGATCATAAAAGGAGGCCATGACCGTATTCGATCCGTCGGATCCGATCTGGCCCCAGGCGACGACGACTTTCCCATCTTCGCCCGCGACCACGGTGGGCACGGGGTCTCCATCCTTAATATCAAGAAACACGATGCTCGCCCGGGTGGGAGTTTCGAAACTCCCTCCGACCGGGCTTTTTGTGTGATCGATGCACATTTTCTGCACTGCGTTGCTCCAACTGCCTATGGATCGATGGACGACTCCATTACGGTCGACGTAGAGATCTCCATAACCATTGACGCTGCAATCGGCACTCTTGGGGAGTTTCACGCTGTCGGCATATGCCAACGTGCCCCCGCTGGGGGCCGTACAGTAATAAGCATCATAACTGTCGTATCCGGAACGCCCCACCATAGTCCAGGTGGCATGAACTCGGCCAGTAGAGTCGACAAAGAGCATGGGGTGTTTATATTCGGGCCTCAGCGGAGTGAACCGCTGTTTGCGTGTCCATTTTCCACTGGCCAACTTTTGCCTATAGAAAATCGTCGTCCATTGGTTTTTTCTGGCATTGTTCCAGATGACGAACATAACATGAACGATACCGCTGGAGTCGATGGCACACGTCGGTTGGCACAACCATTGAGTCGTCGGGACTTTCAGAACGGTCTCGGTACTCCATGCTCCCGTGGTTTTCCAGGAATGCATGAGTCTGTTTCCCCTGCCTCCAGTCGTCCAGGCGATGTGGACGGAACTTCCATCAGGCTGTACGGAGACATAAGGACGCCAGAAAGTTGTACTGACGCCTCTCGCCACCTGCACTGTGCCTGTTATGGCATTATCGACGATATTCCCATAGTAGAGAACACCCCTGGCGGTCCAGACGATATGCACGGTGTTCGTGTTATCAGCCTGGATATCCTGTGTCGTGACGTCGTAGCCAAGGTCATAGATGTAGTATTGGGCCGCACCTGGAACCGCGACGCCCAGGAGGAGGATAATAGCCAATCCTGATATCAGGGCCGCGCAATTTGAGCTTATTCCGGTCTTGTACGTCATGGTTTTTCTCCTTCTCGTTTTTCATTGTCCCAGATCGGGCGAATTCATGTCAATCACCCCTAGCGATGAGAAGGGGGGTGAGTTTTTTAAGGAATCTCCGCCGACAGAGGGCCACGCCGGATCTGTTGACTTCCCCGATTTTATTCGATAAAATGCCAATCCATTTGCAGATTGAGATGGAGCGTAACGCCTGGAAGGAGGTCCGGATGAAAAGGCTTATGTCTATTGCCCTGTTGCTGGCCGGGGCCCTGTGCCTTCAGGCCCAGGAAATCAAAGTCGAAACCCGCAATATGACGGAAGGTCAAGCCGGAAACCAAAGATTCCCCGTCATCGCCGAGAACGTCAAGGGCGAGCGAATTTACGCCTATAGGGGCGGCGACAGGTACTCCCATTATTATTATTATAAGAACGGGACCTGGAGCGGCGGAGAACGGATTCCCGGCAGCCCGCAATACGATGAATACTGGTTCGGCGATATTGTCGCCGACAGCACAGGGACCTTCCACTATGTCTGTGAGGACGCCGATAGAGCCCTGTACTACGGATATTTCAAGGACGGCGCCTGGGCTTCGATGAGCAAGATCGACTTCAGGCACGAAGCCACGTTGGCCCTGGGTGTCCGATCCGACGACACCATCGTCCTGGTTTCGGCTCTGAAGACGGTAAGCGAGGGAGGCCTTACGAAGGACGTCATCATCGGAACAAAGCCCGCCGGGGAGACGGAGTTTTCCAATTTCAAGAACATCACCCACGACCGCGAGAGCTCGACCATGGTGGACGCGGCGGTCGACGCCGAAGACAACACATGGGTCGCCTACAAAGGGGCCTTCATTAAAGGCGGCACAGAAACTTTGCAGGCGGTCCTCCTGGAAGAGGACAAATCCAACCAGGAGGTCTACTGGAAGAACGTGTCCGGAATGGAATACCCCGCCTGGTGCTGGTATCCCCGTATCGCCGTCAATGGCGACGGGAAAATCATGGTGACATGGATGACGTCCCAGCGGAAATCCTATTATTCCCGCCTCTTCGATCCCTTTGCAAAAGAATGGACCGAGGTCCAGCAGATTGCCACTGGTCCGTCGCGCCCCTGGCCCACGATGTATAACAAGATTGTTGCCCGGGGCTCGGATTTCTATTGGGTCGGCTTGACTTCGAGCCGGATCGTTGTCCTCTACAAATACGATGAGGAAAATGACTCCTGGTCCAAGCTCGCCGACGTCTCGGATGCCGCCGCCAACTGGTGCTCCGCCTACGCGGGTAACGACAACCTCCTGATTCCTTGGGACAGATCGAGCGAACCTACGGACTGCTATCTGACAACGGTCAGCGGCGCCTTCCGCCCGATCATCAGAGTCCAATCCGTCTCCAACCTCGTGGTGGAAAAAAAGCTCGAGCGCAGCTTCTTCCATGGGTCCTATCTGAACGTCCTGACCTGGGAGGCCAACCCTCTGAATGCCGAGAAGGGAATCACGATTGCCGCCCACCGCGTTTATCGGAAAGTGAGGACGGCGGACAGCTCCCAATGGGCGCAGATCGCCGCGCTCGCCGCGGACGTCTACAGCTTCGAAGACAAGAACATCGCCTCCGATAGCGATTATGTGTATGCCGTTACGTGCGTCGACAGCAACGGCGACGAGAGCTCGATCATCGACCCGAACGCGGAGACGTCTGGAACAACACGTGTTCTTGGGCCACGGCGCTCCTCCGTACGTGCAGATCGTTGACGACTCCGCCTATGTGAAAACGACCTGACTATAGAGAGAGAAAGATTATGAAAGCATTCGCAAGGACATCCCTGGTTCTCATTCTGATGATCCTATTTTTCGGTGTCGTGACGTCGCTCGCGGCCGGGCAGGACCAAGCCGCGGCGCCCCCGGAAAAGCCGGGCCAACCCAGATTCCGCCTAGGGCCGTATTTCGAGGGGTGGACGATCAACGATAAGAATCTCAGGTCGTTTTTCCATCATTCTCAGAGGAACCTTGGGGGATTCGAAGCGTCCGTACACGTACTGTACAACATCGACGTCTGGACTTCCCGCCGGCTCTTCTCGGATGAGACGACAACGACCTACTTAGGTAGTATCGATAAATTCCAGATTAGCGCCAATTCCCTCGGCCTGATCTACCGGCCGATTATCTGGAGAATGCTCGAACCATTCATCGGAGCCGGACTCGAAATCTATTCCTATTCGGAGACGATCCTGGGAAAAACCGACATCCCATATACAAGCGGTAACGCCGTCGGCTTTCATGCTCAGGCCGGAACCTACATCAACGTCACGAAGTTCCTGGCTGGAAAACTCTTTGTCCGGGTCAACGTGGTTAAGGATACGCTGGCCGACGCTCTGCCCGATGGGGCAACGAAGCTCGACCTGGGCGGAAAAGAATTCGGCATCGGACTCGTCGTCCGTTTCTGAGAAGCGGAATCAAGATTCCCGGCTAACCCCCTCGGCGGCCTTTCGCCGCTCGTCCCGAAGCCGATAAAGAAGAACGAACAGGGCGAGCGCCCCGAAGAAAAGGTGAGATTGGAGAAAATTGAGCCGGGTGTTCGCTAGAAAATTGACCATCGGATAAATATTGGCGGTCAACGAGAACGCCCCGGCCAGTGTCCAGATCATCCAACTTTTGCGTCCTGCCGCCAGAACGGCGGGCAGGGCGGCCGCGAATACCGGCAGGAGGATGCTGTAGTGATGTTCCCAGGCGATCGGCGAAGCCATCGTAAACGCCACGGCCGCGATCAGGAAATCTTCGATCCCCGCATCGCGGTCCCGGCCGCGTTTCCTAATGAGCGCCGCCGCGATCAAGACGGCCGTGCTGGCCAACGTCAAAACATATACCCAGCCGTTATAAGGGGCAAACGCGTGCGGATTCCCGTGGAGGTTCGTCCCGTTGAACAGCAGCCGGTTTATAAGCCCGTTGACGGACTGGTTCGTATAATAGCTTTCTCCGTGTCTCCCCATGTAAGACAGAGCGCGAAGATAATCTACGTGATTGGTCCATCCGAAAAGAACGAGGGAAATGGCGCCGACAATCCCCGCGGTGCCCGCGATCCCGACTGTGAAGCGACGTTCTCCCCGAAGCAGACCCCAGAGGGCGAAAAGGCCTAGCTGGGGCTTGATGAGGCAGATCAAACCGATAAAAACTCCGGACAGGAATTTCTTCTCCGATAGCCAGGACCATAGAGCCAGGACGAAAAGGAGATAGAGCCACGTTTGGATCTGCCCGACCTCGAAGGACTTGACCAGAGGATAAAAGGTCCAGGTGAACCCGAAGGCCAGGATCAATAGGATCGCCTTGTCGGCACGAGGAAGACGGTTCTGGGTCGGCGGCCGGGCCAGTCCTTTCATGAGAATCAAGGCTAGAATAAAGCCGGAGGCGATGACTGCCAGCCAGGAGATGAAATTGGCCGCCTCCACAATTTTCGGATAAGGGAGCCATCTCAGCGGCTTGAGCAGAAGGAGGCTCGTGGGGGGATATTGGAACTTTTCCTTCTTGGCGAAAAAGACCTCCGCATAGAGCGTCCGTTGGTGGGGCGAAGAGAGGTAATCCAAGGCCTTGGCGATCTGCCTCCATGAATCTTCGCCGGAATGGACCGGAGAGGTTATAAAAAACCGAGTGAAATCCAGGACCGTGGTTTCGCAAAAAAAAGTGAGGAGGATATTCAGGGCGAAACCGTTAAGGAGGAGAAACGCCAGAAGCCCGAGTCCCGTCCGATTGCCTGATTCCGGCGGGAGTCGAGTATCAATTCTCCCTATCGACTGTCCGAATCCAGTCAGGAACATCAAGAGGATCAAGACACAGGCGAAGAGGAGGGGCGGAAGGAGGATTCTCCGGATCCGGAATATCGTCAGGGCCGCGGCGGAACGGGGAGCTTCGGCAAAAAGCAGGGCGGATTCCAAACCTCCGAGCGGCTCACCGGGAGGAGCCCAACGAAAATCGAACCCGCCCTGTCCGGGCACTTGAAAAAAAAGGATCTGGATCGGATGAAATCCGCTTTTCAGATCGATTTTCGCGGCTCGGGTTTCGATCCCCGCAGGAGGCCCCGAAATCAAGGTCTCCCCGTCGATTCGAAACTCCGAATTCGGGCCGGAAGTCATCGAAAACGTATGCACTCCGGCCGTGGAGACATAGAGGCTCCCCTCCCAGAGGATACTGGTCTTAACCGTCCTCTTGGGGTATTCCAGACGCAATCTGGACAGACCGATCTTCTTCTCCCTGGTGATCAAGTTGGGCTCCCTTGATAAGTTGCGGCCCAGAAAATAGGAGCCGTGAAGCCCCCTGTGAAGGGGGTTGACGAGAGCGACCAGAGCGGTAAGGGCAAAAAGGGCGACCAGATGCGAAAGACGAAACCTGGATTTCACCGAAATCCCCTCAATCCTCCGGTCGGGGGGATAAAAAGGAGTCGTCGATATGTTCATGATTCCGTCCAAGTATAAAAAAATCTTCCCTGGCTAGCAACACAACGTCGGCGGCATGATCCCAATACGGAACTCCATCCTCAGGCCCCTTGCCCCTTTCTCGAATCTTAAAAGCTCAGCCTGAAAGTCGTCCTTACGCCGGGCTCGGACTGGACGCGGATCGTCCCGCCGTGAAGGCGCATGATCTGCCGCGACAGGGCCAGTTCGAGCACCTTTCTTCTCTCGGTGTCGGCCATCTGGAAGTGGTCTTCAAAGGCGATCATGCGGTCCTCTTTCTCCGGATGTATGGCCAGGCAAGGATCAGGATGCTGGCGATGCCCAGCGAGTACTCGAAGATGTTGGTGAGGAGGTGAACCCCGATCCCCGAGATGACGGCCAGCCGGGGGTCAAAATCCATCAGCCCGAAGGTTAGCGCCCAGGCCGATTCCCAGGTGCCGAACCCAGCCAGGCCCTTGATGGGAAGCGCTGAGGTAAGCTCCGCTCCGCTCAGGCCGAGGATGAAGGCCCAGAAGCTGAGGTCGTGGAGAGAAAGGCCGTGGCTGCGGAGAAGCGCAAAAAAAAGTGCGAAAACAGAGATGTATTTGGCCAGCCGGATGAGGAGGGAAAGGACGAAAATCGGGATGGCTTTCCCTCTCTGCCGGATGGAATCCAGGCTCTGGATGGTCAGCTCGAATTTTTGAACGGCGGTCTGGGCCGCCGCTCTCCCTTCGATCCTCCCGAACCGGAGAAGACGCCGGAAGACGGCGAGGAGAAACCGAGCTACCGGGACGAGCTTCCAATAGACAAGGAAAACGAGGAGAAAAAAGGCAGCGGCGAGGATGAGAAGTACCGGAGTCGATAGCGCATTGGCGCCCAGGCCGACGGCGATGACGGAGACGACGAGGAAGGGGCTGATCGTTAGGAAATCGAGGACAAAGGCAAGGGCGAAGCTCGACGTGGCCGCTTCAAAGGGGAAGCTGAGTCTCTTGTTGAGCACGTAGATATAGGAGAGAGAGCCGAGCCGGGCGGGGAGGAGGTCGATCAGGCTGTTCCGGATGAAGGTGACCAAAAACATGTTCGGCCAGCTGATCGGCTGCGGCTGGAGCAGCCATTTGTATCGCCAGGCCCGAAGCCAGGCGGCGATGAGAGCCACAGCCACGTAGACGAGCAAAGCGGGGATGAAAATCCGGGAAAAGGTGCTGACGACGTCCTTGGTGTCAACTTGCGAGAGAAGGAGCCAGAGCAGGCCGATGGAGACGAGCGCGGACAGGGCGATGTAGACGAGCCGGTTCTTGAACATGCGGGAATATTCTATGCCTTGCCCGATGATTGTCAAACCGTGTCATAATTATTTGCAATTAATCCGAATTTGGCTATGATCGTTCTAATTCCAAGCGGACAGCCTGTCCCTATTGACCGGAAAGGAGGCGATGATGCCAGCTGTTCTCAATCTCGATCAAATCAAACAGGCCCTTAAGCAGATCGATCCTGTAGAAGTGATTATCAAGAGTATCGAAGAGGGGTTTGTGGCCTATTCCCAGGGGAAAGTCGTCGTTCCTCCCATTGGAGAGTTGGTGTTCGAGGAACCCCGGGGCGAAACCCACATCAAGTATGGGTATATCCGGCACGATGACTACTATGTCATTAAGATCGCCTCCGGCTTCTACGACAATATCAAATTGGGGCTCCCCACGAGCTCCGGACTGATGCTTCTCTTCAGCCAGAAAACGGGTGAGCTGGCGGCGATCCTGATCGATGAGGGATATCTGACCCAGGTGCGCACGGCCGCAGCGGGCGCGGTCGTGGGGAAGTATTTCGCCCCCAAGAAGGTAAGCCGGGTGGGTGTTTTCGGCGCCGGTGTGCAGGGCAGAATGCAGGTCGAATACCTGCGCTACGTGAGAGATTTTGAAGACGTGATCGTTTGGGGAGTCAACCAGGAAGAGCTGGATCGATACAAAGCGGACATGACGCCAACTGGATTCAGGATCCAGACGACCTTCGACCCGGAGGAGATTTCCTCGACCTGCAACGTGATTATCACGGCCACTCCATCGCACACTCCGCTCCTCAAAGCCGCTCAGGTTCGCAAGGGCACTCACATAACGGCCATGGGCTCGGACACCGCCGAGAAACAGGAGCTGGATCCGGCGATCCTCAAAAAGGCAGACAAGCTGGCCGTGGACAGCATCCCTCAATCCCTGTTGCGTGGCGAAGTCTTCAAGGCCCTGGAGGCCGGGATGATCAAGAAGGGAGACCTCATCGAGCTGGGCATAGCTATTTCCGACCGGAAATTCCAGCGCCAGTCCGACGACGAGATCACCGTCGTCGACCTCACCGGCGTCGCCGTCCAGGACATCCAGATCAGCAAGGCCGTCTGGCGGGTTGTCTCAGGACGAAAATAGAATCCCGATAAAAAAACACTTGACAACAGCAGGTCTATATTATAAGTTTACTTAGTCTATTGACAAAGTCGACTATTCAAGTCGCTGAGGCCAAGGTTGTCCAGGGAAGAGGAGGCAGCCGCGGGGCGAGGCTTCAGCTCTCCCGGATGATGAAAGGAGTAAAAAGTGTGTGATCGAGGCAGGACGCGTTTAAGGAAGCAGCATGTTCTTGGGATCGGCGTGTTTATCCTGGCAGGTCTTATTCTGTCCGGCACGGCAGCCGGCCAGGACAAGAAGGAACCGCCGCCGGTGACATCGAGCCGGTCTTTCCGGCTCAGCGGGTACACCCAGTTTCTGTACAACTATTGGGACAAGGGGACAGATTCGTTCTCCATCCCGCGGGCCCGGCTCACCTTGAGCGGTGAACTTCTCAAGAATGTCCGCTTCCGGATCCAGATCGATGGAGTCAAGAGCCCCGCTCTTATCGACGCCAACGTCGACTTCCTCTTTAATCCCGCTTACGGCCTCCGCATCGGCCAGTACTATGTTCCCATGAGCCTGGAGAACAACACCTCTGACGCGGAGATGGACACGATCCTGCGTTCCCAGGTCGTCAATGCACTGGCCCCCAGCCGGGACATCGGCTCCCAGGGCCGGGACATCGGCGCGATGTTCATGGGCCGGTATTCCATCGCCGAGTACTACCTCGGGGTCTTCAACGGCGCCGGTATCAACAAGCTGGATACAAATAAGGCCAAAGACCTGGGAGCCAGGCTGATCCTGCATCCCATGGGATCCCTGGCCGTTGGAGGTTCTTTTTACAACGGCCGCCACAATCCGGTCCAGAACGGGCCAGACCTGACCCGGGACCGGTTCGGGCTCGAGGCCTCGTGGACGCCGGGGAAGTTTTCTTTCAAAGGCGAGTTCCTCTCGGCCAAAGACGACCTGACCTCAAAGTCAGGATGGTATCTCCAGGGAGGCTATTTTGTCCTTCCCAAGAAGCTTCAGGCCATGATCAAATGGGACACCTACGATAAAAACCGGGACGCTTCCGCCGACCGGACCGACCTCTTCACCCTGGGAGTCAACTGGTTCATCTGGGAAAAAACAAAGCTGATGGTCAACTATAACCTTTATCGTAAAGAAGGAGAGGGGACGACCAACCAGGCGATATCCGTCCAATTCCAGGCCGCCTTTTAGGGGCCGTCCGTCAAAGCCGCTGAGGACATGCTGCCCGGGTCTAATTTCCGTTGAGCTTCTCTTTGGACTGTGATACAAAAAGGGGTCTGATATCATTTCGTCCATGCCCTCATAAGGAGTCATCGTATGGCCAAGTTCGAAGGGGTGAAGTGGGCCCCGCAACAGATGAGGTACGGCCTCCTGGAGAAGCAGTTCGAGATCGTGGAGGCCGATTCCCGGGTGTTCGGCGTCTCCCGGTCCATCCATTACGGGCTGTTCCTGGTCTTTGAAGGCATCCGCTTCTTCTGTCATGGAAACCCGGGAGGCGAGGTCGAAATCGTCCTCCTCAACTGGCACCAGAACCTCGAGCGTTATCAGAAAGGCATCGCCTTCAACCTGGGCAGCGAGCAGCAGGACTTGGTGCCGACGGTCGACGAACTGGAGAACGTCTTCATCCGTCTTTATTTCAAGGACCCATCGATGCGCGGCTTCCTGGAGGAGATGGCTGAGATCGGGGCGCAGGGCTATCTCCGGCCGTTCACTATCGATGAGGAACAGTCGATCGGCGTGACCTTTCCCGCCCAGCCCGCCATCCGGGCTATGGCCTGCCGGTACGACCGCTACCTCGGCGAGCCGTTCTGCGGCGTCGTCATCCCGCACCTGGTGCGCGCGGTGGGGATCAATAAGACCGGCTGCCTCAAGCTGGGCGTCAATTACCTGATGAGCGTTAAGGCCGTGGACGAGGCGAAGAAGTTTTGCCCTGAGGCGGCCTGCGCCCTCTTCCTGGACGACAACCCGCAGGGTAAGCTCCTGGACCGGCACATCACCGAGTGGGACTCGTCGTGCTGCCTGTTCGGGCTGCGCGGCGGGACGGTCATCAAGATCCCCGAGAACCCGCTGATCCTGCCGTCCGTCACCATCCAGGGGATCGTGGCGATCCTGAAGGAGATGGATGTCGCCATCGAGGAGCGCCACCTGACCTATGGAGAGCTCATCGAAAAGGCCAAGGACAACGAACTCGTCGTCGTCTGTAGCGTCGGGACGGCCGGGATCCTGAACCGCTGCGCCAGGCTCATCCTGGTGGATGACGGTGGGAAGATACTCGCCACCCATTCTCCGGACGTAAAGCACCCGTTATTCCAGAAGCTCGGCGAGGCCCGCGGATACTACTGGAATATCTACAAAGAAAACGTCAAGATTCCCGCCGGCCTGAGACTCTTCAAATATGTTTTGTGAGGCCGTGAGCTAGAGGATTTCTGCGGAAAGGAAGAGCCGCTTCAAGTACTTGAGGTCCTGGAGGATGCTCTTCTCGAGGCCCAAAGGAAGCTTGACTTCTTCCAGCACCAGCCAGCCGCTGTAGCCGGTCTCTTTCATAGCAGCGCGCACGGGCTTGAAATCCAGCGAGCCCTGGCCGAAGAGGTCTGTGTAGTCCTTGGCGTGGAACTGTGCGATGCGGCCGCCGAGGAGGCGGATCTCTCGGCCGATGTCAAACCCGGCTTCCTGGGAGTTCCCGACGTCATAATAGACGGCGATGGCCGGTGAGCCGACGGCGGCCATGATTTTGAGGTTATCTTCCGCACTCAGCCAGGACTCGAGGGCGAGGATGACGCCCGCCTTCTCGGCTTTGGGGGCGAGGCGCTTAAGGGCGGCGATGACCGCCTCTGTCCCTGCCGGGTCGTCTTTGAGATCGCCCTTGCCGAAGAAGGGGACGAGGATGATCCCGACTTTCATGCCCGAGGCAATCTCGATCCCCTCGGCCACCCAGCGTTCGGCGTGCGGATCGTTCTTGAGCGGCACATTATTCAATTCGCCGATGCAGAACGAGGCGATTTCGGCACCGGTTTTTTTGATTGCGGCCAGGTAGGCTTGCTGCAAATCCCTGTCGAGAAGGGCCAGCGATTCTCCCTTTGGGTTGAGGCTCACCTGCACACCTTCGAGGCCGAGCCTGGCGGCCATCTCCAGCGCCGTTGGGTCACCTGATTTTTCTATAGTCCAATCGCATACGCCGAACTGGATCTGAGTTTTGCTTGATTCAGATCTTTGAGATAAAGCAGGCGCCCCTGTCCGGCGCTCGAAGCCAAGCACCACAAAAGGCTCTTGGTCGGGACGCCCGGGCGCGATATGAAGCTCTGGGGGATCGCCCAGGACCATTATGGTGCACCCGTATGTTCTCGCGTTATTGATTCCGGAGTCGCGGTCGGCAAACACCCGTTTGAGGACCGCCAGGTCGAGAGCCGCCGCGTTGTCCTTGAAGGTTTCCCCGAGGAACTTGAACCGGGGACAGAGGGCCTTGTAGGCCTCCAGGGTCATGCCTCTTTTCTTGAGTCCCTCGATGAACTTCGGGTTGAGGTCGTCGTTGGCTATCGGATGGTTTGTGTGATAAGTGAATTCAGCGCCTTCAAAGGGAATGAACTCGACCATCCGGCTTGCCGAGCGCTCAAAGCTAACGGCTTCCATCGGACCGCCGATGACATAGTTCTGCGGAGCGGCCGGCTGGATCTCTTTGAGGAACCGGACGGCATCGTGATAGGTTTTTTGCCGGAGAATCCCCCTGATGGTGAAGGCGACGGGGAGGCCTTTGGCGGAGTAGGCGAGCTGGGTGACGGCGTTGACGCAGACGGCGACGGAGCGGTCGTTCAAGCCGTTCGCGGCCACAACCCCCGGGATAGTAAAAATGAGAGCTCCCGGCTCGTCAGCGCTGCCCTCGATGCGCAGAACCGTCTGGTATCCGTGATAAAAGGTCGGGATATCCAAGGTCTGAGCGACCAGAGCGGGCGAATCGCCCCTTCTTCGAGCGGCGATGGCTGTGCATTTCGCAAGGCCGAGGTCGTCGCTCATAACCCAGGTTTCGTCGACGAGCTGGAAGGCATACATGGTCTGGAAGTCGATCCCGGCGCCGTCGGCGATACCCCGGACTTCGTCCAGGAGTCCCGGCGTCCAGCGTTCGATGGCGGGCTCAAAGTCCGAGGCCTCGAGCAGTGTTTCGATGTAGGTCGTTGCGGGAACCGAATAGGTCTTTTCGAGGTCCGCTTTCCAACGCTTGATGAGCTCCTGGATTTCCAGTTTGAGGCTCTGGCCGTGGGTATGACCCCGCATGTAAGGCGTTCCTTTGAGCTCAATAACTCTGAGCTTTCCTTCTCCTGCCGGAGCTGAGAGCTTTTCCCCGAAAAGGGCGAGGGAGACGGTGAGGAAGAGGAGGGCAGTTGAAAGAAGAAGGCAACATTTTCGCATGGGAAGAATATATCGCCGGCAGACAAGGGATGTCAATCTTGCTCACTCCGCCTGCAAAGATGCTCAGTCATCAGAAGAGACGAGGTCAAAGAGAGATAGGATAAAATCAAGCAGGAGCCTAATCCTTCAAGCCAACCAAGTTCGGCTCGAGCCGCTCCTCGTCCCTTAGGAGCTCCTCCCAAGTCACCCGGCGCTTCTCGAAGGCGGCCTTGCGCCCCAGTATCGTGATCAGGTTGCTCTGGACGCTCGGGGGGACGGTCGGGTTCGCGAAATCCCCGGTCGTGATGGCCTTGTGGAAGGCGCCGATATTGCTGACGGCTCCGGACTCGTATATTTCGGTGGTCCGGCCTCCGTTGAAGAAATTCTCTCCCCGGATGACGACCGACCCGCCGTATTCGGTCTCCAGGACGCCCTTGCTCGCAAATATCCGGTTCTTGATTCCCTCGGCCGTGCCGTAGCCCTTGAACTGGCGGCCGCTGAACTGAATGGCGACATCGTTGGGATATTGATAATAAACGACAAAATGGTCCCAGCAGGTGCCGACTTTCGGCCGGGCCTTGAGGCCCCCGCTTCCGACGGCCCAAAGAGGCGGCTCCCGCATGATCCAGTTGGCCACGTCGAGCGTATGGATCTCCTGCTCGGTGATGATGTCGCCGGAGAGGGCGCGGTCCAAGCCCCAGGCGCGAAGCCGGACCTCGGGATCGTCCGGGTTGCTCTTGAGCATCTCGTAATGCTCCTCCCACGGGCTTTCCGCATGATAGGTCGCTTCTCCGAAAACGGGCTCACCGATCGCCCCGTCATGAACCCGCCGGAGCGCCTCGATGAAGGCCGGATGGGCCCTCGTCTGGAAGTCGACCAGGAACCCGAGCTTGCCAGCCGTGGCTTTCCTTCCGCACTCGGCAATGAGATGGCATCCGAGGACGTCCACGGCCGGGGGCTTCGCCAAGAAGACATGGACGCCCTTGGCCACGGCGGCTGCCGCCTGCTCGGGATGGAAGTAGGGGGGCGTTTCGATGGCCACGGCCTCAACGCCGCAATCGAGGAGGCGCTTGTAGCCGGAAAGGCCGGAGAAGATCCGCTCCCGCGGCACGGAGAACTTGGTGCCTAGGGCTTTCACCCGGTCGGCAAAGTAGTCCGAGCCGGCGAATATCTCGTAGCCGCCGTGGACCGCGAAGAGGCCGGTGATCCAGACACCCCGTCCGCCGCATCCGATAATCCCCAGCTTGATCTTCGAGTTGGTCTGAGTGGCCAGGACGAGCTCCGGCCTGAGGATGGTGAAGGATGCTACCGCCGTCCCCGTAGTCTTGATGAACTGCCGCCGGCTCAGCTTGTCCATAGCCTCCTCCTTTTCTTTATTACGAACATAACAATTTGTGATGCGTGTCATTGCGAGCGACCTAAGAGAGCGAAGCAATCTCTAATAGAGCAACTGAGATTGCTTCGTCACTTCGCTCCTCGCAATGACGCCTGACTTGGCATGTTCATATTAGTATTCTTATAGTAATCATGGGAATAGTAGCCTATCCCCCCTTGATCCTCTGGATGACATGTCCGGTCTTCCAGTCCTGGAGCAGTTGCTTGAGCGTTCCGTCCGGCATCCGCTCTTCCTTGATCAGGGAATACCGGCCTTTGGCGGTCTTCTTGGGCGCCTTCGCCTTCTCTTTTTTCGCCTCCGGGTACCAGCGCTCGAGCATCACCGGCTCCCAGCGCCGTGTCCTGGCCGACCGATAGCAGGCGTCCATGATGGCGTTGACGATGTAGCCGTCGAGTAAAGTCTCCACCGGCTCGCGGCCTTCGTCGAGAGCGTCGAACATATCGCTGAACATATTGGTGTAGCCGAGCTCGTGGACTTCGTCCCCCACCGGGAAGAGCCAGCCTGCCTCACCCTCGGCCTTCTCGGCGACATATCCCTTGCCGCCGGCGGCCGTGAACATCTCGTAGCCCGTGCGCAGGAAGTGGTTGAGCCAGATGGTGCCCTCGGCCCCGGCCACCTCATCGCGCAGGTCCATCCCTCCCCGGAAGGCCCAGCTCACCTCGAACTGTCCGACCGCCTGGTTTTTGAAGCGGATGAGCGCGATGCCCGAATCCTCGGCGGCGATCGGATGGACCACGGTGTCGGCCAGGCACATCACTTCGACCGGTCGAACCTCCTTACCGATGAAGCTGCGGATAATCTCGATGCAGTGACAGGCCAGGTCGACGATGGCCCCGCCGCCGGCCAGCTTCTTGTCCCAGAACCAGGCGCTGTGCGGCCCGGAATGAGTTTCGCGCGAGCGTACCCAGAGGACTTTGCCGACCGCCCCCCGCTTGACCGCAGCGACGGATTTCAGGGTCTTTGGTGTATAGACCAGATCTTCGAGATAGCCGGCGAAAACACCGGCCTTATCCACCACCTCCAGGATCTCCAGGGCCTCGCGGGCGTTGCGCGCCAGCGGCTTGGTGCAGAGGACAGGTTTCCCGGCCTTGGCGGCGAGCGTGATCGCCTTCTTGTGAAGATAGTTGGGCACGCCGACGATGACGATGTCGGTCTCCGGGTCCTCGACCGCCATTTTCATGTTCGCCGTCCATTTCGGTATCCCCCATTTCCGGGCGAACGCTTCAGCTTCTCCGTCGGTCAGGGCGCAGATCGTCCGGATGCGGTCCCGGCTCCGCTGTCCCTGGACGGTCATCGTATAAAACGTCCCGATGAGCCCGGCCCCGAGCAGGGTAATGTTATGCGCTTCTTTCATGCGGCCTCCCCTCAGGAATGATGTTCATGCGCTCGATTCCCGAGTATTCTAGCACAGAACCTATGAGCTCGGGAGAGTCCGACCTTTTCCCGAAACGGCTACGTGATTCAGGCCCCGCCTGATTCTCCAGGAGGGGAAGGGGAGGTTAATGGTCTCAGTTCAAAGTCTTGAAGCCGTTTCGGGCGAGGTTTGTCGCCGACAGGCCCTTGTTCTATCAACAAATGCATGCCCGCTCCGCTGCGGAGGGCTTTCGGACGGACTCTCCCTCGCTCTACTAATAAAAAAAGAAATCCGTACCAGCGCCGTTCGAGGCGGCATTCGTTAGGGACTCTCCCTCGCTTCATTGGCAAGTGAAAAAGGGCAGTCTATGCCCGCTCGGCTCCGGCTCTTGACAGCGGTCTCGTCCGGGCGATAAGCTGGACACACCATGGCTGATGTGAAATGTCCCGGACAGGACACGAGATATTGGAAGAAGGGGGACATCTTCGATGTCCGCTGCCCGAAGTGTGGGAAGGAAGTGGAGTTTTTCAAGGACGATGTCAGGCGCCGCTGCAAGTGCGGACGGACTATCGTCAACCCGAAGCTCGACCTGGCCTGTGCCGAATGGTGCCAGCATGCCGAGAAATGTGTGGACGGACTCCCGGCGGAGCTCAAGGCCAAGAAGGCGGAAGAGAAGAGGAAAAGAAAATGAACAAGGCTTCAAAGCGCACACGTATTTTGTCATTCCTATCCATAGGCGCCGTGCTGGCGCTCATCGGGCTCGGGTTTTTCGGCTGCGCCAAGGAGAGCGAGGAAAAGCGCCTGCAGCCCGCCCTTTCGAGCATCACCGCCGAAGATCTCTCACAAGATACGAAAACCCTGGCCTCCGATGAGTTTGAAGGGAGGGGGCTGGCATCAGAGGGCGAGACCAAGACGATCAATTTTTTGCGTGACGAGTTCCAGAAGCTCGGTCTCCGACCCGGAAACGGCCAGAGCTATTTCCAAGAAATCCCGATGGTGGTGAGTACGGCGGACCCAACAGCCCGGCTCGAAGTCAAAACTGACAGGAAAATAATCTCCTTTGCTTACAAAGAGGAGTTTGTCGCGAGAACGCAGCGCGTTGTTGAGGCGAGCGCGCTGGCGGACTCGGAGATGGTCTTTGCCGGCTACGGCATCGTGGCTCCCGAGTACAACTGGAACGATTATGAAGGCCTGGATGTCCGGGGAAAAACCGTCGTGGTCCTGGTCAATGACCCCGGATACGCGACTCAGGATCCGGCGCTTTTTACCGGGCGGTCGATGACCTATTACGGCCGCTGGACATACAAGTATGAGGAGGCGGCCCGGCAAGGCGCCGCCGCTGTCTTTATCGTCCACGAAACCGAGCCCGCCGCCTATCCCTGGGGTGTCGTCCAGAACGGATGGACCGGGCCGCAGTTCAACCTGGTCAGCGAGGACAATAATATGTCCCGCTGCGCCGCGGACGGATGGCTTCATCTCGAGGCCGCGCGCAAGATCTTTGAAACCGCCGGCCTGAACTATGACGAGCTTAAGGTGACTGCGGCGAAGAGGGGATTCAAGGCCGTTCCGCTGGGTCTCAAGGCCTCGCTCACCCTGAAAAATACTATCAGGAATGTGACTTCCAACAATGTCATCTCCTTCCTGCCGGGGTCAGAGCGGCCGGACGAATATGTATTCTACATGGCCCACTGGGATCATTTCGGAAAGAACCAGGCCCTCGAAGGCGACCAGATCTTCAACGGGGCCGTGGACAATGCTACCGGGACAGCCGCCCTGATCGAACTGGCCGAAGCCTTTAAGAAACTCAAACACCCGCCGCTCCGCTCGATCGTGTTCCTGGCCGTCACCGGTGAGGAGCAAGGGCTTATCGGCTCCGGCTATTATGCTACGCATCCCATTTTTCCCACGGCCAAGACGGCCGCCGTCATCAATATGGACGCGCTGAATATCTACGGACGGATGAGAGATATCACCGTTGTCGGCTATGGATTTTCCGACCTCGATCAATACATCGAAGCCACCGCCACAGAGGACGGCCGGACAGTCAATCCGGACCCGACGCCGGAGAAGGGCTCCTATTTTCGCTCCGACCACTTTCCCTTTGCTAAACAGGGGATCCCGGCCGTTTATCCGAGCGGCGGGACCGACAGCATCGCCCATGGCAAAGAATGGACCTTGGCCCAGAAAGAGAATTACACGACCGAAAAATACCATAAGCCTGCGGACGAATTCGATCCCAACTGGGATCTCTCCGGGGCGATCGAGGACCTGCGCCTGCTGTTTAAAGTCGGCTACAGGTTGGCGATGGATACGGCCTTTCCCAACTGGAAGGAAGGGACGCCCTACAAGGCCAAAAGGGACGCGGATATCGCCGCCGCCCGCCAGTAGGGCGCTCGACGCGTTCTATTTTTAGGCCCGTTTGCCTCGAATCCGGACTTCCACCCCCGCATATTCCGGAAATTCAGAAGCCAGAGGAAGCCGCGAGTCGTTCGCAGAACCGAGGTTGTCGTGCTTGGCTTAATAGAAAGAGCCAGTAAACCCC